>JBJTUH010000001.1:0-7283 GCA_046080605.1 Vampirovibrionales bacterium
CCAGGATTGGTCACCACGAATTGACGTTTATTTTCAACGTTTCCAGCTGTTGCACTGGTCTCATATTGATAGGAAGTAGGGTTCAAACGACGTGCTGCAGTAATTTTTGTCGTAGGGTCTAAAGGGGGTTCAACGCCACTATTCCCATCCCTAATGAGTTTATTCACAGCGTTTGCACCCAATATACATTTAAGGTCATTTTTACACGCCTCCATAGTCTTAACGCCAGGTAGTGCTTTTTGTTCTGTTTTGGCCAGCTGGGCGGTCTGACTTAAATTCACAGGATTGGCTTTTTGGGGGTTCTGAGGCATCACAGGCTTGGCTTTTTGGGGGTTCTGTGACGTGGTATTTTGAGGGTTATTCTTTCTCAACTGCCCAGTTTGTAGTCCTAGTAGTAAAGAACCAATGTTAGCAAGAGCACCAATGCAAGCAATAGAAACAAGACAACCAACACCTCTATTATTAATCGCCATAACATTTGTTTCCTTTTTTTAATTTAAAAACTGACATACTCAGGGGAGAGAATGAATACATAAAACAAGCCAGATACAAGATTTTTATTTGACATAATAAAAACACGTAAAGCCTCCAAATTGCGTGGATCATACCTTGCCCCTCTGTCGTTCTCTTTAAAAAGGTCACAGCAACGCTTAGTGCGTCTGTAAGACTCCATTATTTGTAGGGTTTTATCGGACAGAGGCTCCTCACTGTTACAACCTAACACTATGCTAGAGACACTATGCTTACCTGAGTTCTATGTCCGTGTATGTTCCACGCACCTAACGAGCCGTGATAAAGGAGTGTCTGTTGTGACATTAAAAACCCGTTTGAATGTAACTATCAGTGTACTTACACTACTGCTTATGGCAATTACAGGACAATCTGCCTATAAACATTACCAACAAGCACGCATGTTTAATGAGCTTAAACAAATCAATGCCGTGGTAGGGAGCTTGTCTGAGGGGTCATTGTCACTCACCAAAGAACGTGGTATTGCCATGGTCTATCTGAATAACCCTGCACAACTTTCTCCTGATTTACGCTCCAAACTGCTCTCTGCACGAGACCTCGGAGAAACCGCCTTGAATGAAGCCATTCAGAAAGTGAATAATACCCCTGTGATTGCCCAAAAACGTGGGGTATTAGAACAACTTGAAGCCCTTAAGGCAAAAAAAGGTACCGTTGATACCCTTCGTGCAAAAATTGATTATGGTATGAAAGTCCGCCAAACTACCCCTCAAACTGAGTTAATGGCAAAATGGTTTACTGCCATGTCAGACTATATTACGGCACAGCGTCAGGTATGGCAAAGTGTGGAATCTCAAGAGCCACAAGCCGAAATAGCGTTTGTTCACCACTCTTACACCCGTAATAGTCTATGGGAGTTTGCAGAAAAAGCAGGGCGTGAACGTGGCTTGCTCTCAGGTGCTATTGCGTCAGGAACACCTCTATCTTTCGACAAAGCATCTCAAGCTTTAACCGCTCACGGACAGCTTAAACAAGCATTAGCTCAGGCAGAAATTGCTTCCAACCTCACGGATAATAAGGTCATTACCAGTGCCGTAAAACAAATTGGATACGCCTATTTTAATGATCTTGGTAAACTGCGTGATAAAATTATGGCACATGTCGCTTCAGATGGACGCTATAACATTACACCCTCTTTCTGGTTTGACCAAGCCACAATTGCCATTGATAAAGCTAGCGATACCTCTTCCCAAATCACTCGTACGCTTGACAATAGCTTTTCTCAAGAAGAGGGACAAGCCACACAAAATCTAATTGGTTTAGCCGTCATTTTTTCTTTGTGTGCCTTAGGAGGATGGCTCACTTTACTGGTCATTCGGAAAACCTTCATTCAAGCCGTCGACAAAGCCAGTGAGGCACTCGATCAGCTGAAAAAGGGACACTATGCTATTGCCCTTGAAACCACCGAAGATACCAACGAAATGGCTCAGCTCAATAATAAAATTGTTGCCCTGCGTGATGTCATTCAACGTACGGTTGAGGAATCACAGCGACAACTTGAGCAAACCGCACACCTTCTTGAAGAGCGTGACCAAAGCGAACGTCAAAAAAAAGAAACCACTCGTAAAATTGTTGAAACATTTGATAACACCGTAGAAGAATCTGCCCACATATTATTCAAAAAGCAACAGGTGTTGCTTGAAACTGCCAAAGACCTTGAAAGTGCATACCATGACAGTGAACACTGGACAGAACGTGCCATTAATGATGTCGGACTCATTGAGGAAGATATGGGGCGTATTACCCACGCCGTAGAAGAAGTGGGGAGTACCATCCGTGAAATTAATCAACAAATTATTCAAGCAGACCATATTACCCAAAGTGTCATTACACAAGTGGACACCGTCTCAAAGCTTTTTGCTTCTTTAGAAGAATGCTCTACACAAATTACCCATGTTGTAAACAGTATTCGAGAAATTAGTAAGCAAACCAATATTTTGGCACTGAATGCAGAAATTGAAGCCGCCAAAGCAGGCGATAAAGGCAAAGGGTTTGCCGTGGTTGCGGGGGAAGTGGCAGTGCTTGCCAGTAAAACCACGCAAGAAACCCAGTTTATTGAAACCCAAGTGGAAGACATTCAGGGATTAGTGAAAGACCTTGCTAAGAACGTGGGCATGATTAAAACCATCGTGAAAGAGCTTGGAGACATGAGCCAAAATATTCAAACCTCTACACGCAGCCAAACACAAGCCGTGAATGAAATTATCAACACCAGCCATGACACGTTAGGCAACATTCAACAAGTGGTGTATAACGTGCAGCAAATGAACCACACCCTTGAGCGAACTGGCGACAACATTCAAGGCATTGGACAAAACGTCAATGAGCTAGAAGAGTCTCTCGGGAACTTTGATAAGAACATGAAACAGTTTATTTCAGAGTTCCACACACTCAGCGACTATAAACGTACTAAAACCCCCAATAGCTTACGGGCAGGTGAAGTACGTTTAGCCAACCGTCCTGCAAGGGTCTCTCATGAAGCCCCTGCCCACAAGCAAGGACTCAGTGCTTCTTCACGCTAAACACTGGCTTTATTCCGCATACGTTACATCATGACCCTCTTTCACATCATCACAGTGTGAAAGAGGGTCATGGCACACCCTAAGCAAAGAAAACGCTTCATAGTATCCTGCACTACACAAGAAGCCCCTACACCAAATAGAGGAAGCAAGCCATGGCGGGTGTTTGCTTTTAAGAATCTATTGACTACAATAAAAGCATCTGTGTCGTGTGTTCTGTCAGGTTTCATCATGTTTTATCCATATTTTATCTCAACTAGCAAGGATAGCTGCTCTTATGATGCCCTCTTTAGGTCTTACTTTTCATAGTCACACCCTTTCACAATGGAAGCCTTTACTAGAAGCTGCCATCAACCAAGAGGTCACTCAGCCACAAGCGTCTGTTTTAATTGTGCCTGTACTGCAATGCGATGAAGAGAACGACCCTTCCCCTTGCCCTGAAACACACTGCACCCATGAGGAACCCTCTCATGATGAAACATCCTCACAAACCCCTGCCAGTGACAAAATCCATTGCTGTGACCTATTAAAAGCGTTACCCAATGTCCTTGGGTTTGAAGGGGAATGTCACTTTGCCCCTCTATTAGATGAAGAAGGGTTTGACGCTGGGCATGGAAAACTATTCACATGGAAAGGACTCGTAGGCACCAAGCGTACCCCCTTACGTGTGGTATTAGTAGGGTTAGGAAAAGGCTCAAAGGTCACATACACCAAACTAGATAAAGCCATTCAAAAAGCCTTTACAACCGTCAAAAGCTTAAAACACGTAGGAAGTGTTGCAGTGGTTTTACCTTGCAAAACAGCACTGTCACCTGAAGTGAGCTTTGAAGCGGGCATTGATGCCATTTACCAAGCAACCTATCGTTCATTAGAGGGTGTCACAAAACAACACGCACAAAAAGACCCCTCACCCGAGTTACACACCGTGCATGTCCTTATGTCAGAACTCCCCTCTGAGTGTTATGCCAAAAAAGCCTTTGCCTTGGCTCAAGCACGTAGCGAGTCAAAAGACTTGGTCAATATGCCCCCTAACCTCAAAAAAACGGATGTACTGGCAGACCTTGCCCGTAGCTTAGAAGCCTTGGAAGGGGTCTCAGTAAAAGTTTATGATGACCTTGCTTGGCTAGAAAAAGAAATGCCCGCTTTCTTTGAAGTCGCTCGTGGCTCTGTAGCAAGTGACCCTCCTAAGTTTATTACCGCCAAGTATGTTTCTCCTCATCTCTCAGAAGGGAAAACGGCACGTAAAAAAATCACCCTCGTAGGAAAAGGGGTCATGTTTGATACGGGCGGATACCAAGTAAAGCCTGGGAACGTCATGAACACGATGAAAGGCGATATGACAGGGGGTGCCATGGTACTTACTGCCCTTAAAGCCATTGCAACCCTTCAAGTGCCTGATGTAGAAGTGTCGGTTTACTGTGCCGCAACGCCCAATAAAATTGATAGCCACGCTACCGTACCCGATACCATCATTCGTGCCACCTGTGGCAAGTACATTGAAATCCGTCATACGGATGCAGAAGGACGCTTAACCCTGATTGATGCCGTCACCAAAGCTGAGGCAGATGCCAACCCTGATGTCATGCTGACCATTGCCACGCTCACAGGAGCCGCCATGGTGGCGGTAGGTCGTAGAATTGCCGTCATGTCCAATGATACCGCCTGGCGTAGTGTGGTCACAGAGGCTATGGACAAAGTGGGTGACCCCTACCAAACCTTAGACGTGGTAGAGGAAGACTACGAAGCCATTAAGTGTAAGCTAGATGGTGCCGACATTGTCAACAGTACCTATGGACGCTTTAGAGGGGCTCAGACCGCTGCTGCGTTTGTCATGACAGGGGCAAAAAATAAAAAGCTCCCGATTGTACATCTTGACATTGCAGGGGCAGACATGACCGACGACGATAAAGCGACGGGTATTGCTCAAAAAACCCTCATTCAGTTTGTACTTGACCAAGCCTTTTGTACGGAAGGGGCTTGCTCTAAGTAAGTAAGCTTTAGCCTAGTTTGATTTCACATAAACCTCTCTCTTGATGCTTATCAGGAAAGAGGTTTATGTAAGTCACTCTGTTTACAACGACTTGTGCTTTCGTGAAGCCCATAAACGTTCACGAGCCTCGGCTTCTTGAGCCTCTCTTAGAATCTGTTTAGGAATGGAAAGCTCCTCTGCATTTGCATGGCATAAACTGTACACCACGGGAAGCATCGTTTTATGTACAAGGGCTATTTCTACATCTAAAATTCTTGCCCACTCAATAAAAGTTGAAAGCCGAGGCTCTACATTGCCACTTTCCATATTGGAAACATGGCTTTGTGGTATCCCAAGCTTTTTACCCAGTGCCGTTTGTGAAAGTCCTTTTTCATGTCGGGCTTTAATCAGATGGTGTATGAGGGGAGCAGTGGGATATTTCATCATTATATTATATATTAAACTATATAATATAGCCACAATTATATGCTTTAATATATCATTTAATGGGTGTTATCATGTTATGCTACTTCAGAAGCAGACTGAACTTGTCTTAACATCAGCGTTACCGAGGGAGAAACTGCCCCGTCCCTGCACGGCAAGCTTCGGTTGCTTGAAAGTGGTGTATCAGGGTTTCACCTCGGCGTAATACCGTATGTGCCTTCCCCGTCACCTGCCATCCTTCAAATGCCGAGTAATCGCATCGCATATGATGGGTGCTTGCACTCAACGTGTGGGTATGGGTGGGGTGCCAAAGTACAATATCGGCATCAGCACCTACGGCAAGAGTGCCTTTTTTAGGGGCAAGTCCGAAAATTTCAGCGGCTGCGGTGGAGGTTAACCGTACAAAGTCTTGAGGCGTTAAACGCCCTTTAACCACACCCTCACTAAAGAGGAGTTCCATCCGATGCTCAATGCCAGGCATCCCGTTAGGAATTTTAGTAAATTGGTCTTTCCCCATGGCTTTTTGATCCATGCAGAAGGGGCAATGGTCTGTCGCTACCGTAGACAGGGTGCGATGTTTCAAGGCATGCCACAAGCTTTGCTGGTCAGCCTTACTACGCAACGGGGGAGAAAAAACCCATTTCGCTGCTTCAAACCCATCAGTCTCATAGAGGCTATCATCTAACACAAGGTATTGAATACACGTTTCCCCATACGCTACTTGCTCACGAGTATGTGCCTTTCGGAGTGCCTCTAGGGCATCATGGCATGTCATGTGTACCACATAAATAGGTTGATGAGAAAGTTGTGACAATGCCAAAATACGATGGGTCGCCTCTGCCTCAGCCAATACAGGATGTGCCTCCGCATGGTAGCGTGCTTGGGTTTTGCCTTGTTTTAATAAAGACTGGCTTAACCAGTCAACCATATCGCCATTTTCAGCATGTGCCAGTACAATAGGGCGTGGCGTATAGGCTTGCAACATCTCAAAGAGTTTTAAGAGTTGGGCATCATCAATCTGGAGAGCTTCTTTATAGGCCATGAACACTTTAAACGAACGAATCCCTTTTGTGTCAATCACCCACGGGAGTTCCGCTTGCATGGCAGGGGAAAAATCGGTAATAGCAAGATGGAATGTATAATCCGCAATGGCTTTTTGTGCCTTTCGTTCCCACTCTGCCACAGCATCGGCAAAAGACTGGGTATGGCGTTGCATAATAAAGTCAATGATACTAGTGGTACCACCATATAATGCTGCACGAGTACCCGTTTCAAAATCATCGCTAGACGTGGTTCCCATAAACGGCATGTCCAAATGGGTATGAGGGTCAATCCCGCCAGGTATCACCCATAAGCCCGTGGCATCATGGCAAGTAGTAGGGGTCAGCTGATGGGCTTCTAGGAGGGTTCTTAGCTGTGTTCCCACCCATGCAATCGTCTCACCTACCACCAGTATATCGGTATCTTCACTGATACTATGGGCCTGAATCACTCGTCCATGCTCAATCAGGGTGAGAGGGTACTGATGCCATGTTTCAACAGGAGGCACCCCCTCATGAGGAGAAGACATAGCATAAGATAACCCAGAAGAAGAAACCGTAAGCATCATACATACAAACTCCCAAAGGTGATAGCAGAGAAGCTGTAAAGAAACTAAGTGTGCAGACCATCAAACACAAGAAGAAACAACGTGAGAGACACCCTCTCATGGACTATGCTTCATCATAAGCAGGACATACCCACTAAACAACACCCGCCATGGCATGAAACACCATGACCCACGTTCCCCATCAAGCAGAGGAACTTTAGGCGATAAGTCTCAA
>JBJTUH010000002.1:0-5386 GCA_046080605.1 Vampirovibrionales bacterium
GCTTCTATGGCTTAGACATTGCGTCTTTCGTCTTTGCTTTTTAGAAGTTCGGTGAATACTTTGCCTTTGTTTTGATCTTTTTTCTCTTTTTACTTGGGGCTTCATCGTTATGCAATTACAAACCTTATCTACCGGGTACACCCCCGTTAAAGCTTCCAACACGGTTCAGGCATTTCAAGGCACTGGGTTTAAGTCTCGGGTGGCACGCCAGCAAGATGCTTATAAACCCGTCAATTTGCAACGTAATGGCGAATGTGTCTTGGGTACACTGGGTAGCTGCTTTTGTTGTTGTGCTTTATTACCTGCCATTGCCGTGACTGCTATGGTGGTAGGTGCGATTGCCAAAGCTGCCAAAGCGGCAAGAGAAGTTGCTTAATAGCGAGTGTTTATCGCTCTCTGTTGAGATAAAAACCCTGTCACCATTTTTCCGAGACGATACGATGGGTATTTTAAAATGTGTGTTTTGTAACCTTGTTACAGGCACCGAGTGTACTCATTGTAGGTGCATCGATAAAGTGCTTTATGGGTTTTATGCTCATAGCTTTCCCTGAATGTTAGGAGCTTTCGATGGTACTTCATGCGTGAGTTGATACTTGATGACTCTTTTTTCTTCTGGCTTCTTACCTTCTTTCCCAACACGCCAACCTCAAGCCTATGCCATGGGAAGTTTACCTATGCCGTTGGAGCTTTGTTGTGGTACGAGTCATTGCGTGCATACAGCGGAACCCCTTCGGGGTCGTTTGCGGATGCAGGGTTTACCTGAAGGGGTTGCCACACCTGAGCTACAGCAGCCCAGTGGGGGTGCTTCTGAGGGGCTAGCTTCTGTATCTGTTTCAGATAGCTTTATGACTTCACGGGTTTCTCAGCCCTTGGGCGTGAATCATGGGCAAGGGTCTTTAGAGTCGACAAGCTCTAAAAAGCATTGGTTTTCGTTTCCTAAAGATGTCATTAAGCCCTCGGAAACCTTTTTAACCCAGCAAGTAGACGAGCTTTTTTCTAATAAAATTACTGAAACAAAAGCCCACCCTAACCGTATGGTTTTTTTTGCACGGGTAGGTAAAAGTTTGGGTGCTGCCGGGATTCATGGGTATCAGTTTGTAACTCGGAAAATACCAGGGTTTAGTGCTGCTTATCAGCATACCTTTGTGTGTAGTCATAGAATGTGCATGGGGAAATTGAGCTGCTCAGAGAGTACTCAAATGGCGATACAAACTCAAGGTCCTGTTTGGGGAAGTGTGTGGGGACTGATGCGTATTATGAGTTGTGCCCCAGGTGTGGATGAACAACATCCTGTGGGTCAACTGATGGCGGAACCCCTCAGCATGAAAGCATTTACTCGTAAGTTTCAGCAGTTACGTAAAGTGTACCCTCGGTGGCAGCAATGGCTTCCTGGGTATGGTGTCAGTCCTGAACGACAGGAAGTTTTGAAGCGTCTTAAAAAACTGGCTTGGCTGGATGCTGATAAGCATTATGGATCTTGGCCACCTAAAGTTGTAAGGCAGGCTCTTGCAAAGGTAGGCTTTGACTGGGACGAGCAAATGCAACCAAGCTTAAAAGTGTTTCCAGAAAAGCAAGAAGCTTGGATTCAAAAAGAAATTACACGGATTCGTCATGACATTGAGCTAACGGATCAGCGACGTGATGCCTTAGTACAGCAAGGTGTTTTAAACTATCGTTATTAATGGTATGTGTTGAGCCTACACGGGTGAAGTTGGGCATCGTATCATTCAAAGAGAGTAGATGAGTCTAATGATTGGCAATGAGGCTTCAGTCTATAGAGGGTGTTGCCGAAATATAGTCATAGCGATGCTTGATGCTTCATGTTGAGCTCAAAGGCTTATGGATGGTGTTGGTATGCCTCAGGGAATGGAAACCTAAAGGATACCCGCACGCTTGAGTATCATTGTGTAACGGAGTCATCGCTTTTCTGAAGAGCCATACAAGTCATATACAAGGATGTAAAAGTCATGATGACACAACGCTTACCGCTCATTACAAACTATCGTTCATTACAAACCATTTTTAGGCTGAATAGTAGCTCTGAGGCGTTGGATAAGTTTTTCAAACAAGCCTCTACGGGGAATCGTCTGAATAGTGCCGTGGATGATATTTCTGGTTTTGCGATTTCCAAAACGCTACAGGCACAAATTAAAGCCACTGACCGTAGTGCTGAAAATATTCAAGATGCGAATAACTTACTTTCAGTGACTGAGGGTGCTGTAAGTACCATGGGTGATTCGTTACAACGTATACGAGAGCTGTTGGTGCAGGGAGGGAGTGATACTTCTGATACTTCTGCAAGAAGTGCGATTTTAAAAGAGGTTCGAGGGCTATTGGATAGTATTGATAACCAAGCTAGTTCAGTACGTTTTAATGGATTAGCCTTGTTGGATGGGTCTTTAACAGGGGCAAGTGCTACTGCTCAAATTGGTAGTGACTCTAGTGCAAGTTCTAAAGTAGATTTATCTGCGATATTTGTTGCGACTAATACGACAACCTTAGGGGTTGTGAATGGTCCTAATGCTGGGGCGATTATACCAAACCTTAATGCCATTTATAACCCCGCAACCCAAACAACTGCTATTACGACGAATGCAAACTTTCTTTCATTGATGGGTGATATTGATGTTGCCTTAGACCGTGTTAATGCAAGACGGTCTTTGATTGGGGCGTATCAATCTCAGTTGAATGCTGCCCTGACGAATCAACAGGCAAAAAGCTTAAACTTTTCTGACACTGAGGCACGCATTCGTTCTGCCGATGTTGCGGCACTTTCTACGCAACTTGCCTCTCAGCAATTGGTACAACAGTCTGCCCTACAAGTGTTACAGCAGAATAACCAGTTTCCCCAACGCATTTTACAACTTTTGCAGCAAGGATAGTCATTTATGTCATTGTTATGGGTTACACGGTGCTGAAAACACGGCTTCTCGCATGGTTGCTAGGGTGTGGTTAGCCGTTTCATTGGCTTTCTTTCGTCCCGTGGCTAAAATATCCTGTAAGGTATCGGCTTGTGTTTCAAGAGAGGCTCTTACCTCACGGAATGGTGCAAGGGTCTCATTGACTAAGGTATTGAGCTTCTTTTTACAGTCCATACACCCACGAGTACCAGCAAGACATTCCTCCCGTGTCAGAGCCACTTCGTCGGGTGATGCGAATGTTTCATAATACGAGAAAACCACCCCACAGTTATCAGGGTTTCCTGGGTCAGTTTTTCTTGCACGTGCGGGGTCTGTGATGGCTTGACGGAGTTTATCCCAAGTGGTTTCAGGGGTATCTGCAAGGTATACACCATTATTGTAAGACTTACCCATTTTACGCCCATCCACGCCAAGGAGTACAGGTTGCTCGGTAAGCAGAGGCTTCGGCTCTGGGAATAGTTGGGTTTGGTAGGTATGGTTAAACCTGCGTGCAATGTCTCTTGATATTTCAAGATGAGCCACTTGGTCTTTCCCTACAGGCACAAGCTCTCCGAGCATGGCAAGAATATCAGCGGTCTGTAACAGGGGGTAATTCAACAATCCTACATGAAGTTCTACGCTACTATCTTTTTCACGCATCATGGCAACCATATCTTTTAAGGTTGGATCGGTTTCAAGCCACTTGACGGGCGTAAGCATGGAAAGCATGAGGGTAAGTTCACTGATGGCGGGTACGTCTGATTGTACATACATACACGTTTTTTCGGGTTCTAGCCCTACACAAAGCCAATCTTTTAACACTTCCTGTGTCCAAGCGGGAACATGGTGTGCTTCACGGTACTTAGTGGTGAGAGCATGCCAGTCTGCCACCATGAAGTAACACTCATAGTGATGCTGCATGGCTTGCCAATTTTTCAGAACGCCTACATAGTGTCCAAGATGGAGTTGCCCTGTAGGACGCATACCTGACATGACACGACGAGGGGTAGGAGAAGTGGAAGACATCATGGGAAGAATAACACTTTACTGAGGGGAATCAATATGGATAACAGCATGACTTACAATGCTTCCATCATAGTACAAAGGCTGTTGTTTGTGGTGTTTGACATAATATGCTCTTATCTCAGTGGTTTGGTTGAGCTTCATACTGTTTTAGGTAAGGTGTGGTAGGGACTTGGTCGAGTAATTTTGATATCTTGTACTCTATTGATTTGGAGATTTTTAGGCACCATGAAGTCAATATTGCGCTACCTAGCATACACTGTGGGGATTTTGTCAACCTTTATATTGGGTGGTATTGTTTTTCTGGTAGTATCTGTCCAATTATTTTCACCATCAATACTACATTATGGTATAGGTGTTTATCATGAATTTGTCGCACATAATTTACCCAGTGCGATTGAGGAGTATACAACTGCTATTCGTATTGAACCCTCTTTTACGACCTATTATGAGTTTAGGGCGAATGCAAAAAGAAGAATGCAAAAAAATGAAGAAGCTCTTTTGGATGCTCAAAAAGCTGTGAGTTTGGATCCATCGAATACGAAAGCCCTATTTTTGAAGGGATTTATTTTAGGGAGTTTAAAGAAATTACAACAGTCTGTAGATGCCTTTACGGTTTGGGTCACAGTTGACCCGACTGATTTATACGCTTATCAGTACCGTGGATTTGCCTATGGTATGTTGGGGGCGGAATCTCATCCTAGATATTACGACCTTGCGGCAAAAGACTTTACGCATGTCATTCAGTTAGATCCCAGAAATGGTACTGCCTATTTTTTTAGAGCCTTAGTTTTTGGGACTAAAATTTCTCTTGCTTCAAAACCAATCATCAATTCATCCCATCCTGATGTTGTTGCCTTTTTTAAAGATATGAATTTGGCGTTGAAATTGTTAGGCAATAACCCTTCTAACAAGCGAGGCTGTACAGAGGGGTATTATGTCATGAGTGTTCTTAAGGCTAAGTTAGGTGATACGAAAGGTGCCGATCTTGCTTTTAGCCAAGCAATGACTTTAAACGACTTTTACGCTATGCGACTTAAAAATGACCCTCGTCACAAAACCATGAAAGGTTATTATGAGCGACGTTGGAAAGATATTGCTAAAGAATGGTTATCTACGGATTAATAAATGGGAGAAATTATCATGAAACAGGTACCGAAAAGTGTTATTGTATGGGGGGGAGTTTTTTTGATAGGGGGGCTTTCCTGTCTGCTTGGATTGGCTTTTTTATCATCATCGTTAGGTTTATTATACCATTTTATGGCAACGTACACGTATGAGGTTGAAAAAGATCCTAAGCATGCCATTGCATTGTATAATCAAGTCGTTCGTATTGAGCCTCATTGCAGTGAGTGCTATGAGTTTAGGGGGGTATTAAAAAAAGGGCGTTGGTGATTTAGTATAGATACTGTTGCCAATGAGGGGTAAAGAAGATGGTTAGCGTCGCTTTTACCATTTCTAAC
>JBJTUH010000003.1:0-8591 GCA_046080605.1 Vampirovibrionales bacterium
TAACGATGCTCTTTTTGGTGAAGCTGGGAACGATACGCTTTACGGCGATGCTGGAAATGATGACCTTTGGGGTGGTGAGGGAGATGACCTCCTTGGGGGTGGTGAAGGCAATGACCGTTTGTTTGGCGGTGCTGGGAATGATCTTCTTTTCGGAGACAACGGTGACGATCGTCTCTGGGGTGGCATAGGGGATGATACCCTTTATGCAGGTGAAGGCACTGACCTCCTTTTTGGTGGTGCAGGCAATGACTTCTTGTATGCCAGTGAAACAGGTACCAGCTACCTTTATGGGCAAGAAGGTCGTGACTACCTAGAATCTAGCGGTCAAGGAGATTACCTTGATGGCGGAGAGCATAACGACATTCTTTATGCAACCGCAGTGTCTGACCCCTATGGCTACAAGTTGGATACCTTCGTAGGTGGCAAAGACCAAGATGTCCTTTTCTTGGGAAGTACCCTTGATGGTGCCACAGGTCGTGTGCGTGCTTGGTTCAATGATGGTGATGGCAACGATGTCATCAGTGCTTACACTTATAACTTTGACCAAACGTATCTTGTAGAAGCCAGTGCAGCGTACGCCTCTGTCACCTTGAATGTTGGGTCTACTTTCAATAGCGCCTTTACCTTCAAGTCTTTAGTGTCTGGTGGTTATGAAGTAACAGCACATTATGGTACAGGCATTAACACCTTACGTTTCGCAGAAAATGGCGACACAGATTATGGTATTGATCTTGTGCAAGTGAATAGCACCAGCAATGGAAGTTTCTTCTTCAATGGTCGTGACATCCGTAACATTTATGATTCATTTGTACAGTACAGTGTGGCTCAAGGTGGAACGGTTGATATTACTAATGCAGCCGTGGTACGTGGCAACACAGACCTCATGAATATTATTGCTTCGAATGCTCAAGCAGGCGTTGCCGTTGCTTAGTTAGTGCAGTAGTAAACCCTCTCAAGCAATAGCCCTCTTGTTAACAAGAGGGCTATTGCTTTCTTTTCTGTATGATTTTATGCGATGGTAGAAGATACTGGAGGGGGTGGAGTTTTTTGTTCGGTCTTTGGTGCTGTGAAGCCAAACGTTGTTCCTAGCTGCTTCATCCACGAGGCATACTCTTCTTTTCCGAACGCTTCTTCTGTCACAGGCATCCAGTCATTGCCTTGGCGTACCCAAGCTTTGGTTTTACCATCTGCCCCGACGGCATAGGTTGCTTGGTCAATGTCAAATGAGTCTTTACCCAGCTTTATTTTAAGGTCTTTTGCCGAAAATGCTGTGGTGCCATCATTTTGTTTTATACCATAGAAGGTTTTTCCGTCGGCTGTTTTGGTTGACACAAACTCACCTTCCCAGATGTCTCCTGTATTAGGGTCATGAGGGTAGGCTTGGTTTGCCTCAGTTAATTGAGGTTTAAAGCTACCTAGCTTTTCATCGTAAGGTTTTGAGGTGCGGTCTTTAGCCTTTAGGCTGTCCGTAAGTCCCTCAAAATAGTCATTCACATAGTTTTTTTCTTTGTTGTAATTATACTTCGGAGGAATGTCTGTTCTTGGTTCTGGCTTAGTGGTTTCCTCTGTTGGTTTCGTTTGATTGTTTGTTACAGGCATGTCTTTACTGTCAGGAGACGTACTCAGCACTTCACCATCTGCAGAATAATTAAAGTCTCTGGATGTAGGTTGTCCTTTAAGCTTTCCTGATGCCATGTCTGAAACGCCCTCTGTTTTAACGTCATCCCGTTTTTTGAGGGTATCAATGGCTTGGCGTAACATACCGTTGGCGGTTTCGGGGTCAAGGTTTTGGAGCCAACCTTGATCGGTTTTTACCCGCATTGAGCCATCATTCCCTAATACGATATGATACCCCTTTGCACCTTTGTCAGTACCATCCACTCTGGGTAGGTTAAGTTCTAAGTTGGTATCAAACTTATCACCAGCATTTTCTTTGGTGGCACTTAGGTAAGGCGAAGGAAACTTATTATCCATTGGGAAGTTGGCTTTATAGAGTCCTTGAACTTCTTTCATCATGCCATTGTCTATCTTGGGTGCTTCGCTCCGTTCAGGCCATCCTTTGGCATAGTCTTTCCTTTGTTTTGTTCCAAACTTTTTGGCAAGTTCTTCGCCGCTTGAGGTAATAGGCTTGTAGGTTTTACCAGATGGTTCGGCTTCCATTTTGCCTAGAATAGAATTTGCGGCGGTACCAATGGTGTAGTTTCCACGTTCTAAGCTTTGTGCAAAGCTTGTAGAGCTTGTAAAACTGTTAGTGGCATTAGCACTGCTGAATGCCTCTGAAGAAGCAAAACTAAACCTTAGGGTACTTTCTGTAGACTGAGGACGCATCAAAGGCGTAGACGGTGTGGTAAATGGGTTGAACCGTGTGGTGGAAAAGTTGAGTCCTGTCATAAAAAGTAGGTGCTTTCTCTCGTGTTTTCAAATCTTCAAAACGTGAATGGTAACGGTTGCGAGTTTTTTAGATTTTTAGATGTACTGTTTGGTTATGATGAATCTGAAGTGTCCGCCTGGATGAATGAATGTCATACCCTGATACACTATCCTTCGGCAAGAGGAGATTAAAGCTTTAGCTTTTCTTTTGTTTCTTTTGTATCACTTTTCTCCATAGGCAAGAGGAGAAGTGCTTTGAGAACTAGGTTAAAGACACACCCGATGAAGGGGCGGCTCATTAATGACCCCGCCCCTTCATCGGGTGTGTGATATCACTGAGTGTTTTATGCTTTAAAGTCAGACCGCTTTGAGAGTCGTGTGACGGTGTCAGCTAAAATGCTTTCAGCATCTGCCTGAGGTAACTTTGTTACGAAGCCGTCTTTCGTTTTATCATTCGCTCTCAAGGTCATTTTTCCGTCAGGGGATACGTCAATAATATAGCCCCCTTTTCCGTTCTCTGTTTTTGGTACAGTAATGGCGATATGTCCCGTTTTATGATGGGTTGTAATCAAAGGAGCTTTTTCATTGCCGTCTTTTTCTTTCATACCTAGGTTGTTTTGTGCAATGGTTTTTAGCTCTGAAAGCACATCGGTACTCAGTGTGGGCTGTTGCTCTAGTGGAGGAGGCTCTGCTACTTTACCTTTGACCACTGCTTTGTAGCCGTAGTCTTTAAAGAGTGTATCGGTGTTCACTGCCTTAGGTGTAATGGGTTGATTGGCATTTGTATTGCTCATGGTGTCAAGTGCTGAAACGCTGTTGGTGTTTCCAAGGTCAGACTGAAAAAAACTTTTGTTGGAAAACACAGGATGCTTACTACTTAACTCACTATAAGGTTTAAACTGTTTTAATGTTTCAGGGGAAACCGTGGTCGCCTTTTGGGTGTTTTGAGCTGTTTTTGCTGTTTTCTGTGTGTTGGCTGCTGGGATAAGTCTTCCAATAGTATTCATCATGAAACGTTTTCTCTTTCTGGTATTTCAGGGGGATCTAGGTGGGTGTAGTAGGTTTCTCAGCCCTCCTTTTACTGAAGTGTATAGATGAAATGAGCATACCCCTCTCTTATGGTATTGACTGTTTGAAGGAAAACCTTAATACTTTATAAGTATCGTGTGTAAAATGTACTTGTAAGCCTTGGGCTTTACACAAAGTATCAATAGCCTTAAAATAACAAGATACGTTCTCATCAAACCCTGTTTTTACGGAAATAGGAATGGCTCTATACCCAAAAAGGGTTCTCTTTGTTGGAGCCTCGATGTTGAGTCATGGTATTGAATACTATGGTGTGGTGTGGGTTTGCGTGTATGATGCGACCCGTTCAGGTTTGTTTTAGGTTGAGTGTTTCTCTGCTATCATTCTCATGTCTGACTCCTCTGCTCTCTCTATGAACCGTAGCACTACGGGTACGAAAGTATTTTCCCCTTCTCCTGAACTCCAACAGGCAATGGGGCATGCCCCTAAAGCCTTGGCAGAGGCATGCCTTGTTATGTTTACAGCGAGCCAGTGGGTGCAACACACGGTGTTGCCTAAGGTGTTTCAAGCTCCTCAACAGAAGGATGCTCACCATAGCGTGACAGTTCCGCAGGTAACGCAGCCTTTACTCAAGGCGCTCCATGTTGCCGCACTGTTTAAAGAAACCCAAGCGTCTGTGTTGTGGGTCATTGCGGACCCGAGCCAGTTGCATAAGTTTCAAGGCTTACTAGAGAGCATGCTCCCCTTTGATGCGATGGTGACGTACCCTGCAGAGGTGATGAACCCCTATGAACAGCAGGTATGGCCTTCTGAGATTTTGGCTCAGCATGAGGCATTTCTCGATGCCGTGGCTCAAATGTCTACTGTGCCTAAAGTTTTTTTGGTGAGTGCTAAAAGTTTAATTCCTAAGTTTAGAGACCCCCAGGCGAAGCAAGATGAAGCCCTTGAGCTTGTATTAGACCAAGAGTATCATCCGAGTGATATGACGCAATGGCTTACGGATAGTGGGTATCATAGTGTGAGCATCTTGCTTGAACGAGGTGAGTTTTCCAGACGGGGTGATATTTTAGATATTTACCCGATGTCGGGTGACCCTGTGAGGCTCTCATTTTTTGGCGATATTTTAGAGTCCATTCGACTGCTTGATGTTGAAACGCAACGCTCCTCACAGCCTTATACGCATTTAACCCTCAAGCCACGTCAAGGGTGTGTGTTGCATCAGCAAGCCAAGCAAACCCTTAAAGCGACGCTTGAGACCATGCTTTCTGAGCGTCTTTCTCAGAATATCCTTGACCCCTTAGCGGCAGAAGCCTTGATTGCGACCGTGAAAAACCAGTGTCATGCCCTTGAGCAAAACTTTTGGCCTGAAGGACTTGACTATTACACCCCCTGTTTAGAAGCTTCTCCTGAAGATAGTCTTACCAGTTTAGCGTCCTATTTTTTGCAACAACGCAAGGCGGATCTTCTTCCCTCAAGGAGTGTCTTAGTCTGGGACGATTGGAGCCAGTTAGAGCAAGTATTACAGACCTTTAGCGATCGACTTGCTCACCATCATGAGGAAAGTTTAGCGGAAGGTAGGTTGTTGCCTACTTCGTTTGAGTGGCATGTGTCTTTAAAAGACACCTTACAAGCCCTCCGTCAAGCGTTTCTTCAAAGCTTGCACCTTGATAGCTTTACGGTGCCTGATAGTGCTGAGACCCCTGTACAAGAGGGACTCATAGTCCCCTTACAAATGACGGCCCCTCCCTTGTTTCAGGCGGATATGATAAAAGCCATGGTGTATTTGGCAGAACAACGTCGTGCAGGGTATCAAGTGGTCATTACCACTGACTATCCCCAACGCTTGCTTGACCATGCCAAAGAGCAAGACCTTCCCATGACCTTTTTTAATCCTTCCCAAAAAATGCTCTATCAGTTGGGTGGTACTGTTCAAACCCTTCAGCAGTATGTGCGTACGCTTTTAAACAGTGGTGATATTATTCTTGCACGTGAAGGCTTACCCGAGGGGCTAGTCTTTCCGACTTGTAAGCTGATTCATTTAACAGACCGAGAGCTTTTCGGTAGAAATCGTGTGGTGAAAAGTCACCGAGACCCCAAAGCTCGCCATGGGCAACGGAATGATATTGACCGTGTACAAAGTGCAGACCAGCTCCGTCCTGGTGATTTTGTTGTGCATCAAAAGCACGGCATTGGTCAGTTTACTGAGCTGACACGTATTATTTTGGATGGCGAGGTACGAGAGTATCTTTCTATTAAATATGCAGGGCAGGATAAGCTTCATGTCCCTGTGGATCAGCTTCATTTGCTTTCACGTTACCGAGGGGCAGGAGGCGACGTTCAACCCAAATTGAGCAGAATGGGAGGCAGTGAGTGGCTCACTGCACGGAAAAAAGCAGAAAAATCAGTCCGTGACATTGCACGAGACCTCATTCGCCTCTATGCCATTCGTAACCGTCTACGAGGCTTCACGTTTGACCCCGACACACCATGGCAGGTAGAAATGGAAGAAGCGTTCCCCTATGAAGAAACGCCCGACCAATGGAAAGCCATTCAAGACCTTAAAGCCGACATGGAACAAGAAAAGCCTATGGACAGGCTTATTTGTGGGGATGTAGGGTTTGGTAAAACAGAAGTTGCACTCCGTGGTATTTTTAAAGCCATCATGAGTGGTAAGCAGGTTGCTATTTTGGTACCAACCACCATTTTGGCACAACAGCATTTTAATACGTTGGCAGAACGCTTTGCACCCTATCCTGTACGAATCGGCTTACTGAGTCGGTTTAGAAGTCCGAAAGAACAAAAACAGGTCATTGAGCGTTTACAAATAGGTGATATGGATGTGGTGGTGGGGACACATCGCCTTTTACAGAAAGATGTCCGTTTTAAAGACCTCGGATTGCTTGTCATTGATGAGGAACATCGGTTTGGAGTCTCTCATAAAGAGAAAATCAAACAGTTTAGAGCCCATGTGGATGTGCTTGCCATGTCGGCTACGCCGATTCCCCGAACCCTCTACATGAGCTTATCAGGGGTGCGTGAAATGTCTTTAATTAACACGGCTCCTGTCAATCGATCGCCAGTTCAAACCTTTGTAGGTCCTTATAATCCAGCCCAAATCCGTATGGCAATTCGCCATGAGCTTGACCGTGGCGGGCAGGTCTATGTGGTACATAACCGAGTACAAAGTATCTATGACTTGCAAGCACAGCTTGAAACCATGATGCCAGATGTGAAGTTTGGTGTGGGACACGGACAGCTTCCCGAGCAAGCCTTGGAAAATGTGATGTTAGACTTTTCCGAGGGCGTATTTGATGTACTGATTTGTACCACGATTATTGAAAGTGGGGTGAATATCCCCAATGCCAATACCATGATTATTACGGACTCAGACCGTTATGGCTTGGCACAGCTTTACCAGTTACGTGGGCGTGTGGGGCGGAGTGACCGAGGGGCGTATTGCTACTGTTACTATCGTCCTGATAAGCAACTGACCGATGAAAGCCGTGACCGCTTGAACGCCATTCGAGAGTTTAACGCTTTGGGCAGTGGCTATCAAATTGCGATGCGAGACATGGAAATACGAGGCGTAGGGAATCTACTCGGGGCAGAGCAACACGGGCATATGGTGAGTATTGGCTATGACCTTTATTGCCAAATGTTGAAAGATTTTATCATGGAAGAGCAATCTTTCCCTGATGACGTTGGACGTAAGCAAGTGGCTGGAAGTATCACCGTGCAATCAGGCACTGCAAGTTTAACCAAAGAGCGTGCTGTGGTTGACCTTAACGTGTCGGCATACCTCCCTGATGACTGGGTTGGGGGTAAGCACGTCAAGCTCTCTGAATATAAACGCCTTGCAAACATTGAACACGAGGCATTGCTTCACCCCATTCGTGAGGAATGGATAGACCGTTTTGGTGGGAAGTTGAAAGAGCCTGTTGAAAATCTGCTCACCCTGACCCAAATTCGGATTCGTGCTACAGAGCTTGGGATTCCCTTGATACGTCAAGAAGAAGAGTTTTTACGGATTCACATTCAGCTTGAACTTAAGCAGTGGCTTGAAATCCAAGCAAAACTTCCGGCAGAGTTGGGGAAACAGTTCCGATGGCTTGCCCCTATTCGCACAGGTACACGGAGTAGTGCCGTGACGCACGGGAGTATGCCCTCTTTGGTAGCGAAGACGCTCGGGAAGTCAGGGAAAGAGCTGTTGAAGCTCACGGATACCTTTGTGGCGTATCTGAAAACCCATCATAGTCCGTAGGGGTGGATGGCATCCGTTCGCTAATCTGATAGCTTCTGTAGGGGATACCCTTGTGTTATCCTGCTAATGCTTGCGGGACGGTACAAGACCGTCCCCTACAACCCTGTGGTTCATGCCATTTGCAGGGTGTGCCACATTAACGGGCAGATGTCATTCTTCCCTACGTGTGACGGGATACCACGAAGGTATTCCTTGCACTATCACCCTTCTTCAGGAGATGGGCGATATAAATACCAAAAAGGTAACCCCGCCCCTAAACATCCGCCTACGATGTTACCCAAACTAGACCACAGTAAGTTAGAAAACATAGGGGCTAGTGGTAAGTGACTATCAGCGAAGCATGCCATTGCCAACGTTCCCATATTGGCAATAGAATGTTCAAGTCCTAGATAGACAAAAATAAAAATAATCAGAAGTATTGCAACGAAGCGTGCGAGTTCTTCCCGTAGTTGTAAATTGACCCATAGTGCAAAGCATACAATCCAGTTTGCTAGGATGCCTTTAAAGAAGATTTCAGAAGCAGGCATCGCCATTTTGTGATGTGCACCCACGAATAACGCATGAGCTTCAGACCATCCCGTGAATATATTGGCGTTCGATAGTAGCCAAGCGACCAAAATAGCACCTATCAAGTTGCCACTCCAACATAGAAGCCATAAATAGACCCCATGCTTAACAGAGTTTTTCCCTGATAATGTTGAGAGTGTCATGAATAGATGATTTCCCGTAAACAGCTCTGCTTTTGTAAAGACGATGATGGCTAACCCTGTCCCAAAAAACATTGCCCCTAAAAACTTACCAAGGGGGTTGGGTGCAAATTGTTGCTGAATGGTCCAATACACGAGCCCAATCATTGTAAGGTAAGCCCCTGCCAATACCGCTGCCATCATGACTTTCTGAGGCTGCGTTGTGAGGTGTGCTATTTTTCTCTCTG
>JBJTUH010000004.1:0-15673 GCA_046080605.1 Vampirovibrionales bacterium
GGCAAAAGGTCTTGCCTATATTTTGATGACCGAAGAAGGTCCTAAGTCTCCTATCTTGAAGTTCTTCTCTGAGGCAGAGTTTCAAGCTGTGGTTGAACGTACTCAAGCCCAAACTGGGGATATTCTCTTTTTCATGGCAGATCACTTTGTGCCTGCCTGTACCACGTTAGGGCGCTTCCGTAGTCATTTTGCGGAAAAGCATGGGTGGCATGACGGACAAGCTCCTGCTTTATTGTGGGTGGTTGACTTCCCCTTGTTTGAGCAAGACCCTGAGACAGGTGCGTTGTTTGCGTGTCACCATCCGTTTACCTCTCCTAACCCCGAGGATATGCACCTTTTGGAAACTTCCCCTGAAAAGGTACGCTCTATGGCGTATGACTTGGTGTTTAACGGGGTGGAAATAGGGGGTGGGTCTATCCGTATTCATCATCCTGAACTTCAGCGTAAAATGTTTCAAGTGATTGGGATGTCTGAAGAAAAAGCAAAAGGTCAGTTTGGCTTTTTATTAGAGGCACTTGAAATG
Organism: Vampirovibrionales bacterium; assembly: GCA_046080605.1. GTDB lineage: Bacteria > Cyanobacteriota > Vampirovibrionia > Vampirovibrionales > JAJTHC01 > JBJTUH01. The sequence goes on from JBJTUH010000004.1 coordinate 524, forward strand.
GGTGCGCCTCCTCACGGAGGGGTTGCCTTAGGGTTAGACCGTATATGTGCCATGCTCACCGAATCCGTTAGTATCCGTGATGTCATTGCCTTCCCTAAAACCAATCAAGCCATTTGTCCCATGACGCAAGCACCTGCTGCCCCAAGTGAAGAGCAACTCAAAGAGCTTCATTTCCGTTGGGTGTTGCCTAAACCTCAGACAAAAGCAGACGTTAAACAGTAAGCCTTTGCTTGAGTCACATCTTGCAGATACCCTCTAATGAACCAATTATTCTTTCAGGCAAAGACTCACAAGGCACCTGCTGTGGCGTGTGACACGCTATCTCAAGTTGATGCCTATATTGCGGGGTTGTCTTGTGAGGATTCTCGGGCGATTCATGTGGTGCATGTTGTACCTTGGATGTTAAGGACGTGTGAGCCTCCTGTCATGGAGAGGCAACAGGTTTTCTTGAGCCTGAGTGAAACACTCTACCAGCAGTACATGGCACGAGGGATTTCCTGTGAGGTGTATCCTTCTAAAACAGAAACTCTTACGCCCTCGCAAGCACGTCGTTTTACGTCAAGTGCCATTGATACCCATGAGACAACCCATCTCACCAAGGCTGGGATTCAGAAAGTATGGATTGCTCCTTGGGTAGCGTATTACACGCCTTCTCATCTCCTTCAATATGATGAAGAGACCGTCAGTGTTTCCGTCATGTCAGAGGTATGGCAGCAAGCACGCCATCTAAAACCCTCAGAGGCTAAACCCAAAAGGCATCTCGGTAGCCATGCACAGGAACCTGCTTCGGTTGAGTCTTTTATGCCTACTGTGGTATGGGTGTTTCATCATCCTGAAGTCTTGTTACTGCAAGTGCATCAAGCGGAACGTTCTCCGGAGACACTTTCCCCATGGCGTACCTTACAGGAGGCTTTGTTAGAGGGGCATCACCCCGAGCATTGCCATCATGTTGTAACGTGTCGTGGCACTTGGGAGGCTTCTCTGTCCGCCATCGATACCCTTCCTTTCCGCATGGATACCTACGCAACTCGTTCCATTGCGATACAGGCTGCGTTAGGGCTTGTTCAAGGGAGTATGCCCAGTGAATCTCTCTCAGAAAGTGTTTATCCTGCTCCTCTACCACTATGTTGGGTGTGTGACACGGCTCAAGAACGAGAAAGGCTCATGCGTTACCTTCCCGAAGGGGTGCGTGTGATGACGTTTGCCACTTGGGTTGCTTGGCGGTGTTCCGAGGACTACCTCCATGAGCAAGAGACCCTCGTAAGCTCGTCGAAACACGCATTGGCTCGTTACCGATATGTGTTTTGGTTTTCTGACTACACGCTTACCGCTTACAGCCTATTACTATCCATACGCTTGGAGAAGTTGTACACTCCTTTGCAAGAAGAAGTGTTTTGCATGATGGAGCCTGAGGGCTTACTACCTTGGTTTCAAGCGGTGTATACGGCACTTCATGGGGTGAGTGTGAAGGCATTCGGTCTTAAAAAGCTGTGGCACATGATAAAAGCTTCAAAGTATACAGCGGTGTGGGTATTTCTTCGTTACATTAAGACACCGCAATGTGAGCGTCAACGTCTGGTACAGGCTCTTCTGTCTTTAGCGTCTCATCATAAGCTCCCTACGTCCTGCGGTGTATGTGGTCCCTGTACGGGGCATGTGAGCCTTGGGTGGAACCCTTGGTTACTGCTGACATTTCTTGTCCGATAGCACTGGTTTGTCAACCCTACCCCTGTACGCCTAACAGAGTATCCTTCCTAAAGGGGGATAGTTTGTTTTAATGAAACAATCTATCATCATTGTATACTCATGTGGCATCGAGTTGAGGTATCAACTTTTTTCTCTGAAACCGCCATGTAACACCATGTTACAGTTTTATGAAAAATATCCTTTGTTTTTCATACTTGTACCATCTGAGGTTTTACTTGTAATATGTATGTATTACGATAGTACCTATCTTGTATGCTAGCGTGGTTGTTCGTGTGCGTACCTTTGTTTAGGGTGCTATTCCCTTAGCAATGTCCTAGTTTTGTCTGTGTTTTCTCTCCTTCCTGTTACCCTTTAGTTCGTATAGACCACACAGCCTTGTTGTGTAAGAACGTTAAAAAGTATACGCCTCATGTCATACAAGTGATATGGTTCTGTACCACTTTCCTTAATCCTTTTCTTGCTCAATGACCGTCATGTGTGACATCCTTAATATCCTATGATGCTCTCTTCTTTGTTCAAAACCCGCCTTCGCAAGCTGACTGATATTCTTCAACAAGCTGATGATTTTAAAACAGAGTTTACCTCTTTGCTGGAAGATTCCTATGGGTATTCTTTCCAAAAAGGTCAAATTATCCAAGGAAAAGTGATTGCTCAAGAGCATCATGGTTATCATATTGATATTGGTGCTAAAACGCATGCCGTTTGTCCTTACCGTGAAGTGGCAGATAAGACCACACTCACCGAGGGTGAAGACGGTAAGCTGGCTCTTGGGACAGCGTATGAGTTTTTTATTTTGAGAAATGAAGACCAGCATGGGGTCATTACCCTCTCTCGTAAGCGTGTGGCGGTTGCCTATGCTTGGAAGCAAATTGAGGTTATTGCAACCGAAGACCGTATTTTGGAATGTGCCGTCATTGGGCGTGTACGTGGTGGGTTATTGGGTGTTGTGGAAGGGGTTCGTGGGTTTATTCCTCGTAGCCACTTGGGTATCCAGAAGCCTTTGGAAGAGCTTATTGGTACCACGATTCAGGTCAAGATTCTTACCTTAGATGCTGCCCGTAATAACTTGATTCTTAGCCATAAGAAAGTTCTCAGTGAACAACAGTTTGCAGACCGCCGTGAACAATTTGAGAAAATTGATATTGGTGCTGTCATTGAAGGTAAAGTGGTACGCTTGGCAGACTTTGGTGCCTTCGTTGACCTTGGTGGGGTGGACGGATTACTCCCCCTGTCTCAAATGTCTTGGCGTTGGGTGGAACACCCTGGAGACTTGCTCAAAGTGGGTGATTCCGTGAAAGTGGAAGTGATCAGCGTCGATGCCGAGCGTCAACGTATTTCCTTGTCGGTCAAGTCTCTTCAGGAAGATCCTTGGATTACGGTGGAACGTGAGCTTTCTATTGGAAAAGCCGTTGAGGGTTCCATTACCCGTGTGAAAAACTTTGGTGCCTTTGTTGAGATTATCACAGGGGTAGAAGCGCTTCTTCCTTCCCGTGAACTCCATGCTCTTGAGCAACAACGTGGTGAGAAGCTACAGCCTGGTACCGTGGTACAAGGTTTCATTAATCGCTTGAACGTTGAAGAGCGTCGGGTAAGTATGGGTTTAATGCCCATCGCTGATGAGTCTTCTGCTGAGTAATGGCTTGCTGAAAGGCTTGTATGTTTTTGCAAAGGGGTGGATGGTTACACATCCACCCCTTTGTTTTTATAGGATACTTTACTTAAGACTTTTGGCGGAGCTTTCTCCGTGAAGCGTGATCGCAATTTGATGAGGATGGAGGTTTTTATTATCTCATCAGATATTGAATGAGAAGCGTATCCTGATGAGAGGAACGTACACTTTGGTCATACCTGAGTTGCCAGGGTATGTTTTACACATGAAGAGAACTTAAAGACGATGATGAATATGCTAAGTCCTATGGGGAGTCCGATGGGAGCCATGGGCATGAATACATTAGGGAATAATGGCATGTCTCCTATGGCGAGTATGGGAGCGTCTGCCGGTGCAAATAGTGCAGGAGCATCAGGGGGACCTATGCCTCCAGGCAGTATTCCGTTTGCCTCTGCGATGTTACCTCAAAGTGGTGTACCGCAGTTTTCCCCTCAGGCACAATTGCAAGCTCCTATGCCTCCTCAAGGGAGTTTATTTCAGGTCAATGGTCAAAGTATTAGTGTTCCCCCTGGAGGTAGTGCCACTATTCAAAGTGGCGGTATGACTATTACTTTACAAACGAATCAGCCTCCTACAGTGAACCAACCCTTGCCTGTACAACCCTCAATGCCGATGCCTCCTCAAGGGATGCCTGTTGGTATGGGCATGAATCAACCGCCTATGATGATGCCACCCCAGCTCAATCCGCAATTACAGGCTCAAGCACAACAACTTCAACAAGCACAACAGCAACAACAGCTCATGGGTCTTGTCTTACAAAGCTTGATACACGCACGTACAGGGCTTGCTTCAACGCAACGTCCTGAAACTCAACCAGCTTCTCAAGCCATGGAGGCAATCATTCGTCAACTTGCTGCCCAAAGGATGGCTGATATGCCTCCTCGTGCCACAGGAACCCCTAATATTGCGGCAAGAGGGCTTCCGTTACCTCAAACCCCTCAAGGGGATGGACGTACACCTATGGCAGCTATTGCCACAGGTGGAGACCCTTTGTCACCGCTGAAAAGCTATCGTAACAATCCTTTTGGGATTCCTGTAGGCTATGATAATATTGGTCCTCAAATAGGAGCCTTACCTGCTGCCATTACAGCATTTATGCAAATGTTACAAAATACTTCCATGCTCGGTACACCTTCAAGTTATCAAACTGTCTAGCACGTTGTAACGCATACACTTTAAAGGGTGTTTTTCTTTCCGCTCTCAATGCCACAAAAAAGCTCTTTAACACATGACGTTAAAGAGCTTTTTATCGTGCTATCGCAAAATAGGCAGAACCCTATAAGTGGGCTTCAATCATTTTAACGAAGTCCGCTTTAGGACGATTGCCTACGCTTTGCTCTACAGGCTTACCATCTTTGAATAAAATGACGGTAGGGATGCTACTAATCCCGAATTTTTGAGCACTTTGAATGTTTTCATCGGTATTGATTTTGCAGACTCTTACTTTACCAGCAAGCTCATCTGCAACATCAGCAATGGTAGGAGCTAAAGCACGGCAAGGTCCACACCAAGGAGCCCAAAAATCAACAAGCACAGGGGTAGAAGCTTGAAGGACTTGTTCTTCGAACTGTGCATCAGTAATTTCAACGACATTTCCAGCCATCATCATGAGAGTGTTTCCTGTCTATCAATCACAAGTAGGTATGAAAAAAGAGGACATAAACCAACAGAAAGCAAGCATTGAAGCCATACAAAGACGTTCTAAGTGGAATCTAACTCTTAATAGAATAAGAGTGCATGACCTATATGTTAAGCGTTTCAACATTAGGGTGTAAAAAGAAAGCTTTTACACATGAAAGCAAAAACCTTGCAGTAACACAGTATCATCAAGTATACACTCTACCATAAGGGGTATCAGATGATAAAGCATTTCCCATCGTGATGGTTTAGAAGCCTATTCCTTGGAGGAGATTCCTCAAGGTATACTTATCTGATGAAGTCAGTATCTTTTGTGGTGTAAGTACGAGGGTAAAGGATTTTACGGAGTGACAGATACTTTATTTTCTATTGGTTCTGATGAATCCAATACGACGCTTTGGATTTATTGTGATGAGAGTTGCCACCTTGAGCATGATCACCAACCAAACATGGTGTTGGGTGCCATTGTGTGTGATGAAAAACATAGGCGACGGATTCATACAAACATTCAAGCGATTAAGCAAAGGCATGGTGTGATACATCGGGAAATTAAGTTTCAGCAGGTATCTCCGAGTAAAATAGGATTGTATCAGGAATTGATAGAGTTCTTTTTTAACACGCCAGAGTTAACTTTCAGGGGTGTGGTTGCTTCTAAACATAACTTAAATCATCAGGCTTATACCCAAACTCATGAAGTATGGTATTACAAGATGTATTATCTGCTTTTGGTACGTCTCATTAAGAATGCACACACCTTTAAAATATTTTTAGATGTAAAAGATATTCATGGCTCAAAGCACCGACAAAAATTACGAGAGATTCTTGGTAATGCAAACTATGACTTTAACAATAAGCTTATTCAAACTATTCAAGGAGTACAGTCTTCGGAAGTAGGTTTGGTACAACTCACTGATTTATTCGTGGGTATCTTGATGTATGCTAACCGACCAGAAGAGGAGCAGAAAAGCTCTGCCAAAAAACAGTTGGTTGACCTTGTGAAAAACAGAAGTCACTATTCTCTGTCTCTGTCTACGCCATTAGAAGAACATAAGTACAACCTTTTCTTTTGGCAATCCCAAGAAAAGAGGTAGCTATCTTGTCATCATTGAATCTACCCAAATGGTTACCAGATCCTCTTTCTGCTAAGGAAGGACATGAGAATCTTATTAATGAAGCTTATGATAGATTTTGTGAGGATTTTGTACAAAATACGGTCATGTACCAGAATAAGCCTGTCAAGTTTTTTGACACACCTCTTTATCTGGATCGTTACTATCAGACTTTTTATCACTGTATTAGCAGAGATTCAGAGCCTCCACATTCTGAACGGATTATTTGTTTTGACAGGTGTCGGCGTATTCCGTGGTTGAAGGTCTTGATTGAACAAGGTTCTGAGTTACAATCATTAGTTTTAGTGAGAGGGGAGCCATCCACTAAGGGTACTAAGGGTCGAAGTAGAATCACTCTTTTGTGGTGGCAAGATAATATAGGGCATCAGATTGTGCTGGAGGATAGAAGCTGGCATTGGCAACTTATCACTGCTTTTAATATCAACCCTAGAAGCAAGCGAATTGAAAAAGACATTTTTAAGGTCTATCCCCATTTGAGCAACAGTGCATTACCCTCATCTTCTTTGGAGTGTGCTGAGCTTCTGTTAAAACCAGAAAGGCACCACGTCTTAGGTGGTGCCAGCCGGAACTCCTCCTACAATGGTAGGTGAGCCTCAAATTGAATTTACCTTAATTCAAGAAAACCTCAATTTAGGTAAATGAAGAAAGTGTCTGAATGCGAATTTAAAATAAAAGTCAACACCTATTTTATATACAATAGGCAAGTAAGGTGAGTTTGTGAATACGGACAAGTAAAATTACTTGTCAACACTCTTAATATATAATAGGCAAGTAAGGTGAGTTTGTGAATACTCCTTCATAATTTTTTACATTATTGAGAGTACCCTAGTACCTTTTTAAGCTTATATCAGTGCTTTATGCAGACCACCATCGACATGTAGGGTGGTACCCGTGATATAACTAGCCTGAGGAGAGGCTAAGAACGTAACGGCATGAGCGAATTCCTCGGGAGTGCCTAGCCTTTGCATGGGGATATGTTGTGTTTGCTGGGCTTGGTAGGCTTCTGGAGTGATGTGTTGTTCAGTGGCTTGTTTGGCAAATAAGCTTTGCAACCTTGTGGTGCTAAAAAGTCCAGGTGCTACGGCATTGACTGTAATACCCTGTGTGGCGACATCATGAGATAAGCTTTTCATGTAGCCTGTGAGTCCTGCACGGCTTACATTACTTAGTGCCAAATAAGGCACTGGCTGAGCGACTGCAACAGAGGTTACAGCAATCCAGCGTCCGTACCCTTGAGCAACCATGGCGGGGATAAAATGTTGGTCAAGGGCGATGACTCTTAGGCATTGATGTTGCCACGCTTTTTCCCACTGTGTGAGGTCAAAGCTTTGGGTATTCCCCGCAGGGGGACCTCCGCTGTTGTGTACCACCACGGCGGGGTATAGGGGTGTGGCGTGGTTAAAATGGTGTGCAAGCACTTCAGCAATGCGTAAAGGTAACGTATCCCATTGGGTACTATCTTCTAAGTCACCCGCACAGGGAAGTAGTATGCCTGAGGGTGTAAGCGGTTGAAAGCTTGAGGCTTGTTCACACAGGGTTTTCTCTGAACGTGCAACGGTCACCACGGCATAGCCTTGATGGGCTAATGCCTCGGCAGAGGCTTTCCCTAGTCCGCTAGAGGCACCAAAAACGACAGCAGTATGGGTGTGAGCGTCTTTACGAGAGGTATGGATTGAAGAAGAAACATTGGGTTGAGGCATCGGAGCAAGCAACGCTTTCATGGTGGAAGAAGGATGATGTTACAACACATACTTTTGAGTATCACTGAGATATAATAAGCATACTACTTCCTTGGGGTTCTCTTTAGTATACTTCATCTTGTGTTTTAAAAGGACGATGCTTTCTCATGTTTGCCACGACTCATACATTTTCAACCCATCCACTTTTAACGCCTTTCCCTGCATGTGCTGAGGTGAGTGCGATTGTGTTGGCGGCAGGGAAAGGTACTCGTTTAAAAAGTACGCTTGCCAAAGTCTTACACCCTTTATGGGGAAAGCCCTTACTGGGTTACGTGATGCAGAGCCTTGCCATGGCGGGTGTGGGGCATCAGGTAGTGGTGACAGGGCATCAGTGTGAGGCTGTGAATGCTTATGTGGATGAATGCCGTCAGACACTTCAAGGAAAAGGGCTGGCATTACAGCTTGAGACTGTTTTACAGGAGCCTCCTTCAGGAACGGGAGATGCAGTCGCAAAAGGGTTTGCGTGCGTGCCTGCAACCTGTCACACCGTGGTGGTGACGGCGGGAGATGTGCCTTTAACTTGCCCTGAAACATGGCATACGTTTATTCAAGCTCACCAAGCCCTTCAGGCAGATGTCACCGTCATGATTGCCCGTTTAGAAAACCCTGCACGGTATGGGCGGGTGATATGGCACCCCGAGACACAAGGGGTTACGGCGATTGTGGAAACCGCTGATATTGAAGCAGCCCAAGCACAGCCTGAGCAATACCCTGAGGTCGTGGCACGCATCACAGGTGCTGATTTACACTGGGTGAACAGTGGCGTGTATGCCATGAATCCGCACACGACAAAGCACTTGTTGCCCAAGTTGTATGATATCGCCAGTCAGAATGCACAACAAGAAGTGTACTTCACGGATATCATTCATCTTGCACAACAAGAAGGCTTGAAAGTCAGTGCGTTTGTTTTGGACGATCCTGATGAAATGCAAGGTGTAAATACGCAAGCCGACTTGGCAATGTGTCATGAGGTTTTAAATCGATGGACGTTGAACCACTTGATGGGTGCTGGGGTGAGGCTTATGGCACCTGAAGCGACATGGATTGCACCTACGGTTTCTATTGCACCAGGGGTCACTGTTTACCCTGGGTGTGTGCTGGAGGGAGAGGTTTCTATTGCGGAGCATGCGGTGATAGGTCCTTACACCACTTTACGCAAACGAGTCAGTATTGGTCCTCGTACGGTTGTGCAACAAAGCCACTTGGAAAATGCGTTTGTGGATGAAGATTGTTTGATAGGACCCTTTACCCACTTACGAGATACGGTGCATGTGGCACGGAATACCAAAATTGGGAACTTTGTTGAAATGAAGCAAGCCTCGATAGGGGCAGATAGCTTTGCGAGCCATTTAGCCTATATTGGGGATGCAACCCTCGGACGAGACGTAAACTGGGGAGCGGGTGCTATTACGGCAAACTTTAATGCACTGACATGGGAAAAATCTGCAAGTGTCATTGGCGATAGTGTGAAGGTTGGGAGCAACAGTGTGCTGGTTGCCCCTATTCAAGTAGAACCTCATGCGTTTGTGGCTGCGGGAAGTGTGATTACAGAGGATATTCCTGCCTACAGTCTTGCTGTTGCACGTCCTAAACATCGGTTTGTGTTAGGATGGGTCAAAAAAATCCTTGAGGGACTTTCTTCCAAATAAGCCCAAGTAAAAAGAGGGAATCCATCAAAAACCCTCTTTTATGGTATAATACTGCTAACTATTTTTTATTGGTTTAAGTGATGTTTCAGCAATAATGATAAGGAACCCATGACTATGATGATGATGATGAGCAATCAAGAAGAGCCTCAAACGCAAGAGGGATGTCAGATTGATCCTTCTTTGGCTGATGTATGGGTTGAGACCACTGACGAAGATGGGCATGTTCACTATTTTGAGCGTATTGACGAGCTTGAAGTAGAGGGAAAAGAGTACGTGGTTTTAATTTACCACGGTAAAGAAGGTGAAGAAAAACAGGCACAAGAGGGCGATGATGCTGGACACGATGAAGAAATTGTCTTGATGCGCCTCATTCGTCATGAAGATGGTGATGAATTTGTGCAAATTGAAGATGATGAAGAGTTTGAAAAAGTGCTTTCTGTGATTGAAGGTCTCCAAGATGGTGAGCCTGTAGAAGTCACTGAAGGTGAGTAATCCTCGGCTACTGGCGTAGTCTGCTTTCCCAGAAAGTGACTATGGCGATGTTTGATCATCAAAGAGACTCCTGCTATGAGGAGTCTCTTTGAGGGTTTATAGGGGTGAATGATAGGATGCTTTTATACGGTTTCAGTCTGTACGACCACAGCGTGTAGCAGAGCTACCAGCTCAGGATCCCATTTTGTACCTGCCTCTTTTTGAAGAATCGCAAGAGCCTCCTTAACGTGATACCCCTCGACTAGAGGAGGTGCTGAGGTTTGAGCATTGAGCGCTAAAGCGGGTGCAGGTCGATATCTACGAGGTTGTAAGAGTGCGACAAAAGCTCCTGCCAGCCCTAAAATACGACTCCCTAACGGAATATCCCATCCCGAGAGTCGATGTGGATGTCCTGTGCCGTCCCAGCGTTCACGTTGATGATGAATAAAGGGGACAATATCCGTTAAAAAGCTCATTTGCATCAGTAAATGAACCCCAATATTAGGATGTTGCTCAATGGTTGCCCAGTCCTCTGAGGTAAGGGTGTCTTTTTTTCGTAATAGTTCTGTAGGAATGCTGAAGCGTCCTACATTGCCAAGTAACCCTGCGAAATATAGAAGCTCTAGGGTCTTTTCATTCAAGGTCAAATGCTTCCCTAGGTTTAGGGCAACATTTGCGACTTGTTGGGAATATCCCTGCGTGTGACGCTCACGTGCATCGACCCAAGCGGCTAATGCTTCAGCAAAGTTTTGCTGTTCAATCGTGAACTCTGAAACGAGTTCTGTTAATCGAGAACGGGTATTAAGCAGTAATGTTTCTTGATGAGGTGATGGAAGCTTTTGTGCGTGGTAGGCTTCTACCGTCTGTTGTGCGTCCTTCACCAACATTTGAAGTGCCTGAGCTAATTGGTATAATGCACCACATGCCTTTCCAAACAAAACCTGCTCTTTTCGAAATACGTAGGTTTCTTGGGCTTCAAATAGCAATAACGCAGATAAATGCCCCTTTTGATAACATTTGACAGGGACTAAAAGCCAATGACGGGCAGGGTGTTCTACAATGTCAAGCCCCGAGAGGATATCAGGTACGTGGTGTGCCACCAGCTCAACAGGTTCGCCTTGATACAAGGCCCATTGCACCTCTTTGTAATGAATGGGAAGCTCTGAGGCAAGTATGACAACCGGAGAGGTTGCTGCATTTTCAGGTTTAAAGGTTGTAGAAAATGCTTTTTCTTCTCTGGACTTTACGCCATGGGTAGAATGCCCTACAAGCTGAAACATATGTGCCTCATAGCTGTGCATTGCTTCATGCAGTAATGTACAAGAGGCACTGCCCATCATGGTGTTGAGGGTTTCTGCCAAAGAATCATAGAGCATGTGGTTTTCATCTCGGCGTATGCCAAACACATTCAGGGCTTGCTGAAACGAGTAGACTTCACATAATTCTTCAATTTGTTTTGCAATGGCATTTTGCTCTTGGGTACTTTGTGTTTGTGCATCTGCGGTGTGGGTAGAGGCTTGTAGCTTCTGTTGAAGCTTTGAGGCAAGGGATTCATTCAAGACGCATTCTTTTAAGAGATGCTCTAAGGACCACTGTTTCCACAGATCTTCATGGGTTTCGAGGACTTTTAGGGAATGCGTTTCGTTGCCTGCCACGTGTTTACTTTGTAAAGCGTCTTGTCGATGAAATCCTTTAATATCTTGGTCTTTCGGAGGATGAGGCATTGGCACATGGTTGTGCAAAGGCTGCACATGAGAACGCTCTTCATGATGGGTTGATTGGGGATTGTTGGAAAGCATCATCATAAGCCTGCAAAACTTTCATGGGTTATTACGATAGAATGATTGGCGTTAAATCAGTCAATAAAGTGGAACAAGGGGAGACCTTACGTCATTCACAACACACTTAATCTCTTTAAGTGATGGTCAATGTCTCAGGGTATGAAGCACTATTGCTCGGCTTGCTCGAACCGTGAGGTCACTATCTTCATCGGCAACTCCCTCGTAAAACTGTAATGTCACCCTCAAAGTTCATGGGTTGAAGCCTTCTCCTCTTGGTATATGGCTCTTTTCTGTCTACCTAACTTTGCTTACTTTCTTGAAGTGTATCACGTTGGCATTGAAATTTTTGCTTTTCAAGAGGGTATCTTTATGGCATTGATAGTGTAGGGGTATTGTTCATGTACCTGTGTGATGCGTAATAAAGTATTTAATTGTTGTGTAAACATATCATAAATATGGTTCATGACGTGTTAAGTTAGGAGATTTTTTAAATGACCACTGTACTCACTCAAACAGTATCACACACACCATTGGTATTACTTATTTTGGATGGTTGGGGACTTTCACAAACTCAAGACAGTCCTGGTAACGCCATTGAGCTTGCACCTGCCACGTGGTTTAAGCATCTTTTAGCCACAAAACCTCATGTCCCTATTCAGGCTTCAGAGTCTTTTGTAGGCTTGCCTGAAGGTCAAATTGGTAACTCAGAGGTGGGGCATATGACCTTTGGTGCGGGTCGGGTGTTATATCAGGAGCTTACTAAAATTAATAAGCATATTGCTGATGGGCTTTTTGAAAAAAATGAAGTGTTGCTTGAAGCCATGGCGGTTGCAAAAAAGCGTGGCACTCGTTTCCACGTTATGGGATTGGCAAGTCCTGGAGGCGTACACAGTCATGAAGACCACCTCATCGCACTGCTTAAAATAGCTCGTCACCAAGGTCTGTCTGAGGTCTATGTGCATGCGTTTTTGGACGGACGAGATGTGCCTCCAAAATCTGCTGAAGCTTCTTTGCGACGCATTGAGGAAACGCTCCTAGACCTTGATTTCCCTCAAATTGCAACCATTCATGGTCGTTACTATGCCATGGATCGAGACAATCGTTGGGAGCGGGTACGTCTTGCGTATGAAACGATGGTGAGGGATGCAGAACAGGCAAGTGCCTTAGAGGACTCTGGGAATATGACTGCCCAAAGTCATGGTCGTAGACATCTCCTTTCCCTGAATGCACTCCATTTAAGTTATGAGCAGAACGTGCTAGATGAGTTTGTATTACCCGCCATTACTGACTTAACTTATGATGGTATGAAAGACGGCGATGTGGTGGTATTTATTAATTTCCGTCCTGACCGTGCCAGAGAAATTACTGCTGCCTTTGTAGACCCTCAGTTTCAAGGGTTTGAACGCTCTAAAGTCTTGAAAGACTTACATTTTGTGTGTATGACACCTTACGATAGTAAGCTTGCCTCTGTGCCAGTAGCCTTCCCTAAGGAACCCATGGTTGACTTTTTTCCTGAGGTGATTGCAAAGGCAGGACTTACGCAGTTGCGCATTGCTGAAACAGAGAAATATGCCCATGTCACCTATTTTTTCAGTGGTGGTAAGGAAGCATGTTTTGAAGGTGAAACCCGTTTGTTAGTGGACTCGCCTAGAATTGCTACCTATGATTTACAACCTGCGATGAGTTTACCTGAAGTGAAAGCAAAACTGGTTGATGCCATTCAAAACAAACGGTATGATGTCATGATTTGCAACTTTGCGAATCCTGATATGGTCGGGCATTGTGGGAAACTTGAAGCCGCCATTGAAGCTGTGAAAGCAGTAGATAGTGCCTTGAAAGAGGTGTGTGATGCTGTGGAGTCAGTGAAGGGTACCCTCTTTGTGAGTGCAGACCATGGCAACATTGAGCAGATGTTTGATGAACACGGCGGAGAGCATACAGCCCATACCATTAATCCTGTTCCCTTTGTGATGGTGGGTCAGGCGGAAGCTCAGTTCAAGTTTAAACACGATGCACGTTTTAGCTTGGCAAATGTCGCACCTACCTTACTGACCGTTTTAGGGCTTCCGATTCCTCAAGCCATGACGGCTTCCAGTATGCTTGAACCCGCCATGACTCAGCCTTCCGTGTCACACTAGTTTTCGTATACCCCCCCTGATGAAACAGGGCAGAGTGATCTCATAGCGTTTTGGAGAGGTCTGTCTCAAGTGCTAAGACGTTTTGGCAGGGGGTGCCTTTCATTGATTGAGTGTTAAGTGTTCATGTGTTTTATAGTATTCTGTATTATAAGGTTAAATATTAAAACATTATGACTTCTGCGTATGACCCCACTTCAACCTCTGAGAGTTTAAAGGATGGGGCGATGTCTTCCCCACAAACTGAGCAAGCAGGGGATGTGAATTTTTTACCCTTGGGTACGTCTCGTCCGAGCCATTACCAATCGGTACGTCCTTCTCAAGGGGGTATTCCTTCAGTTACAGAGAGCCACCACCCAGCAGAACGTTATGAGCCAAACTATGCAACGACAAGTGCAACCTCCTATGCACATGGTGTGATTTCTAAAAATGAGCCAGTAGCGTATGCCCAAGACGCTCATTTTACCTCTCTTAGAGGCTATGAGGAGGCTTACCAAGAATCGGGACCATCGCACCCGTATTATGAACCTCAAGCGAGGCATTATATGCCCTCTCCCCGAAATACAAAAGCGTATCAAGGGTCTCATTATGCGTATGATACACCCGCCTATCATCCAGAAGAGAGAACGCATGCAGTGAAAGAAGTGATGATGAGTACAGGAGAGTTTAGACAGGACGCTCTCTCCAGTGGTGGAGGGAGTGGATACCCCCCCTCTGATTACGCTTCCTCGATGCACAGTATGCCACCTGCGCATGCACAGGGATATGTAACGAATACTCGTCCGCAAAATCGTCCTCAAAGAGGCTATGCTCCGCAACGTTCTTATGAGGCAAATTATGCCCCCCATGCTCAAGGGTATCCACAGGACTATCCTATGCCCTCTCCGCAACGTCCTCAAGGACTTGAACCTCAAGGGTTTCATCCTGCTACGGTCTCTCCTCTTGAGTCTTCCTACAGTGGTGCCTCTCAAGGTGCGTTGGGTGCAAATCCAGCGACCAGTATTCAACCTGTGTTTAACTTATTGGTTGAAATTGGTCGTGAGTGTGAAGATAAAGTGGCACTCATTGAGCAAGTACAAGCGAAGGTGTTACAGTGGGTTCGAGACCAGCAATGTCGTTTGCCTGCTGTGGCTTATCAGGGCGAAAGCTTCCAAGTCAACTATGCTGCTTTTGGAGGGGCTGAGTGCGAAGCGATTGTGGAGCGTCCTTATTGGGCCTTGCAGTTTATCCA
>JBJTUH010000005.1:0-4945 GCA_046080605.1 Vampirovibrionales bacterium
AAGCAAATGTTTAATGCAAACGTATTGATTGATTTACTTTTATTGCCCCTTGTGGTGGGTTTATCAGGGTACGGAGACACAGGAGCTTCTTCGCCCATGGGGAATAGCTTGGTGGCTCAAGCAGAACAACCCAAACAGCCCCTACCAGAAGTTACAGGTAACCCCAACGCCGTAGTCGGTGAGGAGGGTCAAACTCGTTTGCACATTGCAGCAAAAGATGGCAATGCCCCCTTGATGCAAGCCTTAATTAACGCTGGGGCGGGTGTCAATAAAGCCGATATGTTTGGCGGAACACCTTTGCATTGGGCAAGCGGTCTAGGCCATGTTGAAGTGGTCAACGTGTTGCTAGCGAATGGGGCAGATGTCAATCAAGCCAATAAGGAAGACGTGACACCTCTGTACTTGGCAATTTATCAAGGTCATATTGAAACAGTCAAAGTGTTACTTGCTCATGGAGCGAATGTCAATCAAGCCGATAAGTGGGGCGTTACACCTCTGCATGGGGCAAGCAGTGAAGGACATATTGAAGTTGTCAATGTATTGCTAGCTAACGGAGCGAAGGTCAATCAAGCCGACACGTATGGCTGGACACCTCTGCGTGGGGCAAGTTCTCAAGGCCATTTTGAAATAGTCAAAGTCTTGCTAGCCAACGGAGCGGATAAACACCGAAAAGCCAACGATGGAAAAACACCGTTTGATGTTGCTGAAAACGACACGATTAAAGCATTACTAAAGTAGTGTTGTGTTAGTAGCTATTGAATTGTGGGTGTTTGTAGGGGCGTGATGCTTCACGCCTTACACGCTTTTCCAATTCATAGATGCCATTACCAGCGTATGAATGAGAAGAGTCTTTTATAATCCTCAGGCATCATTTCATGAAGATATTTTTTTACAACCCACGTAAGAAATACGTGTGAGTTGACTGGTTTCTTTGGCATTTAAATCCAGAGCAAAGCAACGTAGCAATTCCCTGAATTTGCGTTCAGAAATGTGCGAACCTTTATAATACTTGTTTTTCATTGTAGTCATTGAAACCTAGCCCATCATGGATTAGCTAAAGTTTACCAGACCCTGTTTTATCTTCAGTGCTAGTTCGTGCATAAGTTTTGATTCATTTTCGGCTAGAGGACGGCGTTGATAGAGCAACCAGCTATTACAAGCAAAGCCTTAAAACACTCAATAAAATTTTGTTCTTTTCAGTTCTCCAAGAAAAGCAGAGTAAATGTTAGCATGTCTTTGATGAAAATACCACTGATTGTTCTTAACGAACAAAAGATGATCTAGACCATCACACACCCTCTACTGCATCAGGGGATGCTTCAAGCCATGGACGATAGAGGGTTTGGCACATCAAGTATAGCGCGTACCCTTTACTTGAGGGTCTCATAAGAAAGGGGTTGTGTAAAAGGGGCGTTACTAGGTACACTGATACTATGAAAAGTAGGTAAAAGCCTTACTAAGGTTCAAGCAAGTTCCTTGCGTCTTTTTACAAGTATGTCTTAACGCTTCTGCCCGTACTTGAGAACCTGAAACGTCTTTTGACCTTATCATCTCTGTGACACCTTACGTTGATACCCTGTGGTCAATGGCTTAGGGTGTATTGTTTGGCTTATCACAAGTTTTGCGGGTTGTTGGATGGTGTTTGGCGTGTGTATGCCAGTCTTCCTCACCGCATCATGGCACCGTATGTGCGTTTATGGTTGCGTTTGTTCTAGTGTAATGAAAGGGATTCATCTCATTATGATGACCACAGTGTTTAAAAACTATATTGCAGGCGAATGGGTCGAAAGTCTTTCTGGAGAAACCTTTGTTAATACCAACCCCGCCAATCCTTCTGAAGTCATAGGCTATTTTCAACAAAGTACGAAGGAAGATGTTGAGCGTGCTATTACAGCCGCCAAAGCTGCCTTTGATGACTGGAGACTCACGCCCGCACCTAAGCGTGCTGAAATTCTCTTTCGTGCAGGACAGATTTTAATTGAACGTAAAGAAGCCCTTGCACAAGAAATGACCCGAGAAATGGGTAAAGTCCTTGCTGAAACCCGTGGCGATGTCCAAGAAGCCATTGATATGGCGTTCTACGCCGCAGGAGAAGGTCGACGCATGTTCGGGCATACGACCCCTTCCGAACTTGCCAATAAGTTTGCCATGACGCTCCGTCAACCTTTGGGCGTTTGCGGACTCATTACCCCTTGGAACTTTCCCATGGCGATTCCTAGCTGGAAACTCCTCCCTGCGTTAATTTGTGGGAATACAGTGGTACTAAAACCCGCAAGTGATACCCCTCTTAGTGCCTTACGGTTAGTAGAAATTCTTGAAGAAGCAGGCGTACCCAAGGGGGTGATGAACTTCGTCACAGGACGAGGCAGCACGTGTGGCGAACCTTTGGCAACCCACCCCGACATTACCATGGTCAGTTTTACAGGCTCAAGCGTCACAGGGAAGTGGGTTAACACCGCCGCCGCCGCTGATTTCAAGCGCACCAGTCTGGAAATGGGTGGTAAAAACTGTATTTTGGTGATGCCCGATGCCAACCTAGACCTTGCCGTGGATGGTGCCGTATGGGCAGCCTTTGGCACCAGTGGTCAACGTTGTACAGCAGCCAGTCGGTTGATTGTGCATGAAGACATTTTACCTGAGTTCCGTGAACGCCTTGTGGCACGTACCAAAGCCCTTAAACTAGGCAATGGCTTAAACGCTGACACCCACATGGGGCCCGTGGTGTCTGAAAGTGCCATGGCAGGTATTTTGGAGTATATCCGCATTGGACAAGAAGAAGATAAAGCCACCCTCTTAACAGGAGGCTACCGTGATACCCAAGCTGGCAACGGCTGGTTTGTGGCACCTACTATTTTTGATGGGGTAACACCCACCATGCGGATTGCACAAGAAGAAATTTTTGGACCTGTCACGGCGTTAATCAGTGTCAAAAGCCTTGAAGAAGCGATTGAAGTCGCAAACGGCATTCAGTTCGGGCTTTCCAGTGCGTTGTATACCGCCGATGTGAATGCAGCCTTTAAAGCCATGCGCGACCTTGATGCTGGCATTACCTACATCAATGCCCCCACCATTGGTGCAGAGGTTCATTTACCCTTCGGAGGTACCAAACACACAGGAAACGGTCATCGTGAAGCAGGACAAACCATGCTTGACAGCTTCAGCGAGTGGAAAACCGTGTTTGTAGACTATTCCAACAGTTTACAACGGGCTCAAATTGACCACGAATAACCCTATGTTCCCCTGATGATACAACAGCCCATCTTTCTATAAAGAAAGATGGGCTGTTTTTAAAGCACACATACCACGCACTTAAGGAAGGTTAAGCGTCTTGGATTTTGTCACCAAAGGCTTCACGCAATACTTGCTCAAGCTCACCATTTTCAAGCATGGGTGCCAAAATATCGGTATCGCCATAAAACTTCTGATTGATAAATACCTTAGGTAAGGTAGGCCATTGTGTCATTTCAGAAAGCACTTGACGTTTTTCGGGCTGGTCAAGCACGTCTTGCATGGTGAAGGGGACACCCAGCTTACGGAAAAACTCGGCGGTTTCCATCGTAAAGCCACAACGAGGGGCGGTGTCTGTCCCTTTGCTGTAAATCATAATCGTATTTTCAGCCATTTCAGATTGAATACGTTCTACCAAGGCTTGTGTTTGAGCATCAGCAGCTTGTGCAGTGGAAGAAAACATGAGACAAGAATCCTTTCGAGTCTGTTAAGGAACACAGAGGGGCGTTTTAATGGACGGAGAACCCACAAAAGATTGAACACATCCTGAGGGGGTGTTTGTGCTTAAGAGGGTGTGATGCAGGAACACTAATAGCAATCATAGACAACAGTTCCACTCATACTACAGTTCAGCTCAAAAGTATAGCATGAGTTTCCTTGGCAACATACCACCTTGTTCAGCAAATGCTTTGCACATGCCTTGACTCAACACACCACCCTCCTATGCCATCATTCACGCCCTGCTGTCAAAATAGTCAGAAAGAACATTTGCTTTTTACCACAGAAGCCGTTACAATAAGATGCCTTCTTTAAACTCACAAAGTGGCTCCGTGTCAATCAGACATTTTCATCTTTCATTTTGGGTTTTATCCTGTTGTCTCTCGTATGAACGGCACTGATTCATTTCATGCAAATGCTTTCTACCATGGTGTATCCTTTCTCTCACACTGAGACCTCTCAGAGCGAGCGTATCGGCATGGTTTGGCGTGTGCTGGGTGGCTTAGGTCTTATCATAGGGTGTACTGTACAAGCGTTTTTTATACTTCCCCAAACACCCGTCAGCTTTCATGCGGTAGCCTGTATGGCACTGCTTGTAGGGTTGATGTGTTGCTGTTGTTGCACCATGCAGTGTAATACGCAACGTGGTGTGTGGTGTATGTATGATACTTTAACTTGTATTAGGATAGGTGTTCCGTGGTCTTACCCTCTTTTAAACCCGCTAGTGTCCCGCCCATCTTCCGCTCTTTGAGGGGAAATACTGCTCATGGCACACCCGCATGTTTAAATCCGAGTGAGACACCCTGCACCGTTACAGTTTCTCCCCATTCCCCCCATGACGTTGTTGCTTTCACGCATGGCACACAGGCTGTTACTCAGACGCCTTCTACGAAGGCTGCTTTCATTTCAAAAACCCCTTTCACTCATTTTGGGAGTGGGGTTTCTTCTGTCCCTCGTACATGGATTCAACCTCGTTTAACGCAAGCTTTACGTGAATTACAACACACAGGAAAGTCTTTCACTGATACGGTCTCTCACACAGTCACCGAGCGTTTACACACACCCTCCGCACACCCCTCACCTGCCATGGCTTGGATTCAAAAGTTACCCCAAGTCCCCGAAGCCCTCCGTGTGAAGGTACCCCTACACTGGGACTTGAAAAACTTAGAATATCGGTCACACATGTTTTTATCCACAGGGCTGGTACCCTTTGTACGTT
>JBJTUH010000006.1:0-4558 GCA_046080605.1 Vampirovibrionales bacterium
CAGACGTTTCTTGATACTGTGCCATCAGGGCATCGCTCAACTGAGAGGCTTGTGTTAAACAACTGTCGACATTTAAAATCCCCGTAGCGTTAAATGTTTGTCCCTTGCCTACAGGGTTTTCAGGCTTCTTGGTACCCGACACGTCAGACATGGCTTGAGCCTGTTTTAGCAGGGTTTGAGTGGGTGCAGGAAGCTTTACGGCATCAAGGTCTAAAATAGAGCCTCCTCGTGATAGGGTACCTTCTTCAGGGCGTGCACTAGAAGCCATGGCAGGTTGAAAGCATCCGTCGGTGCAAGTACTCCCCATCCGCTCGGTTAAGGGTGTTGCCAGTGCCTGATTTGAAAATAAAGCTTGAATATCTTGCCGTACATTTCCCACAGTATTACTTAATGGTGTGGGCATGCCACCCATGGTGCTATAGGAGGGCTTGAGTGTAAAAGAGCCAATGGTAAAAGTCATACCCCTGAGTTCCTATATGAATGGAAACAACCTATCACAAGCCAGCATCTTCATGGAAGAGGCGCCTTGCAATGCTTGAACGGACGATATAGGGATAAAACCTATTTTTAGTGGCTTTGTGCTGAAACAGGGGCATACTTTTCCAAGAAATACTGAGGGGAGGGGAACGCTCCCTGAAGTCCAGCATCTTTGTGTTTATGAGGGGTTGCTAGCTCATGGGTATCATAAAAAGGGGTATGTGCCTGCTGTCTAAAGGCTAAAATAGGCGTGCGTACCCCAATGGCGTACAGCAGAAGCCCAGGGTCATAATCGGTAAGGTTCGCTTTTACGTCTCGGCTAGGACCTGGAAGCATGTTAACGGTCACGCCCTCTTGGATGAGGTCATGCAGTGCTTCTAAGACAGGATGACTTTTTGCCACAATGGTACCGAGATGTTCTCTGTCATGCCGATAGACGTAGTTTAAAAAGGGTTTTAGGGTAAAGAGTGCTTTGCCATTTTCCTCCTTGAAGGCTTGCCAAATGACTTCTTTTCCCGCAGTTTTACACGCCTCTTGCATTTGCACTTCAATATCATTCCCTACCACAGGTAAATGTCCGTTCCCCATCCCCACGATGGTAAGCGGTTGCTTCGTTTTTAAAAGCAAGGGTCGGAATGCCTTGATTTGCTCTGCCGTCACGCTAGTATTTCCTATCAGCAAAGGAACCTCTGCTGATTTAAGACGAGTGGGCATTTGCTCGGTGGCTTCTACGTGGTGAACGGCACCTTCTCCTCGTAAGTTAGTATTCATCCACTGGTGAATATACTGCTGGTGTTTGGCGTAGCCCGCATCAGGATGCAAGGTATATGCCATAGACGTTAAAAGCTGTAGTTTACTGGTGGCAGCGGCGGGCATCATGGGTAGCGCATCTTTTTCAAAAAGCACATGGAAGGGTATTTCATGCTGCTGACAAAAGGCTTTGAGCCGTTCTATTTGACGATGCGTGGTTGTGATATTGGTAGGGTCCAGTTCTCCCTCCCGAGGAGGAATGACCGTACTACTATAAAACATGGCAGCAATACGCTGAGGGTGTTGCTTTTGTTGTGCCAGTAATGAGTGTTCTATCACCTGTAAGGCATCGTCAGAGGTATGAGCGGTTACACGCCATTCCTGCACATGAGGCAGTTGAATACGCTCATGTTGATCGACTTTAAGATGTTCGTAATACCGTGCAAGTTCTTGCTCATACTGCATTACCTCGGCACTGTTAATTAACCGATGGTATGCCTTACGATAAGGGGCATACACGGTAATGTGTCCTTTGGTATCAATGGTGCCTATTTCAGAGGTTTTTGCCCCTCCAAAATAATCTCGCTTGTACATTTTAGAGGGCTTTGCACCTAAATGTGCAACACGTACCCCTGAATAAATCTTGGCACCTAAATGAGGCTCTGCCAATACCAAATAGCTCCCCGAGTAAGGGAAATCATCAGAGGCGGCTAAATAATGAGCATATTCTCTATTCGCCTTCACGTCTGAACCATCAGGATGTCGTGCTGGATTATACGCCACAGAAAGCACTGCACGCTTTGACCATGGCGTGAAGAAACCTACCAATGCCCCTACTTGTGCCGCACTGTCCATCCCTGTGGTGACGGTACGATGGATATTTCTATTAACAGACTGAACCTCCAAAATACCTTTGAGCATCAGCATAAGGTCATGCGGCGTAAGCGTTGAGCTGTCTTTTAAGTAAGTTTGTGCGTGATACGCATGAAACAACCCAGAGGGTGTCGGGCATCCTGCAGGAATATAGCCACGGTGAGAGTGTTGAACCACTTCTCCATAATATAACGGAAGACCCGTTTTCTTATCTTTCGGACGGTAGCAGTCAGGGTACAGAGAAAAGAAACGGTCACTTTGCTTAACCTTGCTTGATAACAAATCAGTCATGGCATCAGTGGCAGTCACACCCCCCGTGACAGTATTGATGACATATGCCCCCATTCGTTTTGGGGTAGGCACTGAGGAGCGTATAGATACCGAATGATAGGTAGGGGTGATACGCATAACATGATATCCTTAGTATTCAAATCAAAAGGTGTCGTGAGTCATTCAAGCAGATTTCAATGACCTAAAAAGCAATCCTAATATCGTTGTGAGGAAAAGACCCATTGCTTTCTGAGTTCATCTTGCCAGTTGCTAAATGAGCTACTTGTTTTTAAACCCAAGAACACTTTTATAAAAAGGCAAAATAAAAAAGAAAAACGATAGTAATATACTACTTAGCAATACAAGAAGAATAAAAGCCTCTTTTTTCAGTATTGTAACGAAGTATACTTCAAAAACATAAGGAGTTCAATAAGGCATCGTGCGTGGTGTAGTAAAAACACTAAGGGGCTTTTGTTTTGGGTACATTTTTGGTACAACCATTAAAGCGTCATTTCCAGTAGTTACTTTCTTGTATTGCCACGCTATGGCGTTTACTCAAAAGTGACCCACAAGCATGGCAGCACAAAAAATGCACCATGTTTTTACAGAACGCACACTTTGTTTGGTTGTATCTCAAGAGAGGAATGTTCCTTTTGGTTCATGTCATGCTAATGGCAATGACCTGCACACGTTTCACACACGAGCGTATCACGCAGCCCCATAGTGTTAGGTTATTTTTTTGATGGGTTTCAAGTTTAAGCATATACCCTATGTTGTCGTTTGTTTACCGTATTTCTCACGTTTGTGACTTCCTGTAACGTTCATTCTTTTTTTTAATGGTTTTTGTATGTTCTGAAAAAACGAGTGGCATTGTTTAGCTTAAAGGTTGAACTTCGTGATAACCCTTCTCACCTAGAAGCACCCTCGTTTCAAGTTAGTTCGTTGTTTAAGAGGATAAGCCCATGCCTTTGCCTAAAGTTGGCTACTTCTCCATGGAGATAGCCGTTGACCAATCGATCCACACTTATTCTGGTGGTCTTGGCTTTTTAGCGGGAAGCCACATGCTTTCTGCAGGTCAGTTAAACCTTCCTATGGTGGGTGTTACCATGCTGTGGACATATGGCTACGGTGAACAACGCATCAATGAAAAAAATGAAGTGGAAATTACATATTCTCCTAACTACCATAGCTTTTTGGAAGACACTGGGGTTTTTGTAGAAATTACCATTTTTGGTCGTCCTGTGAAAGTGACCGCTAAAAAATTGCGTCCTGAAGTATTCGGCTCAGTACCTATTTACTTCCTGACCACCGATGTTGAAGGTGCCCCTGAAATTGACCGTGTACTGTCTCATAAATTGTATGACAGTGACCATCACATTCGTGTCGCACAGGAAATTATTCTTGGGGTAGGCGGTTACCGTTTATTACAAGCTGTTGGTGAGCCTATTGATATTATTCACTTGAATGAAGGGCACGCACTGCCTGCCTGTTTTGAAGTGCTACGTCAAAATGGTGGCAACTTAGAAGCTTTACGTCAGAATTGCGTGTTTACGACCCATACCCCTGTAGCAGCTGGAAATGAAGTGCATCCTGCACCTTTATTGGCAGAAACAGGCTTCTTTGTAGAAACACCTTTTGAGGAAGCTGTACGTTTAGGCGGACATGATTTCTCTCTTACGGTGGCAGCCCTACGCATGAGCCGTATGTCAAATGGGGTGTCTCAGTTACACGCCCACGTTGCAAACCGTATGTGGAACTGGGTTGAAGGGCGTTGCCCCATTATTGGTATCACCAATGCCGTGAACCAAAAATACTGGCAAGATGCGCGTGTGCCTGAAGCCAAAACCGATGAGCAGCTGCTTACTTTAAAGAAAACCATGAAGCAAGAATTGTTTGACTTTATTGAAGAAACCCGTGGCGTAAAACTCAATAAAGACGTGTTTACCATCGTGTGGGCTCGTCGCTTCACCGAGTACAAGCGGGCAGACTTAATTTTCCGTGACTTTGAACGGATTAAAAACCTTCTTGTTAACAATAAAGTACAACTTATTTATGCAGGGAAGTTCCACCCCAAAGATACTTGGGGGCAGCAAACCTATAATAAAATGTTGGCTTACAGCAAAGAGCTTCCTAACTTAGTGGTGATTCCTACTTATGAGCTTGAGCTTTCGGCAAAATTAAAGCAAGG
>JBJTUH010000007.1:0-30143 GCA_046080605.1 Vampirovibrionales bacterium
GCCCTGACATTTTGGGCAGTTCATACAAGTCATACAATAGAGCCTTTCTTGGATAAATAAGCTCTATTCTATATTAAACATTCATAAATAACACTCTCCTTTCTTGATAGCTCTCGTGTTCCCTGCCACTGTGTGCTACACTAACAAACATCTTCCTCAAGCAAAGCTCCAAGTCACTATAAGGAATGTGCTAATATGCCCCTACCTCAATGCTTGTCCTCTCTTAAACGATGGTGCCTACTCCTAGTCGTCATTCTTTCTATGTGGAGTCATACAACACTTAGCTTAGCAGACCAACATTTACAGTTTCATTTAACAGACATTCCTCTGGGGAAAGAAGGGTCTGCGGAGAATCTTTTTGTGAGTATCACAGGGCTGGGCTTAGAAGATCTCTTAAAACCACGAGGTGCGATCCAATCGTTAGAACTAAGATTAGATAATATTTTGCTCCCTCCCGTTGCGATTTATCGTGCGAGTATTAAAAATATTGCAAGCGCGGGACCTATGAGCATTGTACCCTCTGCGTTACAACGCCAAGTACTACAATGTTTAACACCCTGTCAACTGGAAACAGAGTTTTTATGGACACCCACAACGGTAGAATCTATCTTGAACAGTGCGACGGTGAAGACCATGATGCAAAAAGCACTCACCCAAAGTACTTGGGGTAAAACCTTACTCAAGCCTACTCGTACAGAGGTTTCTTTCAACCAAGAAGCCATTCATATTACACAACATACCGAAACAGGGTGGTTTCACCTTGCGGGTCCTCAGCTCAAGGCGACCTTACTGCCTCAGTTCACATCCCAAGGCTTACAGCTGAAGGGTTCTTCTTGGCGAGTACATCCAGGAGGGAGCTTGCCCATAGACGTACAAAACGCCTTAGGTAATGCTATTGTCAAGGAAGCCAATCAACACTTGGAAAGGTTACAGTCATTGCTAGAAACACAGGGTCTACGGCATAAGCATCCCGCTTGGCAACTCACTTGGAGTCAAACCCCAAGCCGTATGCTTAAAGTTTCACAGCAGTGGGAAGTTCAAGATAGTTTTCAACTTGTGCCACCCATCTTGATTGAGAAATAGCATCCTATGCACGCTTCGTTGTCTTCCTCTCATGAATCCCAGTACCCCATCCAATTTCAAATTCTAACCCTCTTCCCTGAGATGATTCATCCCTACGTTCAAAGTAGCATGATAGGGAAAGCTCAGACCAAAGGGCTCATTGAGATTGCAGCGATTGATATTCGGAAGTTTACCCACGATAAGCATTTAAAAGTGGATGACACACCCTATGGAGGGGGTGCAGGCATGGTACTCATGTGCCAACCCATTGATGATGCACTGGCGAGCCTAGCACTTGATAACCCCACCCTAGGATCCACAAAGCTTTTACTCACTTCACCTGCAGGAAAACCTTTTATCCAAGAGACCGCAAAACAATGGGCAGCCACCTACCAAAGGTTTGTTATTTTGTGCGGACATTATGAAGGATTTGATGAACGCATCCATACGCTTTACCCTGAAATAGAAGAAGTTTCAATAGGAGATTTTGTACTGACAGGCGGTGAACTCCCCGCACTCTGTCTGGTCGATGCCTTGGCACGCATGGTACCTGGTGTTGTGAAGGAAGAGGCCTCAGTCGTTCACGACTCTTTTTATGATGGCATCCTAGATCACCCTCATTATACCCGTCCAGCAGTCTACAAAGACATTGCCGTCCCTCAAGTGCTTCTTTCAGGGAACCACGCCCACATTGAAGCGTGGCGTAAAACGCAAGCCATGGAACGTACCAAGCAACGTCGCCCCGATTTACTCTCCCCGTAGAGGCAAGCCCGTCACACTTTCATAAAAAATGAGTCCTCTATAAGACCACGGAACAATCCAATGGTACAAGAGGACTCATATCGTTATGAAGTTTAAACCTTACAAGAAGCAGAAACCTCTTAAACGATTTCCACACCCATGGCAAAGCAAGAACCTTCCACCATAGCAACGGCAGATTCTTCTTCCCAAGCATTCATATCCACCATCTTGGTTTTGGCGATTTCAAGAGCCTGGGTACGAGTAATTTTACCCACAATACCTTCTTTTTTATGGCTACGACCTTTAGGAATCCCTGCTGCCTTACAGATAAGGAAAGAGACAGGAGGCGTTTTTAATACAAAAGTGAAAGAGCGATCTTCATACACTGTAATTTCAACAGGAATGATTTCCCCTGCTTTATCAGAAGTTTCTGCATTATACTTTTTGCAGAACTCCATAATATTCACACCATGTTGACCCAAAGCAGGACCCACTGGAGGGGAAGGGTTTGCTTTCCCAGCAGGAAGTTGAAGTTTAATTTTTGCAGTTACTTTCTTAGCCATGATGGCAAGCTCCTAAATCATTTTTGAGTGTCTCATTTTAAAGAATTTATGACAACACCTTTGAAGCATTGTGCAAAAAACTCCTTACCAAAACGAACACCTTACGGACATAAACTCACATAAACTATCATTAGCTGTATTTTTGAATTTGGCTAAAGTGAAGCTCAACAGGTGTTTCACGACCAAAGATAGACACCGTAGCTTTAAGACGCTCCTTCTCAGGCATCACATCTGTCACAACACCCTCAAAGTCAGAGAAGGGACCAGAGATAATCTGAATCACATCATTCACTTTGACATCTATTTCAATCTTAGGTGTTGCTCCCTGAGCCACATCGGCACCCATCAAAATACGCTTAATTTCTTCAGGACGTGCAGGAATGGGGTCTTTTTCATTCCCAATAAAGCGCGTTACACCAGGGGTATAACGTACCACGTACCAAGAATCGTCATCCATAATCATTTCAACTAAAACATACCCAGGGAAAAGCTTTTCTTCTTTTTCAGAACGCTTGCCTTGGCTACCTTTAGACTTAATGACCGTTTGAGAAGGGACTTCAATACGGAAGATTTTCTGCTGCATGCCCATCGAGGCAATCCGACGTTCAAGGTTTGTTTTCACCTTGTTCTCATGCCCAGAATAAGTATGTACAATAAACCACTCACGCTTCTTATTGGCTTTACCGTAAGTTTTACCCTGTACGGTCACCACAGGACCATTGTCAACACTAGACACTGACTCTGAAGATGAAACAGGAACTTGTGCCATAGAAGCTTTTTTAACAGGTGTTTTTTTCTTAGCACTCGACGAGGCATCTACCCGAGACGCAACTGCAACCTCAAATCCAGGTTGCTCATGATTGACTTCATATAATTCGGAAGAGCCTTGATAGGGTGTATTATCCGTCATCATAAGGTGTTGGCACTTCTTTCTAAAACGTCACACAACAGAGATACTTTCGGCATGAAAATTACCCTTAACCTTAGCATTAACACGGACTAGACGCAAGGTATCGTATTGAAGGTTTATAAGGTTCAGACAAAAGCCACCTACTAAAGACTTTCAGCGGAATGTACAGAGGCTTCGTGAGTCAAAGCACAATAAAGCATTGACATCTCAAGGGCAGCCTGTGCAACTTCTGCCCCTTTATTGCCACCCTTCCCCCCCACACGCTGTAGTGCCTGTTCAAGGGTATCAACCGTCAGTACCCCCATCAGGGCAGGACAATTGGTTTGCAGGCTCACCTGACTAAGCCCTTGGGTGACAGACTGGCACACATAGTCATAGTGGTCTGTATCCCCTTGAATCACACACCCCAAAGCAATCACAGCATGAAGCTTTTGCGTTTGAATCATCCACTGGGCTGCCATAGGAAGCTCAACCGCACCAGGAACCTTACACACGTACAACTGTGAAGGAGATAACCCTGCCTTCAAGAGCTGATGTATGGCACCTTCCTCTAAGCGTGAAGTAATCAGTGCATTAAACTCAGCCGTTACAATCCCAATACGCCGTGTTGCAAGGCTCTCAGGCACCTTCCTAGGGGACAACACATGCACGCCACCACCAGAACCCGAAGTCATAGAGGCGACAGAGAAAGAGGAAGAAGACTCAACAGAGAAAGGAGAAATCATCGGGAAAAACACCTTACCCTCCACCCAAGGAGGTCAAACCATTCAACAAAGCTGACACAATAGCCCAATGGCACAACAAACCGCACGTACCACACTACATAAGATGACCTAGTTTCACACGTTTTGTATTGAGATAGCCTTGGTTTTCAGGCGTGGCAGGAACCTGCAACGGTTGCCTGCCCGCAATCGTCAGTCCATAGCCATCTAAACCCTTAATTTTACGGGGGTTATTCGTTAATAAGGTAAACGCACGAACGCCCAAATGAAGTAAAATCTGAGCCCCCACACCATAGTGACGCAAATCAGGCGGAAAACCCATTTCTAGGTTTGCCTCAACCGTATCAAGACCTTTTTCTTGTAAACTATACGCCTTAATTTTATTCACAAGCCCAATGCCTCGACCCTCATGATTACGCATGTAAACCAAGACACCCTTACCATGTGCTTCAATGGCAGCAAGGGCAGCTTCTAACTGAGGACCGCAATCACACCGTAAACTACCTAGCACATCGCCTGTTAAACACTCGCTATGCACTCGCACCAGCGGTAAAGTCTCAGGGTGTGCAGCCTCCTGAGGCTCAGAGGTAAGATCCCCTTTCACAAGCGCAATATGCTCAGAACCATCCAATAGGTTTTTGTAAGCCACAATGTCAAAAGTACCATAGGCTGTGGGCAACTGTGCTTTCGCCACCTGCTCCACCAAGGTTTCATGCTTAAGCCGATAGGCAATTAACTGTGCCACGGTAATCATCGGGAGCTGATGTTTTTTTGCAAAAGCTTTCAAGCTCTCTCGGCGTGCCATTGTGCCATCAGGATTCAAGATTTCACAAATCACCCCTGCTGGTTTAAGCCCTGCAAGGCGAGCCAAGTCAACACTGCCTTCTGTTTGTCCGACACGCTCCAACACCCCTCCTGGCTTGGCAGCCAGAGGGAAGATATGTCCAGGTCGTCGTAAATCCTCTGGGACAGTGGTATCAGAAGCACAAAGCTGAATCGTTGTCGCACGGTCAGAGGCAGAAATCCCTGTCGTCACCCCATACTTCGGATGTGCATCCACGCTCACGGTAAATGCGGTACCAAAAGGGTCATTATTATGAGCTACCATAGGGGCTAAATGCAGTGCTTGACACCGTGCTTGCGTTAAGGTAACACAAATGAGCCCACGTCCTTCTTGTGCCATAAAATTGATGAGTGCAGGCGTTGCTTTTTCCGCAGCACACACCAAGTCCCCCTCATTTTCTCGATCTTCATCATCCGCCAAAATAATCATTTCACCACGAGCAATCGCAGCAAGGGCTTCTTCTACCGTGCTGTAATCATGGTGTATTTCAGACAGAGACGCATCAGGTGCCTGCATAAACTTCTGAATATCAAACGCATTTTGTTGTACTTGCCATGCTTGTAAGGCATGCTCTTCTGTAGGGAGCAAGGGTACATCAGCAACCTGTCTGGTATCTGATGCTAGAGCGTCATGCTCAAAGGAAATAGAGGAAGCCATCATGTACTTAATTCAACCTACTTTCTACCAAAAACCAAGCAATCAAAAGATATCTTAATTTCTTTAAACCATAAACACGCCGTCTCTTGAACATGTTACGCTTCCCAATATTCCAAAAATATGGTTTTAAAAACAATACTTTACTTAAAATACTATCCGATTCCAAAGTGCTATGATGTCTTTTTTGGCAGGTCGTCACCACACGTAAAGGCTCAAAAAGGCTTCCTGTCTGAAAATTCATACTTGCTTTTCTTAGACAAGTCGTTATAATCAAAAACGTGTGTGTATTGTGTATACCCTTCCCTGATGGAGCTTAACCCTCATGAATAAAGAAGAATTAGTCCAAGAAGTTGCGAAAAAAACCAAAGCTTCTCAAAAAGATGTCGCTGATATTTTGACAGCTTTACTTGAAACCGTTGAAAAAACCGTTGCTAAAGGTAAAAAAGTAACCCTTGTTGGCTTCGGTACATTTGAACCTCGTAAGCGTTCCGCTCGTACAGGGCGTAATCCTCAAACGGGCGAAGAATTGAAAATCCCCGCAAAAGTAGTACCTGCATTCACCGCAGGGAAACGCTTCCGTGACCAAGTAGCTACCGCCAAAGTGAAGTAGCCCACGGCAAGTTTATCTATGGCTTGAACATGTCACGCTCACAGTTTCTATGTTCAAGCATAGACTTATACAGACAAGCCCTCTCGTGTTTTATGGCACGAGAGGGCTTCTTTTTAAGAAAAACTATAAAGAAGCCTTGATGATGAGGGTGTGGTAGCATCCTAGACGTAAGGCATCACAGGACCATACAAAGGCAATGAGGACGGAAGCCAAGCTTCTAATTGAGCTACAACCGTTGCAAGTGCCTCAGGATAGTGCGTGGTTTGTACCTGATAGGCTTCAGGACTACCGTGATTTAATATGACCGCCCTCAAGGGCAACTGCTCCGTGAAACATCGCTCTACCGATAATAGCGTATGATTTAATGTACCAAGAGCGGTTCGTGCCACCAACACGATAGAGGACTGAGAAGCATAGTGATGTAAAAGTTCCAAATTCGTCCACCCCTCACATAACGGCACCCTTAGCCCTCCCGCAAGCTCACAAAGAACAATGGCTTTAGGGTCTTGCAGCGCCGTTCTAACCCACATATTGATGACCTCTTGAATCGCAAGCGGACTAAGCGTACGCTCCGTATCTGACACAGCAGGCGTTGCGGGAATTGGGAAAAGAAACCCAACATGCCATGGAACCATTACCTGTGTTGCCTGGTAGACAGCCTGTGCAGCCCAAGACGCATCAGTCGCCTCAAGCATAGACACCCCTGTTTGAATGGGCTTAAGGATGTAAGGACAAAACCCCTTCGCAACCAATGCCTTCGCTAATGCCGCAGTCACATAGGTTTTCCCAACCTCTGTGTCAGTGCCAGCCACCATAATAAGCCGCTCTGGGTAGCCCTCTATAAGCGTCTCAATACACGATGTAAACGCTGCAGCATTAGATAACATCTCCTTGTGTTACTCCCATGCCAATGTCAAAATTTGGGGCTGAAGGTACTTCCGAGTGGGTGCATGCCTTACAGTGGCAGACGTATCAGGCGAGACCTCTGGCTTTACAGAAGACAAACTGCCTTCTGTCGAAGGGAACGCTTGAGTATCCGAGCGTTCGTCCCCCAAAGCTTCCAAAACACTTTCCATGACTTGCCCCGTTGCATACTGCTTAGCATGTTGAGGAAGTAATGACCAATGGGGTGCCGAAACTGGCAAAAATGCCTCGTTCATACGCAAAACAACCCGTAACAACGAAGAAGTATGCCAGTGCTTTACACCATGATGCACAATAGGTTTCAAAACACTGGTATGTAAGTGCTGATGAATGGCATCCAAAAACCACTGTTTTTGATAATAATACTGTGCTAAATGCTCAGGAAGCTGAGACTCCCACTCTAAAAGCACCTTTACCGAAAAAGCCTCAGGCACCAATAAACTCTCAAGATACCAACGCAAGTAGCGTGTTAAATCACTTAAAGACCACTGCATGGCCTGTGTCATGTGAGAGGTTTGCGTTTCTAAGGTAGACCAAGATAACCCAAAGCGAGGTAATGTCGTACTCATGGAAGAACTCATCGAGGAGATTCCAAACAGAGTGTCTACGGTGGTAGCAGAACCCGCACGGTACGTTTTTTCCTGAAGCCACTGACACCAATAAACGTAGGGTTCCTGCAAATACATCGCCGTTTCTTTGAGTTTCATAGCATCTTGAACCGAGTGAGGCATACGAACAATACAGAGGATAGGCGTGTGTGTCTGCAACATGACAGGCTGCGTGGGGTGCATTGCTTCTCCTTTTTGAAGCAATAACATTAACAGCTTAATAAAGCCTTGATGTCGGCGCTGTATTGCTTGCTGATTAAGGGTATAGCATGCCGATTGCTCCAACGCATTTTTTCCTAGGGAGACCTCTGGGGTGGTTTGTTCTGCAGGAAGAAAAGGGGCAAAAAGAGATTCGCCATGGTGAATGACACTCACCAAGGGGCGTTGCAAACTCAATGCGACCTCAGCCGCTTCTTGAAAGTGCATGACCCACTGTTTAAGCCATTGTTGATAGGTAAAGTCATCATACATTGCTTGCCTTGCAGCGAGCGTATCTGTCACCCACACCCCTTGCTGAGAAGCAGTGAGTTGACTTGAAAGGACATGAGAAGCCACCGACACACGCCATACAGGACGTTTAAGGGTAGAAACACCTCCTTGAGAAAAAAGCTCTCCTGCATGCCACTGTTCTAACCATAAGGCAAGCCATGACTCGATCACTTGGGGTTCATCCTCACACATGGCTTTTTGTAGCTCATCTTCAGGCAAAGGAGACCATACCAAGGCACGATGTGCTTCCGGGTATGGAAAACGCTGAGTGTGAGCGTTAGAGGAGACAGAGACCCCAGAACGTGAGGAAGGAGTCCAAGCATTTAACACATCCACATAGGTAGCAGCAAGTGCCTGTGGCATAAAAAACCAAGGATTTGCGGTACGAGACGTAGGAGACTTCACACGCATCCATGTCTTTGTGGGGCGATGATAGGTCAAACCAATATGGGTCGCTTCCTTCCTAAATAACTTTTCCCACTGATAGGGGGTCTTATAGGACGCTAATAGCCCTTCAAGTGCATTAGCAATCAGCACACTCACACCATACCAATGAGGGCGTGTGAAGCATTGTAGTATCCCTTGAAAGGTAGGCAAACTGAGCTGAGGAATCCACGTTTTAATTGAATAAAGCAAAAACTGAGTAAGCCCAGGATGGGGCAACTGTTGGAACGTTTGTAGCCACCAATGAGCAGCAATCGTTTGAAAGTTTTCTCTTTGTAAAATCACAGCGGCTTGCCAACGTAACAAACTTTGAACGGTTTGCTTCTGAGTACGTTGGTAAGTGAGCAACACATGACGAAACATCATCAGGGTCTCTTCAGGCAACTGATGCCAATGCAATAAAACCACACGCCCTGAAGCGGGGGGGGTTAAGGCATCAAACGAAGAGGGTAGCTCTCCTTGAAAACATGCCTGAATGATGGCATCCACATGGTGCTTGTCAGCAGTCGCCAAACCCTCTACAAGCACTGAGTGACTATGTCCTTTTTGCATCCAATGCAATAACCGATACACCAAGCGATATTCAGCCCAAGTGACACTTGGTGCCTGTAATGACGCTCTACCACTTTTTTGCCGTGTGCCTCTATCAGAATCATTCTCTTGTACCGTACGACGCTCTCGATGCGTTTGTGCAGGATATAAGACTGACAGTAAACTTTGGAGCTGCTGTTGTTCCAGTAAAGCTCGTGTCATCGGTAAAAAGAGCTTTTGTAACATCGCAAGTAAGACGGCTTCTTGCTGTGCCACAGGTAAAGCATCCTTGAGTAACTTTTCCCAAACTTGCACTTCTAAGGAAACCTGCTGATACGCATCCACTAAAATAGGATGCAGTAAACACGTAGACTCCTCCTGAAGCAAGGCGTGTAAGCCATCCATCCACCCATCGATCGGAGCAACCCCTTGAGCATGTTTAGCAAGATACGCCTGAATTAAGCTTTGGGGACGCTTACTCCAACGATTTTTTTTGGCTGTTTGCACACTTCCTGTACTCACAAGAGAGGCTTGCGTCATGTCTTGAGACGCAAGAACAAGCTCACCTTTGGAACCTACGGTCTGTAGGGTACGTGACGTAGGACGTTGTGCCTCAAGCATGCTCCCCGTAGCTTCATTGGCATCTTGAGAAGAAGCACCTTCCATCGCCATGAAGCGATGTTGCATGTGTTTCTGTAGTAAACGTTGGTGCCAATCGACACGAATACTCTGATCGAGATGCTTCTGAAATAAGTGCCAATTCATGGTACTAGGTACCCCATGCTGATGCACCCAATTTGCCATGTCCTCCACGAGTATCTGCGTGGCTTGAAAAGGTAAGTACTCTCCTGAACGTAATCCTTGTTTAGCACGCTTTAATGTGGCATCTAAGGCATGACGAACTTGCTTAGAGGTAAATAAAGGACTCAAAAAGGGAAGCGTTTCATACACCCAACTTTGTAATCCTGTCCACCAAGGTAAACGACCTCGCTGAGACGCTAAAGAGGCATGAAGCTGACTCACACCTTCAAACAGAGTGTGTAACTCATGCGTGACAGGTTCGTGAGACATCGTAGCATCAGAGGGGGCAGAGATTTGCTTTAAACGAACAGCGTCCTCGTGCCCTAAAGCAGATAGAATACCTTCACGCTGAGGTAATACACGCTGAGGTTGCGTATGATAAGAAAGTTCCTGAACTTCGGCTAAACGTTCAGACGCAAGTGCATCTAACACATGAGTTTCTGATTTTACCACAGGAGTACGATCAGGAGGAGAAAGCTCAGACGGAGATGAGATCTCTTCAGTAGTCGTTTGAGCAGTTGAAAAATTCATCACAACAGGAAAGCGCCTAAGTCATAAGTGACTATCATCACACACAACAAGAAAGACTTTATTGACTCACCACAACACCAGAGGCACCTTTTTAAGGAAAGACACCCTCAAGCGGTTAACACAGCGAAGCACACAACACAAAAGTCAGTAGACACACAAAAACCCCTTAAACACGTGTCATGGGTGAGGCTTTATAACAACACGATAAAACACACCACACAAAACACAGAAGCACTTCTTTCTTAGTGTAAAAGGAATAGGGGATGCTCTGCAAGAATATTTTGCACTTGAAGCAACACTGAGTACCAGTGAAAGCAATAAACATAGCTCCTCTTGAGAAAGCTTGGTTTAACAAGCTTCGAGAAAATAGTTTTTCACTCATTAAAGCAAATTTTTTTTAGAAGTGCTACCCATCAACCCTTAAATGTTACATTACGAAATAAAACAAACATTTAAAGAAATAAAAAGCCCCTAAAGCTTGTATTACAAGCTATTAGAGGCGTATTCCATTGACCACAATAGAAAAGAATAAGGAAGGAAAACGTGCAAATCCATCACGTACTCTAGCAAGGGTACGACAATTCTACAATCAGGCACAAAGCATTCAAACTACAAAGAATGGCTTATTCGGGAAGGGCCTCTCAGACAAGACACACCTGTTAGAACGATTGTGCTTTTATGATGATGCTTGTAAAGCTTTCATCGAATGAAAGGGGGTTAAGCTGACTCTCTAAATAGATCTCTCATCTTCATCGTTAGGCAACGTGAGGACTTGTAAAAAATGATTTCGCTCTTTTTGGAAGCGTTTGATACTTTAATAAAACCCTTGGGTTCTCCAGAATTGCCCATGAACAAAAAGTTGCCTCTCTGTTCTATCAAGAAAGAGAGGCAATGCAAGCGCTTACAACCAAGCCAGAAGAAACATTAAGCTTCTTCAGAGGTAGGCACTTCTGCTTCCACAGCAACTTCTGCTTTAGGAGTACTATGTTCTTTACGTTCTTTTTTCGGAAGCTCAATCACGGCCTGAGCCACTTCAGCACCTTGGGCTTCAGCAACAGCCGTCACAACTTTATGTAACCATGCGACGGTCTCAGTAGGGGTTGCACCCTTTTTGACCCAAGCGTCATAGCCAGCAAGGTCAAGACGCACTTTTTTCTGCATGGGGTCATAAAAACCAAGCTCAGCAATGGAAGCCCCGTCACGACGGGAAGTGCTGTTTGCAAGAACCACACGATAAAAAGGAGATTTTTTACGACCACCACGCTTTAAGCGAATTTTTAACATGGCATTTACTTTCTAAAATTAAAGATATCAGCAAAGATTCGGTCATTCATAAAGAGACGAACACACGTTCAACCCAACGGAACAAACCCTACAAGGTTCCATTTTAAGCCTGCCTTGCACCATAGAAACGACACTACCATGCTTAAGAACCAGACTCAAAGAACCTAAAATATCCCTGAAGAAGCCTAAAACGACAGATTTCATGAGTGCAGCGCAAGCCATTTTAAACACTGCTGCAACAGCACTTCACTGGTATGCGAAGAAGACTTCGAGGGATTGACCCCGACAAGGACAGAAGGATTAGTCACAGAGGAAGAACCAGAGGATAAAAGGGGGTTCATCTGCACATGGGAATAGTGTAGCTCAGAGGGTAGGATAGCGTCTAGTGCTTCTTGAATGATACGTCCCTCATACCCTAAAGAGCGTAACACTTCTTTAAGCTCTTGTCGCAGTAGCTCCGAGGCATCCTCCAGACCCTCTACTGACGCACTGCCTGTGGATGAAGTAGAAAAGGTGAATCCTTCCAAGGGTAAGCTCTGTGCTTGAACCTGCTCCAGCTCCGAGGGTGTCCACCGCATCGTCGCAAAGACTGTACTATAAACATCCAGCTTATCTTTGAGTTCAACACACAATTTTTCGGCAGCACGTTTCCCAACACCTTTCGCTTGGGTGAGTTGCTTAATCTGTTGCGTTTGTATGGCAGTCACTAACTCAGGGGGTCTTAAGCAACTCATCAACCCAAGGGCTGTTTTATGACCAATCCCATTACTATTGAGTAATGCAAGAAACAAGTCTCGTTCATGCGTTGTAGGAAATCCTGTCAGCGTCCAAGCATCTTCACGAATTTGCATGTGGGTGTAGAGAGCCACACTACAACGTGACTCTGAACGCAAAGACTGCTGATGCACCTGATGCCAAGTAAACCAAGGCACCCATACCTGCAAGCCAAGCCCTAAAGGGGGAATCCAAACCAGCAAAGGGACCCCCACCTCCTCAACGAGCTGACTGCTTTGACATGCCAGCCCTCGATACTCACCCTCTAGGTAATGTAACATGACACAGCCCCTTATCCTTTTTCACTATAAGTTCTTTGGTGATACCCTTGAAAAATGGAACCATACTTCACGCATAGACCTACAAACCCAATAAGGATACCTATCACACTCACCCATTGCGAAACGCTCAAGCCTGTATGACCCACCTGAATCGTATCTCCTCGTAAAGCCTCTGTCATACAACGTAGACCGCCATAAAATATCAAAAAGAGGGCAGTGAGGACACCTGCATGAGGGGCATTCGTAGCACCTCTACCCGCCATGGTCTGTCGCTCAAGAGAAGGGTGTTGTCCAGAAGCGCTAAGCCAGCGTTCCACAGTAAGAAGTAGCACTGTAAGACACAAGGCACCCACGGCTTCATACAACGGTGCAGGATGCACACCTACACCATGGGTTGGATGCGTATGAGGATAATACACCGCCCAAACACTTTGGGTTACCGCACCATAGCAACACCCTGCAAACCAACACCCTACCCGACCCAAAACCAGCCCTAAGCTTGCCAAAGGTGCGAAAACATCTAATAAGACAAAACAAGTCTTTATGAAGGGTTGCCCTCCACGAGTGGCATGACCATACGCCACAAGCATCAGTGCAAGCATGGCACCCAATAACCCGCCGTACCACACAAGCCCTCCTGAAGCCCCGAGCAGCGTGCCTAACGCCTGCAAAGAGTTCATATCAGAAAGATGGTACAAGGCATACCATCCTTTTGCACCAACGATTGCACCTAACCACATCCACGCATACGTGGTATCAGGACAAAGTCCGTGTAGCACCTCATGGTATCTAGGCAACCCAATACGCTTGGGTAACAAGCCCCACGCCAACAAAAAGGCACACGCAAGACAAACCCCAAAGGTATAAATAGGCACCGTGCCAATGTAAAATAAAATAGGGTGCATTGATTCAAGCTTTCATTTTTTAGGAGAGTTTCATGCAAAATCCACTATATCATAACGGGTTGTGCTAGTATAAAAACATCCTAAAAACATCTTACACAAGGTGTTCACCTTAACCCTCCTTTGATGGTTTTTCGTCTTCCAAACGCTGATACACTAAGTGTCCTCGTTGTTTTGAATCAACAGAAAGTGATTTGCCCTCATGATGAACACAAGCCTTACCGATACTGAGCTTTTTACACAAGCTGAAGATAAAATGCAAAAAGCCATTCAGTCGTTACAACATGAACTTGCAAGTTTGCGTACAGGACGGGCCAATGCAACCCTACTTGACCGTGTCCATGTGGACTATTACGGCACCGCTACATCGCTCAAACATATGGCAAATATCTCGGTGGTCGATAGCCAGACCCTCTCTATTCAACCTTTCGACAAAGGACAAATTCCTGCCATTGAAAAAGCTATCCAGAAAGCTGACTTAGGACTTTCTCCTGTGAGTGACAGCTCTGGTATTCGGCTCAATATCCCTGCGCTCACGGAAGAGCGTCGCAAAGACATGGTGAAACAAGTCAAACGCCTAGGAGAAGACTTCCGTGTCGCCGTGCGTAATGTACGCCGTGACCTCACCGATGGGTTAGATAAATATAAAAAAGATGCTAACATCTCTGAAGATGAGCATCGTCGCTCTCAAGAAAAAGCCCAAAAATTAACAGATAAGTACACGGCAGAAGTAGACAAACTTGTCACTGCAAAGGAAAAAGACTTACTGAGCGTTTAATCTACAACGTTTTAGGTCATCCTGCACGATGCTACAGCATCACGAGCCACACGTGTGAGTCTGTAGCATCGCCACAAAAAGGTTGTGTTACAGTAGACATCGTCTTTGCCTTTCCCCTATGTATCCATGAAAAAAAGTGTACCATTCATTCAAGCTGTCACTAAACACCTCTTTGGAGTGAGCATCCTTTTTTATGTCTGAAGTGTCCATCTCCACTGACACCACTGAGCCAACGCCCCTACCTCCGACCCCTTCAAGCCATTTCCGCTCACGAGTATTAGTAGGCTGGACACTTATTTTAGGCGTGTTTACTATTGCGTATTGGGGTGCCTTGCCATGGGCTTGTTTAGTGCTGATTGCCATGGTACTCATGGGCAGAGAGTTGTTTCATATCATGCAGGCGAGAGGTCTTCACCCTTCAAGCATGGCATTTACCCTCGGAGGAGGGCTTTTATGGACTTCCGTCATGTTGGCAAAACCAAAATGGATTTTGCCCGCTCTGACCTTTATTTTATGCACGACTTTTTTTAGATTTTTGTTCCGTCCGAAAAAAGGCACCATGGCAGATATTGGAGCAACCCTTGTTGCCATTATTTATCTCGGGTTATTACCCCCTCA
Source organism: Vampirovibrionales bacterium (assembly GCA_046080605.1). Taxonomy (GTDB): domain Bacteria; phylum Cyanobacteriota; class Vampirovibrionia; order Vampirovibrionales; family JAJTHC01; genus JBJTUH01. Next base: position 15,075 of record JBJTUH010000007.1, read on the forward strand.
TATGATACTGATTCGGCAACTCGAACTATGGCCTCAAGATGTAATGCTATCCCAAGCGTCTTGGTTGACTTCCACTTCTCCAGGGTTTTTCTATTTGGTATGGATTTGTTGCATGATTGCTGCGTCTGATGTGTTTGCCTACTATGTAGGTAAACAGTGGGGGAAGCATCTTTTATGGCCACAAGTCAGTCCCAAAAAAACCAAGGAAGGTGCCTTAGGAGGACTGTTAGGCGGTATACTCTTTGGCGTAGCTGGCAGCACAATCCTTGGATTACCTTGGTATCATGGGGTGTGTTTGGCAGTACTCTTGGTAGTCAATGCTCAAATGGGAGATTTAGTTGAAAGCATGATTAAGCGAGACGCAGGCATCAAAGACTCTGGTACCGCACTGGCAGGACATGGCGGAGTCCTTGACCGTGTTGACAGCTATTTATTCTCTGGCGTGGTGGCATATTACTATTTACACTGGATTATTTTAAAACAAGGACTCTACCAAGACTTTTTTGCATCTTGGCTACGTTAGAACGTCCTTTTGGATCTTTTAAGCACTCTTCAACGTATAAAACGTATAACACGACACTAAACTACCTCCCATCATGACTTCCTCATCCCTTAATCATCCCCAAGACGCTCCTCAAACCATGCCGCCTCATACTCACGAAGGCTTTACCCCTCAACAGGCAGGCTATGAACCTTTTGAGGCGTTATTACGCCCAAAATTGCTAGCATTTGGACTTCCTATACCGCAAACACCCACCCAATGGCAAAGGATTCAAGATGCGTTCACGCATCCTTCTTATCGCTATGAAAAAGGACTCTATGACCCCACACTCCCAGACCCTTATGAACGTTTGGAGTTTCTAGGGGATGCCATTTTAAAATGGACATTAAGTGACTTGCTCTTTGAGACTTTCCCCCACTACAATGAAGGACAAATGACAAAAATCCGTTCTGTCATTGTCAGTGACAAACAACTTGCCACGATTGCCCACACCCTAGCGTTTGGAACCTTCATGTACTTGGGCGTTTCAGAATTAAAAGCTCATGGCAGACAGAAAGCCAGTAACCTTGCCTGTGTGCTTGAGGCTTTTCTAGGGGCCATGTACCTTAATGTGAAGTATCACCCTGAACACCTGAAACAACTCATTCAATGGATTCACAGCTTATGGGAGCCCTATTTGCACCAAGCAGATGCGAGTAGCACAAAAAACAACTATAAAGCTGTATTACAAGAGTGGACGCAGGGACAAGGCTTAGGTCTACCCGAGTATCTTTTAGAAACCGAGGAAGGACCCTCTCATAAACGGACTTTCACCATGAGCGTATGGATTCAAGGCTCCCGCCATGGTACAGGACAAGGCGTTTCAAAAAAGGAAGCCCAGCAATATGCAGCCAAAGAAGCACTTCTTAGACTCCAAGTGAATATCACGTAACAGATGGCAATGACATAAAAACAACCTTTAGAGCAATAGCCACAGGAGGCTGCGGTGTGATTTATCGTCAAGAACACACACAGCATAGCATGGCGTGTTACGGAGAAAGACCACAGGCAAGCTGTAGCATGGTTTGAGCATCAGGATGCTTTTTCACAGAGATGAGTTGCCCCTCATAACAAACCGCCTCCCCAGAAAGCTGAAAGCCATCTCCTTGCAACCAACTGGCTCGATGTCCTTGCAAGGTTGCCTGAAACCCACGAAGCCATACCTTCCATCCAAACAGTGCATTGAACGTACCACGGGGTAAGCCTGCCCATTTGTATAAACGACGTTCTGGATCCGCAATGGCACATACCCCTAAAGTGTCTAACCCATAGTGACGCAAGAGTTGTTCTCCAACCTCTATTGAACTCATGTGTACTATCACCACAGGCTTTCTCTCAGAGACAGGCGTGTGATGTAACGTCTTTGCAAGGGTTGCAAGCATTTCTTGGCAATAAATACACCCTGTATGACGTAAAAAAACAAGCGTGACAGGAGTCTGAAAGGTTTCATCCCACAACGTATGAGGGGGAAGCTCTGTGGTATTTAACGCCTCGGTGGAAGCCACAGGATAAGGTACTTGACGCAGTAAACGCTCACCCTGTTGGGTCATGGCTTCCATGTACGCTTTATCAGCCTGCTGAAAAGCGTTATACTTCCCCTGAAGAATAAGAAAAAAAGGAATCCACCACAATAAGTCATTGGTTAAAATATTCAAGCCAAACCACGGGGAAAAAGTATGGTCTACATACACAGCTTTTACAAAGCCTATAGGTCCCAACAGCTTTCCCACCAATCCCACCAATACAACGGGCCAGTAACGATAAGGTGCCAGTACGGCAATCGCATACCCCAGGGCATAACACCCCACAATCATGCCCACACACTGCCAAAGTTCTGGATAATTCGGTACGGGCATGTGCATCCATTGGAATAGTGTTAAGGGAAAGAGTATCACCCAAGCCCCCCAAGCCGCATTATATATGGCGGCACTCAACAATACCCATTGCATCCAACGGGGTGCCATAGATTCCTGATACAACGGAGTTTCTTCTATAGGAGATGCAAGCAAAAAAGACCTCGATGAGGTTGAAGACAGTGAAGTGTCATGTACAGAGTGCATACATAGAGGTTCCGTGATGGCTCATAAACTCAAAACACAAAGTAAGGCACAAACCTCCACGGCTTCTTCAGTGGAAGAAGCGTGAATGTCAGGTTGATATATTATCGTAAAGTGTGCTGAAACTATCCAGCATGACGCAGAGAAAATGGATAGCACTCACCTCAGGCTCACATCATACAGTAAGCCACTGGCACCGTGCCATTTCACTATAACAGAGACTTTGCCCTTTCGCATCGTCTTATGGTATGGTCAACTAGCATAGAACCCTTAAAGTTCTTCTCTACGTTTTTCAAGCCTCTCTTCACGATCCCTCCCATCACTCGCTTTTCATAGATTCACGCCTTATGTTTTCCTCCAGCACTGACGGGGTTCAGCCCCTTCCCTCAGACCTTTTACCCTTGGGGTTATGTTACCGTATTATTCCTTGCCTTGATGTCAATGCAGAAGGCAGAGTCGTGAAAGGAGTCAAGTTTCAAGGACTCCGAGATATTGGTGACCCTGTGGAGATGGCAAAAAAGTATCAAGAGGAAGGTGCAGATGAGCTTGTCTTTTTGGACATTTCAGCCTCTCATCAAAACAGGAAAACTCTCATTGACTGGGTTTCACGTGTGGCACATTGCTTAATGATACCTTTTACCGTTGGAGGAGGCGTAAAAACACTTGACGATGTCTCAGGTCTTCTTCAAGCAGGTGCTGATAAAGTAGCCATGAACTCCGCCGCCGTGTATCGCCCCGAACTACTGACAGAAGTGGCACAACATGCGGGGAGCCAGTGTGCCGTGCTAGCCATTGATGCAAAATGGACGCAACATACCGAAAGTGGATGGGAAGTGCTAACCCACGGCGGAAAAAAACCAACAGGGATTGATGCCATTGCGTGGGCAAAAGATGCCGTTGCAAGAGGAGCAGGGGAAATTCTACTAACCTCTTGGGATCAAGATGGGATGCAAGGAGGCTTTGACCTTCCACTGAATCACGCAGTCTCACAAGCAGTAAACGTCCCTGTGATTGCCAGTGGAGGTGCCGCTTCTCCTGACTCTTTTGTCGAAGTCTTTCAACAAAAAGCAGCCCAAGCCGCACTGGCAGCAAGCATTTTTCATGATAATCACTACCGTATTGCAGAGGTCAAGGAAGCCTGTCGTTTACAAGGCATCCCTATGCGTCACCCCTCTTAAACGACCTTCAATCACCCCATCACGTATGAAAGCTCACACCACAGCAAGGGGGTTACAAGAACCCGTGGTGACGTGGTAGCATAGTGTAAGCAGGTGGTCTTTGTTATAGGCATTACGCTAAGTCATAGCCTCTATTGAGCAGACCATCCGCAGGGGCAATCATGAGGTATGAGAACACCCTCTCACACTTCTTAAAGTCACACGCCATGTACTAAAGGAAAGGTATACCACTTACTATGATGATGTTTGCTTCAAGCACAACGTGTGCAACAGAACCCACGCCTACAACGTCCGAAGCGGTGATTGCACTCGAAGAACGCTACGGCGCCCATAACTATCACCCTCTCGATATTGTCATTCGAGAAGCTCAAGGGGTATGGGTCACCGATATGGAAGGACGACGCTTTTTAGACTGTTTAAGTGCGTATTCTGCAGTCAATCAAGGACACTGTCATCCTAGACTATTACAGGTGTTACACGAACAAGCACAACGTGTCACATTGACTTCTCGGGCGTTTCGTAACGACCAACTCCCTCGGTTATGTGAAAAGCTTTGCACGCTTTCAGGCATGGCACGTATGCTCCCTATGAACAGTGGCGCTGAAGCAGTTGAAACAGCCATTAAAGCCGCAAGAAAATGGGGATATAAGGTGAAAGGGGTTCCCGAAGGTCAAGCAGAAATCATTGTATGTAGCGATAATTTCCACGGGCGAACCACTGCGATTATTAGCTTTTCAACCGAAGCACAGTACAAAGATGGGTTTGGTCCGTTTCTTCCTGGGTTCAAAGTGGTGCCTTACGGCGACGCAAAAGCACTCGAAGAAGCAATCACACCCCATACGGTAGGCTTCTTAGTAGAGCCTATCCAAGGGGAAGCAGGCATTAAAATCCCTCAAGAAGGCTATTTAAAAACAGCTGAAGCACTCTGTCAAAAGCATCGAGTGTTGTTCATGGCAGATGAAATCCAGTGCGGTTTGGGGCGTGCAGGTAAGTTGTTTGCATTCCAATATGAAGAGGTTCAGCCTGATGTCATTATCATTGGGAAAGCACTTTCGGGTGGGTTTTACCCTGTGTCTGCCATGCTCTCCACCGAAGAGGTCATGAGCGTCTTTCACCCAGGAGACCACGGTAGTACCTTTGGGGGTAATCCTCTAGGATGTGCCATTGCCTGTGAAGCACTGGACATTATGGTGGAAGAAAAGCTTCCTGAGCGCTCTGCTGCCTTGGGAGCATGGTTTAAAGAACAGTTGCACACGATTCAATCAGAAGCCATTGTGGAAGTACGTGGCAGAGGACTGATGATTGGTATTGAACTGAACCGCCCAGCACGTAAGTTCTGTGAAGCATTAAAAGCACGAGGGATGCTATGTAAAGAAACCCATAGCACCGTTATTCGTGTATCTCCCCCTCTTGTGATTGAACAACATGACTTAGCATGGGCGTTTGAACAACTTCAAGCAGTCCTCACAGACCCGCACTTACTCCACGCATAAAAGGTATCCCGTCAAGAAAATACCAAGCCGACCTATTTAAAGAATTGGCTTGGTATTTTTTCAATCGTCCGTGTAAGCCAAAAGCGAGTAGATTACTGAGCTTTAGGTTGGCTCAATAAGACAATACTTGCGGATACAGAATTATACACCTTTTTTGCAGCACGTGGCTGCCCCACTGCCTTACGTCCTGGTCGGGAAGCCAAGGTTTCAGGGGTTTGATGCTCTAAATGTTGCTGATACACATGGGCACTCTGAGGGTTCACTGCCATCCAAACCAAACGACCTTTCGTCGTACTTTGAGTCGTAGACGTTGCTTGTTGTGCCGTAGAGGCATCAGAGACTTGGTCAGGCTCTAATACAGGCAATTTCTCAACAAAAGTACCACCGTAACGCCCTCGGGTTAAAGAGACATACCCCTCTTGTGCAAGTTGTTGTAAGGCTTTACGCACCGTGTTACTGGAAACCCCTAATTGAGTTGCCAATTCACCCATGGCAATAAGTTTATCACCCAGCTGATGCGTCGTTGCAATATAGTGCTTCAGGGCTTTTTCAATGCGTTCATAGTTGTAAAACGCTTGGTCAGAGCCTTGAGGCACTTGCTCTTGGTGTGAAACAGGAGCAAAAAACTCAGCATCTTCTTCTGTTGAAAAGAAAGATACAACCCCTGGTTTCCGTGCCACATACGTGCCATAGCGTCCTCGTTTGGAGTACACAATCGCCTGCTGTACTAGACGACGCATGGCATCGTGAATGGTTTTAATACTGACTCGAAAACGTTCTGCAAGCTCAAGATGAGAAGGCAACTTATCATTCACCTGATACTCCTGCTCAACCATCGCTTTTAAGTCACGCTCAATTTGGTCAATTAACGTTTCTGAGGCAATTTCAAGCTTAGAAGCTTGTCCCTGTGAAACAAGCGCCACCGTATCAAGCAAGGTAATATCTGCCACATACCAATTCACCTTGTTCCCTCTGACACCTCGACTTGAGAGTATCCCTTTGCTCGCTAAAAGCTCTAATGCCAAGCGTGTCGTATTGGGTGCAGAACCAATGGCTTTTGCAAGCTCTCGTGCCGAAGGCATCGGCTCGCCTGACTTCAATTGCTTGTTTACAATAAAGTATTGAAGGGCTTCTACTGCTTTATCACGCTTAGAGGTTTGCTTCCGCAAACGAAACTGCTGCGATTGTGCCTGACGAATCACAGTACCTATACGTTGTTTGGATTCTACATGCCCTTCATCTTCTACAAAACGAATGGCATTTTGAACGGTGCCAATAGAGACACCAAGATACTGAGCAATCTCAGCTTTTTTAGGCAAGAGGTGTAACTCGGTAAGGGTCTTCTGTGCCAGTCCGTCCACAATCCAGTCTGTAAGCCATTGTGCAATGGCACCATCTTTGGTACCACCCCCTCGTTGTAACTGAGGCTTCTCTTTAGGAAGCTGGTGAACCGTTAAACGGATCAACTGAGACTCAGGATGTAAAACAGCATCTGTTTTTTCAACGGTCAATACCGTTTTTTTATTCACAGATAAAAACTCATAAGGCAATTGCCCTACTTGATGAGAAGCAAGCTTCAAAGATTCTTCCTCTTGCACAGAACTCACGGCACTGCCAGCTTTGGTAAGTGTTGGCAGTTCACGTTTAGTTCCCGCATGTGCAGAGGAAAGCGTTGCCGGAGAAGGATGAGTAGAGCTACGGGCTTTTGCCATAAAATGATTCCTCCTGAAATGTATCAAAAGATAAAACGTTTAAACCCTGGGTGCATCAAACATTGTATAAAGCGTAAAAGTTGACTGACTCAGATCACAAGAACCTTAAACTTAAAAAACCCACCTCAAAAAAGACAGGGTACATGAAGCAGACTCATAAACGATTCAACACTTTCACATAACACCGTGTCGTAAAAGCTCTACCTGTGTGCCAACCATCACCTCATATCGTCAGTTTGCTAAAAACAATGTATCGTTCAAAACAAAATAATGGTGAGACACTCCAAAGTATCGGCAAGTTGTGTTATTAGCTTTAAGGCATAAGTAAGGTTTTTGTTGTTATTGTAAAAAATAAAAAATAAGCACCCAAAAAAACAGATGCGTGCCAAGAGACTTCAACCACACACAGAAAAAAGCTTACTAGAGCCTAGGGCTTATGGTGTAAGGACTTGAATGCCTAAAAAATCACAATGCGAGCAGAGATTGTTTTAATAATTATTATATATTTAATCTAAACATAACGTCTTGCCAATAGTGTATATTGTTTTTTGCAACATATTGTAACAGTATCGCTACTCACTTCAGAGGAGTCTCTGTCATAAAGACACAGCGTCTATGACCTGACTCATCAGCAAGACTCAGAAAGTGTTTTCTCCCTATAATAGGGAGAAAACACTTAAAATATTGAGAGTGCTCAATCACGCACAGGGATGTTCTCTTAAACCAAGAATCCTATTTCTTACGTAAAGCAATGACATGAGTTCCAGCATCATTGGATCCAGAACCATGTGTGGCATAGACACGCTGATGTTCTAAAACCTGGAATCCAGCTTGTTTTGCCATACGTTTAAATTGTTCTGGAGAGGTTTTTTGCTCCACTTGATAATCTAGCCCTGCAGTCAATGCTTGTAATTCCAAAAACTGTAAGCGGTAGAAAGCAACTTCAGGGTGAGAGATATGATTAGGTTTCAAATCAAGCTTTCTGAGTGCTTCATCTGTTTGTTTGAGGAGCTGCACCGCATGAGACACTTGGTGGTTAGAAGCTAAATGATAAGCCTTAGGAATATTAGCCTGCAAAAGATGTAACAAAACTTTTTCATCCTTTGTAAGCAAAGCTTCTTTAGGAGGATGATGCATAATATCAAGCATGTACTTTGTATGGTGCAAAATAAGATTTTTACTACGCTCTTCCACATTATGGAAAGGCGTAATCATTTCATCCGCAACAATAAAAACGCCCCCTTTATCTAAAAGCTCATGAGCCTTTAGCAAAAATCCGTAAGTATCAAGATGATGACTAGCACCCGTGCTTAACGCCAAAGGCACTTTCTTATCGGTATACTTTAAGAAGTCAGCATAAACAGGCGTAATTTTTTGATTGTCTTTAAAGGCTTGTGAAAGCATATGAAACGCCTCTTTATCAGGCTCTATCGCCTTCACATGAATTTCAGGCAACAATTCATGAAAAAACTTTAATGCACTTCCAGGACCTGTCCCAATATCAATCGCTTGAGAAGCTTGGGGAGCGTATTTTTTAACCATATCTGCCATGACAGTAACCTGACGTGCATACGCAGGGTGTACATATTCAAAATAAGTATACGAGTTAACATCGATGCGGTCAGAAAAGCCTGTACCAAGTGTTTTCTCGCCACGAAGATGTAAATCTGCTGTTTTCTCTAATACCGCAGGACGGTTAAGAACCTGTTGCTTTAAAGTATGGGGAATAGTCACTTTCCCTTGCTCTGAAAGATACTCTGAAGCAAGGGTTTGAATCACTGAATCAGGGTGTGTTTGATTAAGCTCTTGTAACTGCTTTAGAGAAGTTTCATCTGTTGCATGACCAAACATTTCACCAATATGTTTTGCAAGGGGTAGTGATGTCTTTGACAAAGGGTTAAATACCATGTACGGTTTATGCTGACCCAGTTGAGAGAGAACAAAATACTGAGGTTGCACTTCATCAGAGCTTACAAACGTTTTAACATGTTGATGGTGTGGCAACTCTTCTTTTAACACACGATCTGCCTGATGGATGCGGTCTGTAAGCAGTTCAGATTTCATGCCCAGTTGATTTTGAATCTTTAACCCACTCATCATCAGTCCATTTTGACTATTTTTCCATACTTCATGCAACGCTTTTTTAAGATAAGGCACCTGTGCTTGCTCTGGCTTAGAAAGCGTAAGCGTATCTAGGGATGGTGTCAACTCAGACATTTTCATATCCCCTTCTAGCCCAAAACGTCCTAAACGCTTAACAGGTACTACAGATGAAGGTACAACAGAACTTAAGACTCTAGGACTATATAACGTTGCTCGCAACATAATAAAAACGCTTTCTTATATTTCAGTATTCAATGATGAATCAAACACACAACAAAACATCTACCTTTTTACACAAAAGGTTTTAAAGAAGGTATGATTTACGAAGAGATTTACAAACCATCGACCCAGAAAGTATTTTAGCGTGTAAACTAAAAGAGAGATTGCTTTTTTCACGTTTCGTAACAAAACGTTATTGAAAAGCACACTACACACTTCACAGAAAAATGACAGATAAGCCCCTCTCATGAGAAAACGTTCTGCAACCGTCCCTTACCCTCTGCCAGCCTTGAAAGAAAGTTGTCTTCAACATGTGGCGTGATTATTCTAAAGTTCTAAGCTCTACTTATGAAGCCATTGGTTATACGCCTACGGTTTCCCTCTCACGTCTCATAACGCATTTGGGACTTGAGGGCAATATTTTAGCAAAGTTAGAGTATTTAAACCCTGGTTTTTCTAAAAAAGACCGTGTAGCCCTTAGTATAATTGAGCAAGCTGAACGTATGGGAGAATTGACCCATGGACAAACCATTGTTGAACTCACAAGTGGCAATACGGGGACTGGTCTTGCCATTGTATGCTCTGCAAAAGGATACCCTTTCGTGGCAGTAATGTCAGAAGGTAACTCCACAGAGCGCGCCAGCATGATGCGGGCATTAGGGGCGGAAGTGGTCTTAGTCCCTCAAGCCCCAGGAAGTATCAAGGGACAAGTCTCTGGGGCAGACCTTGCCCTTGTGGAGGAAGTCACGCAAAAGATTGTTGTAGAGCGACAAGCATTCAGAGCCGACCAATTTCATCATATAGGCAACGTGCTTTCTCACTATCACGGAACCGCTGAAGAGCTACTACTCCAAGCCTCTAACACAGGGTATACGCTAGATGGGTTTTGCGATTTTATAGGCTCAGGAGGTACATTCGCAGGGTGTAGCCAGCGGTTTAAGGAAGCAGCCTATCCGATACAATGCTACGCCATAGAACCCAAGGAAGCGGCTGTTTTATCGGGACATACTACGGAACGTAAAGGACATAAAATTCAAGGGGGTGGTTACGCCATGGAAGACCTAGCATATTTAAAAACCATCCAACCCGACGGGTACTTACAGGTCAGTGATACTGAAGCCATCACCTACTCAAGGCTCCTTGCAAAATACGAAGGCATCTTTGCAGGGTTCTCAGCAGGAGCAAACCTAGCAGGTGCCGTGCAACTCTTACAAGGACCTCTCAAGGGAAAAACCATTGCCATACTCATGTGCGATTCAGGTCTGAAATACCTTAGCACTGATCTGTGGCAAGAAGTAGCTATCTCGTCGTAAGTATACGTTTCTAGCAGCACATTACAATTAACGATTAAAGTTCAATTTTTTTAGCACTACGTAGCACCTGCGGATTTTGTTTCAGATAGTGATACGCTTCCATCGTGATGTCTCGAAAAATAGGGGCGGCAACAGTACTTCCCCACGCACTGGCAGACGGAGCATCTACGACCACGGCAATAGTCACCATGGGGTTATTCGCAGGCCAGTAGCCAATAAAAGAAGTATAAAGGTTTGTAGAAGAATAGCCCCCTTGAGGCAAAGGCTTCCGAGAAGTCCCTGTTTTTCCTGCCACGGGGATCGTCTGAATATTCGCAGGGGTGTCTTTATTTTCACTGATGCTCTTAGTCAGCAAGCGTGTCATTGCTGCAGCCGTTTCAGGCGTAAAGACCCTATGAGGCTTTAATTGCTTCAAACTTCTAGACTTCACGACATGAGGAGGCACCCACACCCCACCATTTGCCAGTGCATTCACCGCAGCCACCATTTGGAGGGGAGTCGCAGACAGTCCGTAGCCATAGCCCATTGTGGCACGCCTTGAAATATCCCATCCCTCTTCCACACTGGGTAACAATCCCGCCGATTCACCCAGAACCTCAATCCCAGTACGTCCTCCAAACCCGAGTGCCTGCAATTTTTGGTAATACGTTTTAGGAGGAATACGCAATGCAATATCCGCACTGCCAATATTACTAGAATGATGCAGTAAATAAACAAGGTCAATCCAACCTGGATGAGGACGCTTATGGTAGTCGTAATTCTGAATCCGCCAACCACCAATGGTTTTAGCCCCTGTATCCAACAGTTTGCTATCCTCTTGAATCACGCCTGTTTCAAGCCCCAAAGCAACCGTTAAAATCTTCATGGTTGAGCCAGGGGGATAAATATCGCTCAATGCCCAATTTTTCAAAGAAGAGGCAGGATACTGACGATAGTGTTCAGGCGAAAAATTAGGGAATGCGGCAAAAGCAAGTAACTCACCTGAATGAGGCTCCATCATGACCACAGCACCATGGGTTGCTTTATGCTTGGCTAACCCTTCTTTTAGTTTAGACTCAGCCAAAAACTGAAGGTAAGTATCTAACGTAAGCGTGACATCATACTCATTCGGGGGCAGCATATAACGCTTTAAGGCATCGAAAGACCCCCATAGTGGGTGAGATTGTGCATCTAATACCAAGGTCTTACCTTGCTGGTTTGCAAGGTTTGGGTGCAACAAATGTGAGAGAAGGTCTTGCTGACCATGAGCTTGAACATCTAAAAGAGGCTTCAATGTCGCTTCTACACCTGATTCAATCTCAGCCGCCTCATTGACATAGCCCAACACATGGCATGCTAAGTCCCCATGAGGATACTTACGGTCAGGGAGATGCTGGGGGTCAAGTCCCAACTCTAAAGGAGACTTCGTCACGTTTTCCCATGTCTCTGTTTCTTCATTCAAAACCTGTACTTTTAAGCCTTTATTGAGCTTATCCATGACATGCGGTGGCACATCTTTTGCCACCACAAGGGTAGGATCTGAGCCAGAAAGTCGCTGAGTCAACACAGCTTCTGACTCTCCCAACAGAGGAGCCAACGCCATCGCAATTTGCTGAGGTTTAAAGTCATGAAAATGGTGTGGATGAGCGTACAAAATATAGCTTACCGTATCAAGTGCTAAAATCGTTCCTTGCCTGTCAAGCAGTTTGCCTCTACGAGTCATTCGTACTGGGGTGATACCTTGCTGCGGAGACAGGTCAAGCCCTTGAATAAATAAGTGGCTTTGCCCTAACTGTAAGCTGGTCAGATTTAACACTAAAACACCCAACATGGCGGAGGCAAGCACCCCAAGCCACAGGAAACGCTCTCGGAAAATAGCCCGAAGTGATTTTTGACGGCGAGTCCGACTGCTACGAGAAAACTCAGTACGAGACGCATGCATAGAGGTAGAGAAAACAGACATCATAGCAAAAAGGAACCAAGCGTATTCAATCGTTAAAACACAAACAAACTCATACCCCAGCAACCATCCATGCTTTCATTCAAGTTTAAAAGCGACGTTGCCAGTAAGGCACACTCTCAGAAAACGTATCATGCTGAGCGGGAGGTAATGAGGCTATTTTTTGCCATACCCCGTGATGGTCTATCCAAGCTTTTGATGTATGGCGAGCATAGGATTGCCAAAAGTGTATTGCCTGTTTTTTATCTTCCTCTAGCACTGCAGGAAGTGCTAAAACAACCTCTGGGGTCACCAATCCTCCTTGATGCAAGGTATCTCGACGTTGTAACCCCGTTGCCATTTGGTGAATAGACTGTAGGGAAGCATGTTGAAACTGCTTCATCGTCAAGCGCTCATTGCGCTTGCGCGTATCACGCATTAAAACATACTCGTGGTGTCCTTGCAACATAGAAAGACTATACACCACAAAAAGACACCCATAAATCAAAGTGGTCACACCACATAAAACCCATAAACGCTTGCCTTGCGTCCATAGCATACAAAATCGAATAAGCCGATAGACTCCTCGATGCAAAAAAGGCTTCCAAGCTTGCACTATGGGCTGAAACAAAGGGGTGAGAAAAGCATTTTTTTTTCGGCGTGGCTCTTGTGTCAGTACAACACCACGACGAATGGGCATAATCCGTGCCATGGTCACGTGATTCCTTTTATTGAAACAAACCTTAAAAAAGCAATCAATGGCATCCCCAAAACACTTTACGGATTTCTACACCCAACGGATACAACAAAAAACACGCCAAAAAGAGAGGCATTATACTGTGAGTATAGCAAAATATAAGCGTGTATGCACGAGTGACCTCTTCTTTAAGAGGATGGCATCTGAGCGTGCATCAATGCCTGAACCTTCGTAACAATATCCTCTAATGAGCCTTCTACAGTATGTTGGGTACGTGTTTCAAGATGTTTACACTGCCAATGACCTGCTTGACGCTCTCCTTCTCCTTGAATGAGGGCAAAGGCTGCATGGCGCTTTTCAGCAGTGGCAAGTTGCTTCCCAAAAGCACGCCCTGAAACATCCACTTCGCAAGTCATCTCGACCTGATGAAAACAAGCACTTAACTTAAAAGCTTCCGCATGACTTGGTGCATCACACACAATATAAACACTAGGCTCTTCAGGTACTTCAGGCTGTGTGAGCATCATCAGGCGTTCTAATCCAATAGCAAAGCCTGTGGCAGGCGTTACACTACCCCCCAACGACTCAACGAGTGTATCATAACGCCCTCCACCACATACCGCACTTTGAGCTCCAAGCAAATGACTAGATACCTCAAAAACAACACCCGTGTAATAATCTAACCCTCGGACAAGTCGACGATTTACGGTCACAGGTAAGCCGTTATATTCCAAAATAGCCTTCACTTGTAAGCATTCATCCCATTGAGCATTTAAATGGGTGGAGGTTTCTAAGTACGCCTGAACGGCTTCCCCCTGATAATGTGCTTGGCATCCATCTTTTTTACAGTCCAACATACGAAGGGGGTTTTTCGTAAAACGTTCTTGGCAGTTATCACATAACGCCTCTAGCATAGGAGCCAACACATGCTTTAAGCCCTCCACAAAAGCTACCCTAGAAGCTCCTGAACCAATACTATTGAGTTCAAGCTTCATCGCCTCTTTAGGAATACCTGCTTGTTGGAGTAAGCTCCATGCCGTTAAAATGACCTCAGCATCTGCTGCAGGAGAAGCCACCCCAAAAAGCTCAACCCCTAATTGATGAAACTGTCGCTGTCTACCTGCCTGAGGACGCTCATAACGAAACATAGGACCAAGATAACACAACTTTTGAGGGCTTGGTGTTCGGTGCAACCCATTTTCCAAAAAAGCACGTACGGCACCTGCTGTGCCTTCAGGACGCAAAGTAAGAGAGCGTTCACTTTTTTCAAACGTAAACATTTCTTTACTCACCACATCCGTTTCTTCACCAATCCCTCTAATGAAAAGCTCTGTATGTTCCAGCAGAGGCATACGCAATTCTTGGTACCCTCTTAACCGTAGGGTATGTAATAGCGTATCTTCTAAAAAGCGCCACTGACTGGCTTGCTGAGGTAAAATATCAACCATCCCCTTGGGGCGTTGAAGCTGTTTTGTTTGAGAAACCGTATGCATCATCATTCATTCAACCTTTATTATCAAAACGTTTACTCGACATGAAAGACACGCTAACTTAGGAAGTTTTCATGCACTTTGACACCTTAGCTGAACCGCTAACACTACTATGACAGTAAAGGTGGTGTGTACACATGGGGGCGTTGCATCAAATCTTCTTGAATACGAATGAGTTTTTGAATACCGCCCCAGCCGATGTCAAGCATCTGCGTCAGTTGGTCTCGGCTAAAGGTTGCTTCTTCACCTGTTGCCTGAAGCTCAATAATATCACCCTTGGCATTCATCACCAGATTGGCATCTACGTCTGCTTGCTGATCTTCATAATAATTTAAGTCACACACAACT
>JBJTUH010000008.1:0-33644 GCA_046080605.1 Vampirovibrionales bacterium
CAGGTAAATCTTCTAAAGAAATCATGAATGACCTCATGGCATCAGCACCGCATGGCACAAAAGCTCAAACCATGCACAGTGTGTATTGGGGAGGAGCCACCCTAGACGACGTAACAAAAGCACAAACCGAAGGACGGCTTATAATAGGACATGAGCTACTAGGACAACCCAGTGTTTATCCACCTGCAAGGTTCAAGCCTGATGCCCAAATATGGGATTAATTCACATGCTGCCGCAAATGTGCTTCTTTTTACCGTAAACGATTGTCGTAGAGAAGGTATGGGTGGTATACTAGGGGCATCTTTTTACGTTTTACCTCTGTGTGTCATACCAACCTAGAACAAGAACGCTTCGTGGTTCTTGCTTAATGAATAGACCATGATAGACTTTACCAAAGTATTTAAACAGTATGGACAAGCCATTGCTTTGAATGGTGTCAATTTTTCCATTCAACCTGGAGAGTTTGTCTTTCTTGTAGGCCCTAGTGGTGCAGGAAAATCAAGCATTTTAAAGCTCATTTACCGTGAAGAAAAAGCGAGTGAAGGAACCGTTGCGGTAGGTCGAGTAGATGTAGGGGGCTTAAAAGATGACCAAGTGCCTTTACTACGTCGGCGGATGGGTATTGTATTTCAAGACTTTAAACTTTTACCTGGGCAAACAGCTTATGACAATGTTGCCTACGTCCTACGTGCCATGGGAGTCTCCCCGAAGGAAGTACAACGTCGGGTACTGGGTGCATTAAAAGTGGTAGGACTCATTGATAAAATTGATGCCAAGCCCGAAGAACTTTCGGGAGGAGAGCAACAACGGGTAGGTATTGCTCGTGCCATTGTGAATGGTCCTCTGCTTGTGGTGGCAGATGAACCTACGGGGAATCTTGACCCTCAAAACAGCGTCGATATTATGAATCTTCTCTTGGAAATTAACGCC
This sequence comes from Vampirovibrionales bacterium, assembly GCA_046080605.1. Lineage (GTDB taxonomy): Bacteria > Cyanobacteriota > Vampirovibrionia > Vampirovibrionales > JAJTHC01 > JBJTUH01. The sequence continues at coordinate 931 of JBJTUH010000008.1, forward strand.
CTTGGTACCACAGTGCTTGTGACCACCCATAACCTCGCTCTGGTGGCTCAAGCCAATCGACGAGTCATTGAGCTACGACAAGGAGAAATTTTCCGAGATACCCCTGCGGGACAATCTGCAACCGTGTATGGTGCTTTCGTAAGCTAAACAAAACAGCACCAAGAAGGATGCCTTTATCTTTACCCAAGCCTCATGCTTTTCGTCTGGATGGTTTCCCTTCTCCTTTATGCCCTATCCCCCTCTCCTCTTTTTGACGTTTAGATTAACATAGATACGTTTGCCCTTATGAATAACCCTGTTCAAATTTTGTTCGTAGAGTTGCGGATTGCTCTGCGTATTCTTCAAGAAACCCTCGGTGGGTTAAAACGTTCGGGATGGATGAATCTTGTGGTGAGTATTACCATGGGGTCTATTTTAAGTATTTTTGGGTTGCTGTTTCTTGGTATTACCCAAGTACAAGATATTGTGAAAGGCTTAGGAAGTAGTCTGGAAATATCAGTCTACTTAGAACCCGATGCAGATGTCAGTGGCGTAACCGATGAAATACGTAAACAACCCTACGTGAGTGCCATTGAGCTTGTAAGCAAAGAAGATGCTTTGGCAGACATGCGCAAAACCTATCAAGTGCCAGCCCTTGAGCAAAACCCTCTCCCTGACACCCTACACGTGAATGTTACCGATGCACGCACCATTGAGCAAGCGGTCGGCACATTAAAACAAATCGATGGGGTTGAGGAAGTGCGCTACGCCTATGATATTGTAGAGCGTATTCAAAGCATTGCACGGTTTTTATCGTTTACAGGACTCGCATTATTACTGTATCTGGGGGCTTTAACCGTTTTCATTATCTCTAACACCATCCATTTACTCATTGAAGCACGAGGACGGGAAATTGAGATTCTGCGTATGATGGGCGTAAGTAACTGGTACATTCGCCTTCCTTTTCTATTACAGGGGGCAACCTATGGTCTGTTTGGGTCGTTACTGGGACTCATTCCTCTGTTTTATGCCACAGAATATGGACGCATGATCTATGAAGCACTCAGCTTAAAACAACACAGTGTTTCATTGCTTGCTATTTTTTCTGTCATGTTTATCCTAGGAGCAACCGTGGGTTCGGGTGGGGCAGCACTCTCAATGCGACGCTACATGCGTATTTAGGTACTCTCTTCTCAACTTCAAGGCACAGTAAGCACCCAATGTCATGATAAAGCAAGGCACACTCCCTTTACATGCACCCGAGATGGGGATTCCAGAAGAACCCTTGTGGCAAGTAGGCGAACTGACCCGCTATCTCCAAGAGCTTCTTGGCAATGACCAAGTACTTGGATTCCCTGTTGTAGTGTGTGGCGAGCTTTCTAACGTGAAGCAAGGCGGAAAAGGACACTGGTATTTTAGCTTAAAAGATAGTCTTCCTGATGACTCAGCTGAAATCACCATGATGCCTAGCCAAGCACTTCTGAACTGTGCCATGTGGCAAAGTTATGCCAAAGCCTTGGGCTTTAAACCCGAGCAGGGCATGCAGGTTTACGCCACGGGAAAACTTAATATCTACCCTCCTTCTGGAACGTATAGCCTGCATGTCACACGGCTTGAACCATGGGGTAAAGGAGGGTTACAACAAGCGTTTGAACGTCTCAAAGCTCAATTTCAAGAAGAGGGGTTATTTTCTCCCGAGCGTAAGCGTCCGTTACCCTCTTTTCCGCTCCGAGTAGGTATTGTCACCGCACCCACGGGTGCAGTCATTCATGATATGGTACGCACCATTAGACAACTGAATACGGGCATGAGTATTTTACTGGCACCTGCCAAAGTACAGGGGGAGGGGGCTTCAGAAAGTATCGCCCATGCCATTGAGACCCTTCAAAACCCTGAACTTAAACTAGACGTGCTGATTGTTGCACGTGGTGGTGGGTCCTTTGAAGATTTATTTTGCTTTTCACAAGAACCTGTTGTGCGTGCCATTGCCCGTTCACGCATTCCTGTGGTTACAGGGATTGGTCATGAACCTGACTATAGCCTTGCCGACGCAGTGGCAGACTATTCGGCAGCAACCCCTACGATGGCAGCTGAGGCTATTACGCCTAATTTGCACCAATGGCACGCATGGCTCCAAGAAGCTCAAGGGCATCTGGTGCAATACCTCACCCACACGCATAGCACCTACCGTCAGTGGGTACTACAAGCCGAAGAACATCTTTGCATGGTACCTTTACATCTCCTTCAGCCCGCCCGTCAGCTCATGCAAGAAGCACCGTCTATATTACAGGCGGGTCTATTACAACGTTGGCATACAGCACAACAGGGGCTTCCCCACTTACAACAAAGTTTATACCATGCGATGCAACAAGTGCTTACACGTGAAACACAAAAGCTTGTTGGCACCTATGAAGCCCTTGAGGCGTATCACCCTATTCATACCCTAAAGCGGGGCTACACACGTACCACACAAGGTACTAAGCCTGTAAGCCGATGCACAGAGTTGAACCCAAATGAACCTTTCGAGCTACATTTCTATGATGGTAGCCTTAAAGCTCAAGTATGCCCCTCTGAAATACTTAAATCACCCTTAAGCAGCGAACCAGTCATTGAGTAAAAACCCACGCTCTAAGGCACAGACTGTTTCATAATCAAGCCCAGCCTCGGTTAAGTCTTCTGCTTGTATGTAAAATAGTTGCATCAATCGGCAAGCGATTGCATCTTGTAACGAATGCTGTACTCGTGTACAAATCATTTGAATGGCTTCCTGTCGTGTCAGCGCTTTTCCCGAGCCTGGTTCCCATAACAGAGGGTCATGCATACGCCCACTGCGTCGAGAGACCCCTGACTGTTTGGAGCGAGACTTACTTGGCTTAGTATAGGAAGTATCACGGAGAGAGTGCATCATAAGGAAAATCAGCGTCTGGTTCAATGGTATGGTAAGGGCGTATCCCTTGCGAAAAACAGAGAAAGAACCTTATGGTGTAGTATCCGGCACAGTCTTTGACTGTATTCCCTATACACCTAAGGATGTGAAGAGCTTGTGTGTTACAGATTAAGCACAACGAAAAAACCGAACGATACTTCACATTAAAAAGCTCGTTGGCTAAGAGGCTTCTAAGGAAAGCAAACTTACTCTTTGCAAAAGCAGTACTTTTCATAATAAGTCACACCGTTACTGAGGTATGGGGTTTGCTTACATATTTTATGCTGTTAAGACGTTTCACAACGTTTGTATATACATATTAAAAAGAGCAAATAGAGAAATCAAGTAGACGAGTGACCAAAAAGCATAAAGCTGTTATTAACAGAGCCTCAACTCAAACGTCATAAACGACGGCAAGCAAAAACCTTTCACAAAACTTTAACTTGACATAGTGCTTCATGAAAACTATTTTCAGTGTGCTAACCAATACCACGTCATCACCCTTACAGGCGGTGCGTCAATGCCATGAGGAAAAGTAAGACGTATGGTCAGTAACGCATCAAGATGCGTTTGAGCGAAGGTAGCTCCTAAGCGTTCGGGCCACTCTATCAAAAACCACGGCAATTGGAAGGAAACACCTGACTCAAACCTTGGAACGTCTTGATTGATTGCTTGATATGCGACTTGCTTTGCACAAGCTTCTTCAAACTGAGGAAAAAAAGTATGTAACATCTGATGATGTAAGGAAGTATAGGTTTCAGGTGCCTCACGGTACAAGTCAGCATGAAACAGTGCGAGCGTTCCATCGGGTAAACGATACTCATGTAACCGAGTAAACGTAGGGCTTGTAACTTCAGCCAGAACGCTAGCCCCCTCCTGCTGCATGCTAGACAGTAAAGCCTGTATGAGTGTGGTTTTCCCTGCTCCCACAACACCTGAAACCCCTAGGCGAAGTCCTGCAAAACCTTCTTGTTGTAAATATGCCAATACCACTTGGGCGTAATGATGCACCTCCAAGAGGTCTGATACCTCTTGCGTCAGTGCCTCTTGAGAAGGATACGACCAGGTCAAGGAAGGAAACCCCTCTGGCATGCTAGGCAGGGTCATTGCCCAAACACTTTCTTGAAGAGGCGAGTGCATCGACGAGGATGATGAAAAAGAGGCACAACCCATGGGAACCAATACATTCTTTCATAAGATGAGACGCTTTAAGGCTAATAGTCAAAGGCAGCTAAAAGGGAGAACCCACCTGACTTAAGCACAAGTAACACTTTCACCATACCATGAAGAAAGTATAGGATTCATCTTGCATCGTCACCCCAAGATGAAGTAAGCTTAACTTCATAGTCCAGACGATGAATGGCATGTCATCCATCGCTTGAAGCCGTATTCGTCTCATGAAAAGGGTTCCCTTAGCTGTTATGCCTGTGTCTGCTACCCGCCCACCTATGCTACTCCTAAGAGGCTTGTTCGCTTACCTAAGTGGCACCCACAAACCTCGGTGCATGTCCTCTTCTCACAAAAGGGGCAATCCTCTATGGCTTTGTATCGCAATGACACTGCTTCTCATAGGAAGTCTTCCTGAAAAAGCATGGAGTAAAACGCTTGGTACTCCGTCCCCTTTATCACCTTCTAAGCAAGGACACACCGAAGCACGTAAGCAGTTACCTTTTTTACCTCCTGAACTTTTAGTCACGCTCAACCCTGCACTTGGAAAACCTCCTGAAGCTTCGCCCGCTCAAAACCTTGACCCTATCACACTACAAGAAGCCCTCTCAGAACATTCCTCCAGTACTTTTAACGAAGGGTCTCCTGCCACCCATCTCAATCACACACTTGCACAAAAAAACAAACAAAACCACACAGATACATTAGGCTGGAAACCTTGGATTGATGCGTCTTTACAGCATCAAAGCCCTAACTCAGGTAGTACCACAAGCATGATGGAGCAGACACAATTTTTAGAAGCTGACTTACAGCTTCTATGGAAAGAAACCCTGATTAAAAACCCTGTGGTGCGTTTTTGTGTAGGAAATCTTACAAGCCCTGCCTCATTAAATAACAAGCGTTCCAGTTTATTTGTTGCAAAAACGCTGAATACACTCATTCAAGGGGCAAGTGTAGGTACCTTGTTGTTACCTGGTGGTAGCCTGTACCGAGATATGACGGTGGCAACGGTGGGACAAGCACTTTCAAACTTAGCCACCAGCAAACTAACCCCTACTCAAGATGCTCGTTTACTGTCTCAAACCGAGCTGATTCAACTAGCCCAAGTGGTTGACACCCTCAAGTTACGGCTTACAGACCATTACCTTGCACTGCGTCATAGCCTTGCACAAATAGAACGGCTTGAAGGACAAACAAGTACCCTTAAACTGCAATATGAACGGGCAAAACAAGACGGTAACACCGCCCTTGCCATGATGTTAGGAATGACCTACCGACAAACAGAGCTAAAACGTTTAGAAGCTCAAGAGAAGTTTCTTGCTTCCCAGCAAGTGCTTGAGCGTTTAGCAGGACAAGGCATTGTTGCACGGCTGGCATGTATTACCGAAACATTACCTGAAGACATCGCAGGGAAAACACTGCCTCAAGTAGAACAAGAGGCACTGAAAGCATCTCCTAAAGTACAAGCCTCGCCCTCACTGGGCGAAGGACTAACACAAAGCCCACTCACCCAAGTTCCTCTCACAGAAAAAGAACAAGCCTTCAAAGCAAAAACCACCCAAACGTCTCCTGTCAAAAGCCCCCCTCCTCAAACCACTAAAACCCCTCAAAAACCTTCTACCAAGGGAAGTTCACCCACTGTAACCACATCAAAACACCGTGAGCCTATCAGTACCAAGCCCCCTAGTGTAGCGGTCCGTCCTCAAGAAACCTCTCATGATAAAAAAGCACAAAAAGTAAAGTCTGCAGATGCTATGCTTAAAGCACTCGATGCCCTGACCCCTCCCGAGTTACCTCAAGACCCCGAATCTGTAGGGAGTAGCGCGCCTCATACACCTTCCTCGACACCTCCCCCAGCTTTTAGGAAACGCTTATGGCACCGCTAACTGACCGCTATTGCTTGATGCTTCGTGACACGTTACTTTCATGCGGTCTCCTCCTTCTTGGATGTTACGGCTCTCAGGGTGCTGTTTTGATACCGCACGCCCATGCCTATGAGTTGCCTGCTGAAACAGCCCCTCTTTCGGTCTCATCTCCATTACCGCCTCCTACACGAGTGGCAGTCTTTGAGAGCATTCAGGCACAACAAAACCAGTACCAAACCCAAGAACAACAAGGCTTGCAAATGCTCTGGCAAGCTGCTGTCTCTCAAAGCGCACCTATTCGCCTTGCACTAGAGCGTATACAGCAACCTACCCTAGGCACCCAGCAAAAATCCTCAGGACAAAAAGTGACGGATGTTGCTCGAGGGGTGGTAAAACTAGGGGCATTAACAGGCTCCATGCTAACAGGGAGTCCGCTAGGTCTGATGAGTGGTCAAGTAGTTGACCAAGCCTTACGCCCTGTGGATAATCCTGGACGTAGTATGGCACAGCTTCCCATGAATGATACTGACATTGTGTTACTTACGAAAGAAATTGAACTGCTACAGCATCAGCTCATGAACCGATACAGTGCCTATCGTTATTGGAGCAGGATGGTGTCTCAGGCCTCTCAAGCGAAACGAGAAACCTCTCAAGATTTTCAAGAGGCTTACCAAAAACTGATTCATCAGGAAGGCATCGCAACGTTTGATGCGGAACATCATCCTGTAGTACAGCTCATGCAAGCACAATTTGACCAACTCTCTGACCAGCTTTTAACCTATCAGCAACAAGCACTACAAGCCCGAGAAGCCCTTGTGTTAATGGTAGGACAAGCCACCATGAAGTCTTTTGATGCAGACTTCCAAGCACTTCTATCCCACCACTAACAGAGGTTTAACCTTAAGTAGAGCAACACTAGATGTATTTCATCTATCCCCTGAATACATCAGCAAGGAAAGCACCCACCTACGAAGACTTTACCGTAAACCATCCTTGATGCTTATAAAACGGGTTCAGTGCCTGATACCATTTGGGTGGAGGAGCAGGCTTAATAAAGCTTAAAGCAAGCTCTTGTGTGGGGTCAGCCCAACCTGCTACCATACTCGTAGCCCCTGTAATTTGAGGAGCCCATTCGGGTTTTGTGGCTTTTGCCACCTGATACCCCGCATGTCCTGCCAGTAAACTCATAGGCTTGGTTACAGGATATGCCATGGCAATCGCAGCAGGAGCCAGTGGTCCTAACGTAGGCATTGCCATAAGTCCACCCATGGTGACACTACTCACAAAGTCTTTACTTAAACGCTCAGGAGAAAGATACAAGCTTTTTCGAGCCTCTGCAAGTGCCACATTCTTAGCATGATGCTTGGGGTCAATGGGTAATGAAGCACTTGCACCTGTCCCTGGAACCACCTCAGCCAAATAGGAGCCGTCTAAACGACGCTCGGTCAGCTTAAAGCGTGTGGAAGGAGCCAGTAGAAGCTGCTCATCCATCATGTTCGCAGCTTCAGCAGGAAGCACTTGTTGCATCAGCTGCTTATCCACAACAGGAAGCCCTTTTTTATCTCTAAACTCAATCATGAGTCCATCTTTTTTCGGATCCCCCGCAAAGAGCTTCGCCAGTCCTCGTTTTTCCGCCACTCTGATAGGGGCAGGGTCACTGTAAGTTTGCCCTAAGACCAACTGTTGATGATCCACCCCATTCATCACACCACGAAAGGCACGAGTTGGGGCTTGTAACTGTAAACTTTGTGCCGTGGCACCGTCAGGGTGACGGCGAAACATCTCTACCTGCGTCATGAGTCCGTCCAACGTTCCCGGACGTTGACGTAATGCCGTATACACCTCAGGCTGTTCTGCCAATAGTTTACTCAATGCCTTGAGAGTATCCACTCTATCAGAGGTACCCACTCGGTGCAAATCTGAAAGAAGGGTTGGGTCATTCATCAAACGCTGATACGTCGCTGGAGACTGCGTTTGCCATTGACGTATTAAAGGGTTGTAATGATTGCGATGGGTCATATAATACTGTAAGTTTTGAAGACGAGCGTACATTTCAGGCATCGCCACCTGTAACCTATCGCCATAGAGCAGTCCACCATTCATGCGTTGTAATACCGTATTACGAGGCAAATAAAAACGAGCCGCATCGCCTCCCACTGTGGCAGGTGTCATGAGAGAAGTACCCTGAGGTAACTCCACCGCCATCACCTTGTTTCCTTGTGTATGTCCCAACGCTCGACTTACACGCAGTGCCTCATCAGGGCTTGTATAAAGCTCTTTAAAGCCCGCATCTCGTAAGGCTTTCCCTTGAAATGCCTGCAAGTCTTGAGGGTCTACGGTGGTGTACAGCACTCGGTTTTGGTCAAGACGTTGTACATGAGCCAACGACTCCATCTCTGCAAGCGTGCCTCGTTGCACTGTTTTGGGAAACAGGGGCTTTTCTTGTGCCGAAAGTTTAGGCACTTGTAACTCCGCTTTATTGGCACGTGCTTGAGCGGTCACAGGCTGAGGCTTCGTCGTTGCTATAGTGCTTTGAGGAGGCATGGCTTGAGACGCAGTGGGTGTTTTCTTTCCTAAACTACGATAGTAGGCATTGACCTTATCCATGGTGGCATACACCCCTTGAAAACGTTGTTCAGAGGGTAATGCAGGCTTACTACCAGGAATATGCTGTGTCCATGGTTTAAGCTTAGGCATCGTTTTAAGTGCTTCTTGTGTTTTCCCCACAAATGAGGCTTTTTCCTCTTGGCTCCAATGGTGTTGATACGAGCCACTGGGTAACAAAATACCGCTTTTAATCCGATTACCAAAGCCTAATGCGTTACTTTTCCCGAGTTGAATACTTTTTGCAAGGGTTTCAGGGTGAAGCGTTTTAAGAAAATCTTTGGGAGAATTTTTAAGGTACTGTAACGGATTTTGCTTCAAAGAAGCTTGACTCATCCCCTTGGCACCTATGGCTTTTCCTGCTGGGTTTGCCCCTAGTAACGTGCCAACACCGCTACTCAAGGCTGACCCTAGTTCATAGAACCCGTCGGCTTGCTCAAGGTCTGTACGACCTGCCGTGGTTTTCTTTAACCCTGACAAGGCAGTTACACCTGTATATAAGGCACCCGCTCCTAATAACCAAGGTGCCAACGCTGCCGCTCCTACCACGGAGGTTGCAGCCCCCACCGCAGCCATCCCCGCAAGCCCTTGCACACTGAAGAGTCCTGTCACAGGAGAGACAACTCCTTTTAAAAAGGCTCCCATCTTAGAGGTGTTTTCTTTGAGTCCATGCTCACTTTTATAGGTCGCTTTAGGCGGTAAGCTCACAAAAGGTGACGGCTTAGACCCCTCTGTTTGTAAAGCCTGCTTACCCTGCTGCTCACCTAACAAAGGTGCATTCAAACGTAAACGATTCATGCTATCCTGTGTCACAAAGGGGTCAGGAAGTTTAAGGGGTGTTTTTTGGTCAATGGAAGTCCAGCCCTTGTCTTTCTGGTAGGCTCGTTCAGGCAAATCTGGTGTACTACTCGTTGGCGCATCGTTACCCCCCGTGGTTTTACTAGGAGTCACTTCCACAGGACGTAGCTGTGCCTCAAGGGGAAGTTGTTTCACAAACTCATCTGCACGGGGAATGGTCATCATACCCGAAGCACCTGCACCAAACTTAGGCGTTTGTAATGCCTGAGGCTTCACAGTGACCTGGGAGAGGCGTTTCATACTCGGTGTGGTAAACATGGATGATCCCTTAGCCTCTGGGGAATAAACACCCGAAGCTACAGAGACCTGTGATGGCACACCTGCAGGGTTGGACGAATGACTAATAGAAGACATCGACATACGATTTACAAGCCTATAACCCCGTTTAACGTGTAACTTTGTACGAACCCCAAGCGTGACTTCCAAAAAGGTTTTTAAGCGTACCTAACACACTTACATTGTCGTAAAGAGCCTTGAAAGATACCTTGTAAAGTCATGCCATTGTGTCATGCACACAGGCGATTTACACGTATAAAACCTCATGACCTAGGCTTTGATAACAAAATGTTACGGAACATCACACAAGGTATGAATGTGATGTAGCATGTGTCTTTTTAGGGTTAGCAATACCAATAGCATTTCTCTCATAGCTCAACGTGTAAGTCCCACTTTTTACACCCGTAAGACCTACTGTCTTCATAAAAAAAACCTTTAGTATGCAAAGGCACACTAAAGGCAAGGTTTGAGAGAGAAAAAAAACTTACATAAAAAGGGTTAAAAACTTAAGGATTGATTGTCAGTGGTGCATCCAGCATCACATCAAGTTGCATCCCTGTAGGAAGGACAATATCATCGCCACGACGGAAAGCCGTTTGCCCCAAGCCAATACCGCCACCAATGGCGGCACCTGCAATGGCACCTTTACCAGGCTTACCACCAAAAATAGCACCGCCTGCGGCACCTGCCAAAGCACCAATGCCTGCTTTAATGGCAATATTTTTGGCATTGTCTTTGACCACTGCTTTTGTTTCTTTCGCTTTTAAAATGCCTGAACCATCAGTCGTCACCACTCGTGCAGAAAGCGATAGCATGGTTTTGTTAGGCAATACAGCACTGGTAAAATGAATCCCAAGTTGCCCTTGTTGACTTAAACGACTCGCTGCAACGGCTTGCGTAATCGTTCCCATCACCTGCGTCCCTTGAGGCAATACCACGGTACCTTGTGTACTGGTAAGTCCCATAGGTAGAGTTGCCACAACCTTATCACCGACACGCGCCGTTTGACTTTCGTGGGATGAACTCATCACAACCGTGAATCGAGTCCCTGTTGCAACACTCACCACTTGTGCTTGATACACCGCAGGAGCAGCACCCTGAGGGGGCGTAGGCTGAACGTACTCGGCACGGGCGACAACAGGAAACCATGCCTGCAACACAATAAAACCTGCCATGGCAACATGATGTAAACGCTCTAAACGAGCATACCAAAAGTGAGATGATTGCATGAAGTAAACCTAACCTACACCTCTCTATCAGAGAGGCACTACACTTGAAACAAACTTAAGATAAAGCGTTTAACAAACCTTTAGCGAACAATCGTACCTTAGAACCTACACTTATCTTTGAAGTCACTGATAGACTCGTGAGGTGCGTATATCTACTATAAAAGTAGTATCCCCATACTGTAAAGAGGATGAAACAAGACTAACGAATCTGTCATAAAAGACTTTGATGAGATGCTCTTCTGAACCGCATGTGTGGTTGATACACGCTCTTGTGCTCTTCGATACTATAATGAAACCCTGTTTGAAGGATAAATTGCCTTACGAGGCACACTATTATTTAAAAGTATCACATCTAGGGTCAGTGCCACACCCAACTAGCCAGCTGTGTCTGTTACGACTGTCGGTGGAAGCAAATGAGGCGCAAGCGGCACTTCAAGAGTAGGTTGCGGTTGATAGGTCATCCAGAAGTTCTGATGAAACACCCATACCGCAATCAGCTGAACCACTAAAAAGAGCATCAGCCCTGAAAGACATACCCGTTCTGTGTTGGACAGAAACTCTCCCGCTAAAGCCCGCTTCAAGAACCAACCATAACGCTTCAACACCCTAAACCCTGCACGTTCTTGGACAGAAGGTGTCATGTGCTTAGAAAGAGTAGATGCTTGGTGTGTGGAATGAGAAGAAGCTTGATGAGAAGAATACATAAGCAAGAAGCCTATTAAGGCAGGGAGGCATGACTATCATGGATGGCTTAGTACACAATGATACTAAGGAAATGCTATTAAAAAGGTTCAATCACAAGGATAGTGATTCTACTAAACCACAAACATACATCATACAACACCCTTATATGTTGCATTGTTACAAAAAGTGGTGAAAAGACACTAAGTGTCTCTCATGTTAGTGTATGACGGCTGGAGGCGTGGTGTAGCTAGAAAGCTTTCCTGCACTGAGTAGAATACTTAAAATCTGAATGTCTGCGGGCGTAATACCAGGAATACGGGCTGCTTGCCCTAAGGTGGTAGGCAGGAAGCGTGTAAGTTTTTCCCGTGCTTCATGAGACAATTGATGAATGGTTCCATAATTAAGATGTAACGGAAGCGGCGTGTCTTGCTGAGATTGGACTTGTTCAAGCTGTTTTAAATGCCGTACCAAGTAGCCTTCATATTTAATTTCCGTTTCAAGAAAATCAATCATATCGGGGGTCACACCTTCACAGGGTGGCGTTTCCGCAAGTGTCATCAGGGTGCGGTAGCTCACAGCTGGTCGACGTAATAGCTCAAACAAGGAGGCTTTATACTGAAGCACTTCCCCTTGGCACAGGTGCTGTAATTGGGTATTAAAGGCTTCTGAAGGTGCCACTTTCGTTGAAAGTAATCGCTGCTTTTCGACTTCTAAGAGTGTCATTTTTTCTTGATAGACCTGCCAGCGTTGAGCATCCACTAAGCCTATGTGTCGCCCTAAAGGGGTCAGACGTTGGTCTGCATTGTCTTGACGGAGCATTAAACGGTACTCACTCCGAGAAGTCAACATACGGTAAGGCTCTGTGATTTCCTTCGTGACAAGGTCATCAATCAGGGTACCAATATAAGAAGAATGCCTAGGCAAAATAAAGGGGGCCTGATTTCCTGCAAAGCGTGCCGCATTGATACCTGCTACCAAACCTTGCCCTGCCGCTTCTTCATACCCACTGGTACCATTGATTTGTCCCGCAAGGAAAAGACCACGCACTTTTTTACTCATGAGGCTAGGTAATAATTGCCATGCAGGAAAATAGTCGTACTCTACAGCACACGCAGGGCGTAGCATTTCTGCCCGCTCTAGCCCAGGAAGGGTTTTAAGCATCGCAAGCTGAACGTCCATAGGTAGACACGAGGAAAACCCTTGCAGATACACCTCATAGGTGTTCCGACCTTCGGGTTCAATGAAAAGATGATGGCTCTCTTTGTCTTTAAACCGAGTGACTTTATCCTCAATGGAAGGGCAGTACCGAGGACCACAAGTGGCATCCATAAGTCCTTGCATCATCGGAGAACGATGAATATTGGCTTCAATAATGGCGTGTGTTTCAAGGGTAGTACGAGTTAAATAGCAAGGCAATTGCTCCAAAACAGGACGATGAGGCAAAAAGGAAAAGAATCCAGCATCTTCCTCACCAGGGTGTGCCTCAAGCCCTTGATAATCAATGGTTCTGCCATCTAATCTTGGAGGTGTACCTGTTTTTAACCGTCCCGTCTCAAGCCCCAAGGCAACAAGGTCTGCCGTGATTCCCTTGGCAGCAGGTTCTCCGGGTCGCCCCCCTCCATAGCTGGCTTCTCCTACCCAAAGACGACCATTTAAAAACGTCCCTGTGGTAATCACCAAGGCAGGTGCTTCGTAGCGCACCCCTAAGAAATCTTCCACACCCACGAGTTGTACCTCTGAGGTATGAGGAATCACACGCGTCAAAAGCTTTACGGCAGTGGTTTGTCTAAGCTTTAAACAAGGCTCAGTTTCCACAAGCTGACGACAGAACTCTCGGTACAAGGCTTTATCAGACTGCATTCTTAGCGCATGCACCGCAGCCCCTTTAGACGCATTCAGTTTTTTGCGTTGCACATACGTGGCATCGGCACACAGTCCCATCACGCCACCCAGTGCATCAATTTCCTTAACAATCTGACTTTTTGCAGGACCGCCAATCGCAGGGTTACAGCTCATTTGCCCTACGGTGTCAAGGTTCATGCTGAGTAAATAGGTCGTAGCACCCAAGCGTGCTGCTGCCATGGCAGCCTCAATCCCAGCGTGTCCTGCACCAATGACAATGACATCCGCTTTTTCTATCACGCCTGTATAACTAGCTGACGCGGAGGAAACTATCGGGGAGTGTACAGAGGGGGGCGTGTTTATCATCATAAACGTAGGAGAGGCTTTAGAAGCAAGGAGCATGTGAGTGACAATGAAACAAGATAGCGTATATACAAGGAGTATACCCCAAAGGCAAAAAGAACATGCTATGATGGTTTAAAGCTTTCAGAGACTTTTGACTAAAAACGTTTTATGAACCATAGCGTTTGTGTGCCAAGTTAAGGGTTATATCGTCATTGTTGGGCTTCAACTTATTCTTCAGAGTATCACTGATACAGGTGTCTCAAGCATCTTGAGACAGTGACACATGAAGGTATGCTACAGCCTCATGACATCACATGTTTACCATAGGGGGTATCACTTGCCATGATAAGTCGTTCCACACTAACACCACGTATCACCACACTCTACAAACAACAATTAAAGCCCGCACTGCAAGTCGTTGAGAAGCAAGTGACAGAAGGGTTGCAAAGCGCTTCAAAGTTCACGACTGAAACATTAGACCATTTTGGGCGGAGCACTTCAGGAAAACACTTAAAAGCTTGGGGGGTGCAAGCTCAAAAAGCCGTCACTCAAAATGCCACGGTACAACAAGGGGTACAGCAACTCAACACAAGCACCCAAGGGCTTCAAACACATGTCACACAACTGTGGAAAAGACAGGTAGCACCTTTTTTAGCTCAGCTACAAGGACAAGCAACACAATTATGGCGTAAACTCGCCCATTGATGATAGGGTCATTTTCCTACGATCGTACGAGTCATGAACCATGAAGTACCCTTAGACAGTCAAACGTGACTCATCGGTAAAGTGTGCTTATCCAGTAAAGTGAGCCACACACCGCTTGGTAACGTAGAGGCTCTTGAGGTACAAAAGCTTGAATATGGTGTTTGGCTTCTTCAAAGCTAGTCACTGCCTCTCCTAAGGTCAATGCACCCTCATAGGAAGTCACGTAGGGTTTTACCGCTTCTAAGCTGTGATAACCCGCAGGAAGCAGGGCTTGTTCTTCAGGGCTGGGTGTCACAATACGCAAGCGTGTTGGAGTTACCCCATGATGAGTAAGTGCTTGTAGGAAGGAGTCAACCCTTCGGTTTTCAGGCAGTGCTACCCATAGCGTCTCACAGTGTGCCTGGGTGTCTTGTTCAAACTGGCTAAGGGTTTCAAAAAACGCATACCACCCTGCAACGTTATGGCATCCATCCACCCACGTATGATAGCGTGCATGCCATTCGCAACGACCTCGCCACGGCATCAAAGAAGCTTGCACGCCATCAGGATTCTCCCATAAAGCACGCCACGCATCCCATAGCCCTAAGGTTTCCCAAGTGGATGCACTGTGGTGAGTGGCCTTATCTGAAGCAAGGGCATGGCATAAAGTTAAAACACTTTGAATATTCTCGGCATGGTAGCTGGCAAGCCATGAGGTACTTTGATACGTTTGTGGCTCATAAAACGCATGATGCACTTGCCATGTTCTAAATACATGGTAGGGGTCTGTGTCGCTCGAACGAAGACAAGAAAGCTTCTTGGGGGACAGCTCGACAGAGGTGCCAAACGCACCTGCTTCTACCCGCCATGGCTGAGGCACCATAGGAATACCATGCTGCGTAGCCTGTTGAGCTATCACGTGATAGGCTTCCGCTTCAGGAGTCCCTAGGCAAGCTTCTCCGAGAGAACGTCCCACCACAAGACCTTGCGTTTGAAAACGTTGACCGTTCATCTCTACAGGAGGTTTTAAAATACCAGCCTTCTCCGAGGCAATGGCTGGAAGCGTGTCTCCGAGGAAGGACATATGGTCATAGCTAATACTGGTAATCAGTGACCATCTGGCAGGAGGAATCACGTTAGTAGCATCCAAACGTCCTCCCATACCCACTTCTAAAATCACCCATTCACAACCGCTTAAGGCAAAGTGTTTTAAGGCACACAAGGTTAAAAACTCAAAGGGCGTTGGTGTATCTTCAGGAGAGGTAACATAAGGGGCTAATACGGTTGCAAGCTCCCACGCAAGGGTGTGAAATGCTTCTAAGGATAGGCTTGTGCCTCCTACCCAAATACGTTCCCCCCAATGGGTTAAATGGGGGCTTGTGGTAAGCCCGATGGGCGGAAGCTGGTGTGCGGTTGCAACATGGTGTAACAGCTGTGCCAACATCCAACTACAGGAGCCTTTGCCATTCGTTCCTGCCACATGAATGACATGATACGCACGCTCGGGGTTACCTAGCAAAGTCAGCCATCGGGCCATACGTACAACATCCCATACCATACGGTGGGAAGATTGCGTCAACCAAGGGTGTGGCTCATGAAGGCTTGGCTGAGGTGTCATCAAGCAGGTTCTCCGTTCTTCCATGAGTGTTATGAAGGATTCGTAGCGGTGAAAAACTTTGCAAGAGGGTCACGGGCTTGGCGTTCCTCATAGGCTAGAATACATCCTTGTGGCCAAGCCTGCACCATGGTTTCTGCCCAGTGTGTAATGTCTCGGTAGCCTAATTCTAACATAGGGGTTGGAATCACGATTTGGCAAGCCTCTTGGGGTGGCACGTTTCCTGTGTAATCAGGCGGAAACATGATGCCTAATAAGGTTTCCATGTCATCACAGCCAGGGTCAGGGCATTGCCGTTGGGCCATAAGTACCGTAATATCCTCATGTGCCTCTAAACACAGATAACTTTTCACCCACTGCTTGAGTTTCTGAGCATGGCGACGCATCAGCTCTTTGAGGCGAAACGCCTGTGAGTCACCCTCCTCTGTCTGCGGAGAGGTCATCGCATGTTCAAGATGCGTTAAGCGAATCGGACACATAAGAAGCGAGTAGAAGCCCCTAGTCTGTAGGGTCAGGTAGATGAGCGTACAACGAACATTTCAGCTTTATCAAATAAGGTCTATAAAAGCATATCAGCGTTTCTTGGCTTGTGATACCATCAGTATATCATGATGTCGATGCCTCTTCCAAAATCTTCCATCAGCCCTCCTCCGAACCGTGGAACTTCAAAACAAGGTATTGCCGTGCCTTTATTGAAAACCGCAGGACTCATTGCTGCCATTACCCTCCTAAGCAAGGTAACAGGTGCCGTAAGAGACTGGCAAATTATGCATTTTTACGGTGCAGGAGATGCTACAGATGCCTACTTTGCAGCCTTCCAATTACCTTCTTTTGCCCTCATTTTACTGGGTGGCTTGGGGGGTCCTTTTCATACCGCCACCGTTTCACTTTACCAACGCTGGAAAAACGAACTCGGAGAGCCTGAGGCACGTTCACGCATTGGAAGTTTTTTAACCCTGACCCATTGGCTTTTTTTGGCACTGAGTATTGCCGTGTTTGTGGCGGCAAAACCCATTGTAAGCTGTATGCTGGGCAATCCTCGTTTAGTCCCTATTGCTACCTATCATCTTCAAGTGATGTCTCCCATTTTATGGCTTGGGGGGGTCGTAGGTATTTTATATGCTTGGGGACATTTACACCAAAGATTTTTCTGGCCTTCCTTTGCACCTGCTCTGGTTAATTTGGCTTTAATCATAAGCCTGTATGTATTCCCAACAGATGCACAGGGCAATATTTTGGCATGGACTACTACCTTGGGAGCTGCCCTTCAGGTGCTAGCACAGCTACCTGATGCTTTCAAAGATAACCTCCCCTTCCGAGCCAACCTTCCTGAAGAGCATAAGGCTCAGTGGTGGCATCCGCAAGGACCCTTTGGGATGCTATGGGGGTTGCTCCTTCCTGCCATGGTAGGCACCACCATTGGACAACTGATTACCTATGTTGATATTGCGTTTGCAACCTCATTACCTTCAGGAAGTTGGGCAGCCCTGACACTGGCGAACCGCTTAATGCAACTGCCCATTGGCGTATTACAAACCGCACTTTTGGTGCCTTTATTTCCACAACTGGCTGAAGCTGCAAGCCAAGGTAGTGCCTCGTTTACAACCATCACACGACTTGCAAGACAAGGTATTGTAGGGTTATGGATGCTCTGTTTGCCTGTTTTATTGGTCGTATGGTTTGATGCTGAACATCTTATTCGACTCGTGTTTCAGCGGGGGGCTTTTGATGCTCAGGATACCCTTGTGGTGACGACAGCGGTAGTCTTTCAGGCATTCCAAATGATTCCCTACTTTGCCCGAGATACCTTTGTAAGGGTATGCTATGCGTTTCAGAATGCAAAAACCCCTTTACTGATTGGATGTATTGCGATTGGTTTAAAATGGCTTCTCAATGGCTGGCTAAGCCAAGCTTCCTTCTTAGGTATCAAAGGCTTGGCGTTAGGTGTAGGGGGTATTGCATTCGCTACCAGTGCCATTACATGGCTCAACATGACGCTTTTGAGTATGACCCTTCAAAGGCAACACATGCCTTCATGGTCGTTTTGGAACACATTAGGAAAGCCCTTTATTCAACTACTCCCTGCCATAGGTGTGATGGGTGGATGGTTATATCTGATACATCACCGCCCAATCACAACCCTTTTTGGGGTTTCGCTTCACACGCATGAACCGCTAAGCATGAACGCTTGGATATTACTTGTAGGTGCTTGGGGGATAGGTATCATGCTGTATGCTACCGTCATACACTATAGTAAGCTTGAAGAATGGCAATGGGTCATGACGAAGCTTAGGACACGATTTCCTCAAATCAGAGGGTTAACAGGAAAGAAAGGGGACTCATCGTAAAGCGTCTCCGTGAGTGTAAATCGGTTAGCGTCCCGTTTTATGGATAGGTTCTGTCAGTGTATGTGCCGTGTCATGTGGTGTGAGATACAACAATGTTAGCCATAACCATCTTCTAAACAGAAGGGTTCCTTGTACCATGATGTCTACCTCCTTGAATGATTCTGTCTGTTCTAAAGCTGCCCCTGTGGTGGTTGCCATTACTGGTGCCAGCGGAGGGATTTTAGCGTTTAAACTGGTGTATGAGCTTTTAACCTCTGGGTATCCTGTAGAGCTTATTTTGACGGAAAAAGGGTTTCAAGTGACCTTAGAGGAAACAGGGGTCAAGTTGGGCGGTGGCTCCTCAGAGGATAAAGCAACCCGCTTATTACACCACTTAGACTTGCCTTTAGAGACCTATTTACCGTTATTACAGGTGTTTGGCAATCATCAGCTAGATGCTTCCCCTGCAAGCGGAACGCATCTTACCGCAGGCATGGTGATTATCCCTTGTTCCATGGGAACCTTGGGGCGCATTGCAGCAGGCATTGGAGATAATTTAACCTCTCGTGCAGCAGATGTGACCTTGAAAGAAGGACGCAAGTTGATTCTTGCCGTGAGGGAAGCTCCGTTGAGTGCCATTCATTTAGAAAATATGCTCAAGCTGGCTCGGCTGGGAGTCTGTGTTTTACCTCCGATGCTCACCTTTTATTTACCTGAGTATGCGAGGAGTATGGAGGGGCAACTCTCGTATACGGTGGGGAAGGTGCTGGACCAGTTGAGGATACCGCATACGCTTTTTACGCGCTGGAGTACCGAACGGGATTCCAACCCTCTTGTACCTAAACCTGCCCCCCAGGGACTCCCTCTCTAAAATGCCTAAAACCGAACGGGATTCCAACCCCCTTGTACCTAAACCTACCCTCTAGGGACTCCCTCTCTTAAAACGCCTAAAACCGAACGGGATTCCAACCCTCTGTGCAAGAGGGGCGAACTTTGGTGGTCTTTTTTATAAAGAAATGTAACAATTCAGGCAACACGAGGTGCCTCAACCTCAGACAAACAACACTGTGCGTATTTTCTACTAAAGCAACCTTGTTTTCACACTTTACTTTACATCCTATATTAATAATTTTCTAAGTCATTTTTTGAGTCAATCCGTCTTTGATGTCATGATGTTTTCCATCGGGTGTTCACGCCTTATAATTCATGATTGCAATCTTATGACAGATACTTTATAGTCGTTATTGTGCTTACTACAATAAGGAGAACACTTCATAGTGATAGCGTTTTGCGGCTGTGTTGTGGACTATCCCCATTAAGCGTTTGAGACCTCACTGTATGAGACGGCTCTACTTTCTTGAATCAGTCTATTTCACGTTACTGAAGTAGCACAATATTCTTTGTTTTATGTCTTTAAACTTAAAGCTTGGCTTGTTGTGTTTTATAGACTTTTTCTTCATACTCGCCTAGCCTTTGAGCTTTTTCCCCTATGGTCGAGCGTCTTCCGCTTAAACACCCCTTATGTGGCAGGTCTCACTCATACATTCGTGTATTGTCCACCTACTTGGCTCCATTGCGTTTCGGTTTAGCCTTTTGCTTTCGCTATGAATAGGGTGTTATGACAAGTCTTACTTCTCTTCGTCACGTTGGTAGTCAGTCCGCTTATCGGGTGTTAAGTGCGATGGACTCTAAGAGCATGCTACCTATCTTTATGCGGGACTGTGTGGACAATGTAAGACGTGTTGCCATCACCAAAGCTTGGAACCCCACGGCTGGGGAAGAGCTATTCAGAACCGAATGGGTCACTGCCTTTGTATGGGGATGGGGCGTGAATCTTGCCACCAAGGCTTGGGATACCTTTTTCCATAAAACGGGCGTAAAGCCCTCTTCTCACTTAGGCTGGGAAGATTTAAAATCATTGTTTGGGAAAATACCTGCCACAGGATTTGCAGGACGGTCTTTAAAGTTTCATACCTCGCCACAGGCTACGTTTCTACATCAATTGAGTCCTGAGGCCTTGGCGAAACTTGCCCCCTCTCAGGAAGAGTTACACCGTGTGCGTCCTTTACTGGCTGACCTTAAAGCGGGACGGATGACACCTCACCTACAGCACTATGCCGCAAAAGTTGCGTTTACCATGATGGCACCCTCTTTGTTTATCGGGGTAGGGCTTCCTTTTTTAAACCACTACTATACAGAAGAGAAACGAAAAAAGATTCTTGCCACCACCACGAATCCTGTGGAAGGTGCTGTGAAAGACGACATGAAAGACCCCTCGTTACAAACGCATGTGCTTAACCAGGGTAAGCTATTAAAAAGCAAAGATGCTAAAAATACGCTTAGTACCTCTGTCTCACTAGGCAACCCTGCGTTTCCTGCAACCTCTGTTATTTTCTCTCCAGAAGTACATTCTCCCTTTGCCAAACAGCCTCTTGAGTATACCCAAACCCCCAGCACTTCTGTACAAGCAACACTTAATACGCACCCCCCCACGTTACCAAGTGCTATGCCGTCTCAAGACACCAGTGGTCCCCCCTCTGCGTCTGTGGCACTTCCCCCTCAGGCTTCTCTGCCCAGTCAAGGAAAACCAACCGCACGTTTTGGGAGTGCATCAGTAGGCATGATGCCTCTGCAATCCTTGCTTTCCTTTGCATTTACTGAACGTGGACAAACTCTCATCGGGGTGGATGCCCCCATCTCACTAGGACGTGTGTTTACCTCCAGAGACCCTTCTGAAGCAGCTATTTGGTCACTGAGGGAAGGGCTTTTCCTTGTGATGCAATTTTTCGGTGCAGACTTAATTCAAAATAAGTTGACCGAACTTTTTGCAAAACGACAAGCAGGGTATGCCCATGAGCGGTTTGAGACGCTACACACCTTAAAACAGGCGGTAGGTCAACACGAACGCCACGGTGTCGTGCCTGAACAGTGGAAACAACGCCTGACCCAAGGGTGGGAATCATTAGCACAAACGCTCAAAGAGCAACCAACTAAAAACACTTGGCACCCCCATGAGGAAATGAAACTTGTCGAAACGATTTATCATTATTTTTCCCCTGAGAATCGTTTTAACCGTATGAAAAACCCAAATCCTTTATTTGACATGGCGGCTCATCTAGGACATATTCCCGTCTACAAAGAGGCTCCTGAAAAGTTATTTGGCCCTAAAGAACTGGAATACGTACGTTCCAAAGCAGCACAATACGTGGATGGCTCGATGCAACAGGTGTCTTTACTGCATCGTCCCTTGGTAGACTTAACCCATGTGGCAGGTGCAAGACTGGATAAAAAAATTCAGACAGAGGGTATCTTAGAGCTTGCAAAGTTACTACAGGCAACCTCCGAGAAGGCACTTCCTGCCCTGAAACAGGAACTTAATGCGTCTTATAAATATAAGGCAATCGCACTGGCTGCGGGAAATATCTCCAGTTACTTGGTACTGGCGGAACTGATGCCTAGAGCCCAGCAATGGCTTTCCTATGTCATTCGTGGCGATAAATCTGCGCCAGGGATTCCCACTGAACTTCAAACCCATACCCCTGAAGGGCTTGTAAAAGCGAATACCGTTAAACCTAAGACTGCATAGGGTTTTCTTTCCACTCTTCTCATGCGGTGAGCCTTAAAAGAGCGGAAAGAAACATGCTCGTCATCATCAAGACCTCATCACTGAATAGCCCCTGACTCTGAGAGAAAGCGTAAAACACCTCAAGGGAAAGATGGCATGTTCTGCATGTTTGCGTAAAAATAAGAAGTATCTTCCCTTGCTATTCATGCCTTTCCTTACTCTCAGTCGGCTATAGAAAGACGCTCCTTGTCCCATGATGATGTTTAGTACCTCCACCTGTACCATGAATCCCTCCTATGTTGAAGTGGCGATGAAAGCCCCAGGGATTACGGAGGGAGCAACCGTTATTATGCCAGATATTTCAGAGCAGTTAGCACATCAACTACAACAGCTGAATATCCGCCCTATCGAGTACGCACTCATTTTAAAGCATTTGGGTAGAACCCCCAACTTTGAAGAGCTTTGTATGTTTAGTGCCTTATGGAGTGAACACTGTGCCTATAAACATACACGCCATTTACTCAAAAAACTTCCCATCACAGGGGAGCGTGTCGTGCAAGGGCCAGGAGAAAATGCAGGCGTTATTCGGATTGAAGAAGGCTTAGATGTCACCTTTAAAGTGGAAAGCCATAACCACCCTACCGCCGTGGAACCCTATCACGGAGCAGCCACTGGAGTAGGGGGGATTTTACGGGATATTTTTACGATGAATGCCCGCCCTGTGGCAAACCTGAACGCCCTTCGCTTTGGTCCTACCGACCATCCTCGTAGCAATTATTTGATTCAACATGCGGTTCACGGGATTGCTCATTATGGAAACTGTATGGGGATTCCTACCATTGGTGGGGATGTCTTTTTCCACGATAGCTATAAGGGAAACCCTTTGGTCAATGCCATGAGTGTGGGAGTCATTGAACCTGAGGGCATGATGAGTTCAAAGGTCAAAGGTATTGGAAACCCTGTGGTTTATGCAGGTTCTCCAACAGGCAAAGATGGCATTGGGGGTGCCTCATTTGCCAGCCGTAGCTTGGATGAAGAGAAAGCTGCTGAAGACCGTCCTGCGGTACAAGTGGGAGACCCTTTTGCGGAAAAAGTGTTAATGGAAGCCTGCTTAGAAGCGTTTAAAACGGGAGCCATTGTGGCGGCACAAGATATGGGTGCAGCAGGCATTACCTGTGGTGCAGCAGAGATGTCTGCCAAAGGCGGCACGGGGATGAAAGTTGATTTAAACCTCATTCCTGCACGTGAACCTAACATGCAACCCTTTGAGTTCTTGCTTTCTGAATCTCAAGAGCGGATGCTTTTTGTGGTAGAATCACACCGCACCGAAGAGATTTTCCAGATTTTCCGTAAGTGGGGGGTTCCTTGTTGTGTTGTGGGCGAAGTGACTGATACAGGCTTAGTAGAAATCATGCAAGGGGAGCGCTTGGTGGCTCAACTACCCGCTACTTTACTGACAGACGATGCACCACAATTTATTCCTGTGTCTGTCCCTGATGAACCTGACTTTTTGAAGCTACGTCGTGAAACACAGCCTGAAGCAACGTTACAAGATATTGAACCGCATCAGGTACTTGAAACGCTCCGCCAAATGCTTGAGCGTTCCAATATCATTCACCCAGAAGCCATTTACAGCCAATATGACCGCCATGTACGAAATGGGACTCGTGTAAGCTCTGAAGCCAACGCTTCAGGGGTGATTGAATTGCGTCACCCTGCAACCCATCAGTTTACAGGCAAAGGTCTTGGTGTCACTTTAGGGGGAAATGCTCGACATGTTGCACTTGAGCCTTACATGGGTAGCAAAAATGTCCTTAGTGAATCTGCCAGAAACTTAGCAGCTACAGGATGTTTACCGTTAGGTGTCACCGATAATTTGAATTATGGTGACCCTGAAACGGCTGATGTCTATTACCAGCTGTATTACTCTGTCGAGGGTATGAAAGAAGCCTGCTTGGCGTTTGATGCCCCTGTGACAGGCGGAAATTGTAGCTTATACAATACCACGGAAGCGGGCAGTGCCATTCTTCCTTCATTGGTGGTGGGTACGATTGGACTAGTGGAAGATATCACAAAAACATTGACCCCTGAGTTCAAGCAGGTCGGACATCACGTTGCTCTGTTAGGACGTTTTCGTCCTAGTTTAGGGGGTAGCGAATATCAAGAGCTTCAAGGACAGGCACTCTGTGGTGAACCTCCTCAGGTTGACTTGGAAGCTGAAGCAACACTTGTAAACTTACTGGCTCATCACATTGCACCGCAACAGTCCCTTGCAAGCGTACAAGATGTTTCCTTAGGAGGGCTACTCACAACCTTGGCAGAATGCTTATTAAAAACGCCTAGCTATGCCATGACAGCGGATAAAACCTCTGAAACCAGGCTTGGTCTTGAGGTCTCCTTACCTGATGGACTCTTTGAGCAAGGTAAACATCGTTGGGATGTCACATGCTTTGGCGAAACCGCAGGATGTTATATCGTCAGTGGTACACCCGAACAGATTGCATCACTGCAAACAAGCGTCGCTCAGTACCCTGAAGCCTTAGGGATTCAAGTGTATGTACTTGGCACCTTGAATACTACGGGTGTTCTTTCTTTACACGACCAACCTGCGCATTTCACGATGTCTTGTGAAACGCTTTCACAAGCATGGCGTACCCCTTTGTACCAGCCTCGTCGTAGTTTTAAATCCCACGTTTAATCCCTACTCTGTGCTTGAATTGTTCGTGAAGGACACGCTATCACCATGACCTCTTGCCCTACCTCTTTGTCAAGCTCTACCCAACCTGCGGTTGTGCTTGAACAGGAAGCTCTTTCCTTACCTGAACTTCGTGAAAAATGCGGGGTATTTGGGATTATTTCTCCTCATACCTTGCCACTTGGGCAATTTATGTTTTATGGGTTATACGCACTGCAGCACCGTGGGCAAGAAGCATGTGGTATGGCGGTATTTGATGACCATCAGCTGTTTTTACACAAAGACTTAGGCTTGGTCAATCAGGTATTTTCCCAAAAGCTATTGGACAAAATGACAGGTCAAGTAGGTATTGGGCATGTGCGTTATGCCACCACAGGACAAGTCACCCTAGAAAATGCTCAACCTGTGGTCGCACGAACTCGTTACGGTGGCTTAGTCTTAGGGCATAATGGTAACCTGATTAACTTACATAAGCTCCAACAACGGTTTAATGTTCACCTAGACCCTACCAAAGACCTGAGTGACAGCCATGTCATGGCACGTGCGTTAGCCAAGGCACTAGACAAATACTCTGCAGAGCCTGCCAGTGTACTGAAAGCCGCCGTAGAAGTGTTTAGTGTCTGTGAAGGGGCTTTTTCAGTAGTATTTGCGATTGGTGATTGCTTGGTAGCGGTACGAGATAGAAATGGGATACGTCCCTTGGTGGTAGGACGTTTAACCACAGGAGAAATTGTATTTGCTTCTGAAACCAGTGCCTTAGATATTGTAGGTGCCTCGTTAGAAAAAGAACTTGCACCTGGAGAACTCGTGGTGGTCACCCGTACCGAAGATGGTACCCTTGAGCAAACCTATGCCATGCTGGAAGGCGAAAAAGCCAACCATTTTTGTGTCTTTGAAATGGTCTATTTTGCACGCCCTGACAGTGTGTTACAAAACCAAACCGTGTATAATTACCGTGTGAAAATGGGACAACGCCTAGCAGAAATCGCCCCCGCTGAGGCTGACTTAGTCATTCCCGTCCCTGACTCTGGCTTTCCTGCAGCCATCGGGTTTAGTCGTACTTCTGGGATTCCCTTTATTGAGGGACTGATTAAGAACCGTTATGTAGGACGCACGTTTATTAATCCGACCCAAGCACTACGAGAAAACGGGTTACGTCTTAAGCTTAACCCTTTAACCCACGTCCTGAAAGACAAACGCTGTGTCATTGTGGATGACTCTATTGTCAGAGGTACAACAAGCCGTCGTCTTGTGAAGCTCTTGCGAGATGCGGGCGTAAAAGAAATCCATTTACGTATTAGCTCGGCTCCTGTGAAGCATCCTTGCTTTTATGGGATTGATATGTCCACAGAAGAAGAGCTGATTGCAAACCATAAAACCCTAGAAGAATTACGAGAATGGTTAGGAGTAGAGTCTTTAGCTTATTTAGAAGTACAGGATATGCTTGATTGTTTTGATACGCCTGTAGATGCTTGCACGGCTTGTTTTAGCAATCGTTATCCCGCTGGAAAACCTGAGTTTCTACAACAAAGTCTGATCCATACACCCTAAGGCTTTATTGTTTATTGAGGTTCTACCCCTATGCCTTCCCCTTTACGTACGTCTACACAGCAAGTATTACTCAACCATGAGACTTCAGCTTCTTTCCAGTGGAGAATGCTACGCTTAGGCTTTAAAGTATTGGGTGCTTTGGGACAATGTTGGTGTGGCTTTAAACAAAGCTTACTGTGGGGGTTTGATATTGCCCTTTGGGTGTTATTGTTATGGCTTTGTTGTGGCAAGCAGTTAGGCATTCATCTCTTTGAAAGTCGTTTTACTGCACTATCATCCTCTCAAGCACACCTCCCTGCTGCAAAGCATGTCGCCAACCGAGTAGCCTCTTATGCCAAATATGCTTTACCTACGTCTGCAAGTTGCCAAAAAGTGTACATTCGTACCTTACATCGCCAGTCTGTCAGGGTAGGGCAAACCGTACGCTACCTTGGGCTTGATATAGGCACCGTCCAGCACATTACCCCTATGTTCCCCTCTCCTAGCCACGCTCAAGCCATTTTAAGCGTGGTATGGTGCCGAGACGGACAGTATAAGTTAGCACTCCCTCAAGACCCACGTATTCTGATGGCAAACATGACCCTCCTCGGCGGGGAAGACCTTGAGTTTCTACCTGATAGTTCTCCGAATCTTCATCGTTTACGCCCTGAATATCGTACAAGCTCTTTACAAAAAGAGCGACTTGCAACCCAAGTAGACCCCTTAAACTGGGAGTCCTTTCGTATGTCAGAGTATTTAGACTTACAAGCGGAAGGGTTGCTCCTCACAGAGCAGAGCCTTCTAGGGATTGAATCAGGTCTCAAAACCATCCAAGCAAACCTCGTCTTGCTCGAACGGACACGCTCCCAAGAGGACGCATTGGCACACCTACTTGAAGCACAAATGCAACACCTTTCAACCCTTAAAGTATGGCATACGCAATTACAACAGGCAGATGAAACATTCAAAACCTTCACCCCTACGGTACAGAAGCTTACGCTTCCAGCACTTCTTCAACCCACTCAAGCGGTTCTTCGTACCCAAGCACCGTTGCATCATCCTGTCGGGTATTCTCAAGATTAACCCAGCTCATATTACTTTGATAAAATGAGGCACCCTGTAACAATGCACCTTCAAAGGTTGCATCCCGAAAGATAGACTCTTGCAGTTTTGCCTCTTGAAGATCTGCTGACTCCCAAACACTCTGCTCTGCCTCACACGCCATCATCACCATGCCTTGTGCGGTAATGCCTGCAAACTGAGCTTCTCGTGCTTGACAGTGTTTAAAGACAGCTTCTGCCATGTTAGCTTGAAAAAAATCGGCCTCGGTCAAGTCGCACGCCGTAAACTGTGTATAAATAAGGGTGCTATTCATGAGCATCGTAGACATAAACCGACATGACTGAAACGAAACATCGGAAAAGTTTACACCTGTAAGGTCACACCCTGAAAAATCAAGTCCTGTAAAATCAAGAGGCATAAAGCCTTCCTCACGGCGTTGGGCATTAAACGCCTCAATACCCTCTGCACCTCCCACAAGATGTGCCAAACGCACTTGTAATGTTTGTTCGTCCAACGTCAAAGAAGGTGCTTGTGTGACATTGGCAGTGGCATCGGTCGTATCAGACGATGGGAAAAGGGAATGCGTTGAAGGGTGTACCATACAAACAAAAGCCTAAACAAGAGGAAGGAATACACAGACACAGAGTACGCCAAGCGCCATAGAGCATTAGAACTATTCTTTGACACGCCAGTAATGCATCACACCTAAATCTTGATGTTGCAGCTGAATCACATCCCCTACACGAAGTTCTTTGGTGTTAGGGTGTCGCCACTTACCCACATCGGTTTTAATGGCAATCTCACGCTCACAAGGAACCTCTACTTGTTGGGGGTTATTTTCAAGGATGACCTCCAAACGTAAAATACAACTTGACTGTAAAGACGGAATCCCTGAGGCAAGGGGTAAATGTCCTTGCGTATGCGTCATGCCCTTCACCACAGCCTCTTGTACTGGGAGGGTTTGCCATGCCGTTTGTGTCCATTGATACGTACTTAAAAAGGCAAAGAGTACACCAGAAATCAAAACAGTGATGGCAATCACCATAAGCCGTAGCCCTTGATTGACATCTTCAGGTGCATGGGGCATAGAGGGTACGTCTGAATGAGGAAGACTTGTCATGGGTATCATTCACCTTGTAGGGGGTATTTAAATCCTGCATTACGCTTGACACAAGTAGGTTCACAATCACAGTACTATGATTTAACATAGTAGCATAAACACAAGAGGGGCTTATAAAGTGTGTGATTGCCCGTTGCAACCTCCTAACGACTTGTTGAAGCACTTGAAGACAGGGGGGCTTGAAGCATAGCACTTTGTACTAGGGTATGACGCAACGCGGGAAACAGTCGATGTACGGTATGTGCTGTGGTAAGACGCTCGTGGTAAGCTTTGACTTTATCAAAGGCAAGCATAGGATAGGTTTGAAGTGACACTGGCAACTTGGGGGTTAAGGCAGAAGCACGTCCTTGCTCTTGTCGTCTCGCATGACGATACCATCGGGTTAAATACGTTAAGTACTGCTGATGCTGCTGGGGGGTTAGCGTCCTGAGGATAGTTTGAAGCTGGTACAGCTTGTGACGCAGTGCTGGAAAGAGAGGCTCTGAGAGTGGTTTCCCTTGACGTAAGTCATACAGAAGATGTTCAATGTCTGCCACCTGATGCACGTGAGGTCCTCGTATTTGTAGCTCGCCAGTAAGACCCGTATCCCCTTGGAAATTGAGTTGCAGGGTGGTATATCCCGATGCCTTGGTAGGTGAGGTGATAGAAAGGTGAGGTATGGCATGAAGATTGCGTACCATCTGAGGTGTCATATACGGAGAAACGCTTGGTCCATGATAATTTTCTACCGTTGTAAGGGTAAAATGATGTGCTTGGCTATACTGGCGTAGGTGTTTCAAAAGCTTATGCACGGTAGTAGGATGGCCGTCACGAAGGACAAGCCTCATGCCAACACCATCAGGAATCAAGCGTTGTGCCTCTTTTAGGGTATGGATGGGGTGCTTTTCTAGGGTGATATTTCGCACAAGTTTTGCAAAGGTCGAACGACTGGACTTCAAACGATACGCCACTTTTCCATAGGGTTCAAGTAAGGCTAGCCACTGGCGTATCATAGGGGAGGACTGTTGCTCGTAAGCGTGGGTGATATGGTCTCCCCACGTTTTGAGTTGTTCACACACTTTAGGGTGTAAGCTATGACGCTGAGGCAGTGGCAGCTTAGAGGCAAGGGCTTGGGTTGGGAGTGGCACACTGTAGGATACCGAAGAGGGGTATATCACACGAGCGAAGAGTGCTTGAGACTCTTCCTTCAGAAGTTGTAATGTTTGCGAAACGTTTTGATAAGCAGAACTGTAAGAAGATTTTTTCAACACTCTTTTTGAGAAACGCTTACAAGCCATCTGCATGTTTACTGTTATCGCCTGAAAAAGAGTCTCATTTGATAAAAGCTCAGGGTGTAAGCCACCCGCCTTTAAAGCAGGTTTTGTCCCAATGAAAGTCACCAAGCACTGGCTCGTAGCATTCCCCAACGTGCGAAGGGCTTTCTCTTGGGTGTAAGACTCTTTTGCGGTTGCGTACTGTTGTATCGCACGTATACTTTGAAAGACACCCCAAAGTAAGCTGGCACTCCATAGTACAGGTGCCAATGTTCCTCCCGAAGCAATCATAATACCCGAAAACACCCCCATAGTTGCCAGTGTCGTGATAAACGCTTGCGGACTTCTAAACGATGCAACCAAAGGCTCAAAGACACCTTGCATAAAAGCTTTTAGCGTCTTAGAGGGTGATAAACGACCTTGGGAACGTGACGGACGATGACGTAATGAAGCCTCTGATACATCCTGAGAGGGGGTGATCCTCATGCCATGAGGCATCTCAGAGGAAGGGACACATGTTCCAAGTTTCCAGGGGGTGGGGAAGACAGAAGCTACACTCCTGTAGGTCATGATTGATAGTTCCCTTCACGTAACCATGCGTTTAGCTTGGTTGCTAGCACGCCTTGATGATAGAAGCTCTCGGTGTAGGTACCATACCCCTACTTGTGACTCACGCATTGCTAAGATGTAGCGGAGCGATGTGTTAGACCCACTTTTATTGTAGTGAAATATCCACAAGATACCAAGGACTAAGGGGTTATCAACGCCTTGGTGTGTAACAGTGTAACATCCTACACGTGTAGGATAAATTGAGACCGAGTACACGAAACATCGCTATTTCTCACGATACTAGGGGTACTATGCTTTCATTCTCAATGAATGGTAAGAGGGGTTTTTTCCCACTCTTAAACAGAGAAAAGCTTTCAATGTTTCCGCTTGTTTTACTGATGTACTCGCTTAGAAATGACTTGTTTCTATGATGCACGCAACCCCTGTTCCTCCCCAACATGACATGCCTCAAGACCCTTTCACAGAGTCAGCATTGGGTACAAATACCACTTATGCGAAGAAAGAACCCCGTCGAAGCCCCGCTGTGCCTCCTATTGCATGGCTATGTATGGGTGTGGTACTGATAGGTGTCGTCTTTTTTGCATTTCAATCAAACCCAACGCTTCATGCGTTTTTAAGTGGTGTAACAGGCGAGTCAAGTACCAGTGTGGGAAGTGTTGCAGAAAATTACTTTGGGCAATTATCTCGTCCGTTGATTCCTGAAACTTCTTTATATTTACCTTTAGGGATTCAAGCCATTATTTCCCTAGGGATTATTATTGCCATGCTCACCATCGGCTGGGCTCGTCCTCAAGCCCGTCGGATGATTATGCTCTTAACGGTATTTAGCGTTACACGTCAACTCATATGGCGTGCTGTCGATACCATGGACTTCCAAACCCAGTCCCCTGTCGTGCTTGCCGTAGGATATGGTATTTTTGCCGCAGAGGTTCTTTCGTTTATTCATCTTATTTTTGGGTATTTTCAGCTGTGGAATCCTACCCACCGAGAAGCCCCTAAAATTAATACGTCAGACGCTTCCCGCCTTCCCTTTGTAGACGTATTTGTACCAACCTACAATGAGCCTGTCAGTGTGGTGTATCGTACCCTTGTAGGGTGTATTGGAATGGAATACCCCAATAAAACGGTGTACTTATGTGACGATAAAGCACGTCCAGAAATGGCTCAGCTCGCTGAAAAGTTAGGAGTACGCTATCTCTCACGTACCAACAATTTGCATGCCAAAGCAGGCAATTTAAATAATGCCTTAAAGCTTTCTCGTGGCGAATACTGTGTTATTTTTGACGCAGACCATGTTCCCTGCAAAAAGTTTATTAATGAAATTATTGGCTATTTTCAAGACCCTGAAATTGCCTTTGTACAAACGCCTCAACACTTCTTTACGCTTGACCCTTTTCAACGTAATTTAATGGCAGAACAAATTGCAAACAATGAGCAAGATTTATTCTACCACGTGATTCAACCTGGGAATGACCATTGGGGTGCTGCCTTCTTTGCGGGTAGTGGTGCCATGTTTCGTCGCCAAGCGTTGAATGATGTGGGTGGGTTTGCCACTGAAACCATCACAGAAGACTTTCATACCAGTATTCGGGTGCAAGCCTTAGGGTGGAAATCAGCCTATCATCCTAAAGATTTAGCGGCTGGACTGGCTCAAGACTCGTACGCCGACTTCGTGAAACAGCGTCTTCGTTGGGCAAGGGGGATGACCCAAGTGTTATTCTATGATAACCCTTTGTTCAAGCGTGGGTTAAACTTGGTTCAGCGTATTTGCTACTTCACAAGTATTTTGTATTTCTTTAATGCGATTCATCGAGTGGTCTTCTTAACAGCACCTCTGTTTTTCTTAGTGTTTGGTTTAATGACCATTAACGCAGGGTTCCTTGAGGTCGTCGTCTATTATTTACCCTCTTTTGTCTGCTTATTCTTTGGATACAGTGTCCTGACCTATGGCTTTAGACACACATTCTGGTCTGAGGTGTATGAGTCTGCCACGTGTATTGACTTACTGTGTGCAACCGTAGGCACCATTTTAAGCCCCAAGGGAAAAGTGTTTAACGTCACACCCAAAGGGGGAACGAATGCTCAAGCCGTCTTCCATTGGCAATCTGTGTGGGTACAAATTTTCCTCACAGTAGTGAGTGTGTTCGGTATTTTTATGGGGGTATTTCGGGCGTTAACCACGCCAAGCTATGTGGGTGGTATTTTTACGAACCTTTTCTGGACGGTATACAACATCACCTTGCTTGTGGGTGCCTTTTTTGTGGCACAAGAGCGTCCGCAATTACGTTTAAACCCTCGTATTGACCG
The DNA here is from genome assembly GCA_046080605.1 of Vampirovibrionales bacterium. Classification (GTDB taxonomy): domain Bacteria; phylum Cyanobacteriota; class Vampirovibrionia; order Vampirovibrionales; family JAJTHC01; genus JBJTUH01. The sequence goes on from JBJTUH010000008.1 coordinate 33,434, forward strand.
CCGTATTCGTTGTGATTTACGCCTATTAGATGGCTCTATTGCGGTAGGATACACCACCAATATCTCTGAAAATGGTATTGCCATGGAGTTTGAAGAACCCGTCCCTGTGTCAGGAACGATGGCACTGAAAGTGCTTGATTGGGAAACCAATGAAATTAGTTTCCTAAGTGTACAGGCGGTACGTAGTGTGATGGATGAACAAGGTAAGCAC
>JBJTUH010000009.1:0-12783 GCA_046080605.1 Vampirovibrionales bacterium
TGATGAAGTTGGACGAGGTGCATTGATGGGTCCTGTTGTGACCGCCGCCGTCAGTTTTCCTCACTACCCTTTACCCTTAGAAGTGCAAGAGGCGTTACGGGTTGCCAATGATTCTAAAACCTTAAAAGCAACACAAAGGGAAGCGTTATACCATCTTATTTTAACCCATGCACATGTAGGCATTGGCTGGGCGAATGCCGAAGAAGTAGACCAATGGAATATTCACCGTGCGACACTACTGGCATTCTACCGTGCCGTGCATCATCTGTGGCACCAACACGGTACCCCTCAACAATGCAGCCTTCTGGTCGATGGGATTCATGCACTGCCTGCTTATTGGTTTGAGGCACAACCTACGTCTCCGTTGTTAAGACAATGGACGATGGTTCAAGGAGACCAGCGTTCCTTAAGCATTGCCTGTGCTTCCATTGTCGCAAAACACTTACGAGATACCTGGGCAGAAACCCTCAGTACTACCTACCCTTTATACCGTCCATTCGCTTGGGAGAAAAACAAAGGCTACGGAAGCACAGAACACCGAGAGGCACTACAGCAGTATGGAGCAACACTGTTTCATCGTAACACTTTTCTCAAAAAGCTGGAGGTCAACCCTACACTGTTTAAAGTGCCTACCTCACTTGACACAGACACCTCAGCGTTTGTACTCCCTCAAGGCTTATCCGTCGGCTTTGGTTTAGAGACCCAACGCCCTGTGACTTTCCCATGATACAGTGATACCTAACACCCTACGCTATGAGGGGATATACAGCCCTACCCAAGGATGTACACTACACGTCACCCCCTGCTGGGTCGTAAGCCTAGAAGATGCCAAAGCTTTTTTGAGACAGGTCACCATGGCTTGCATCGTGGCTCCCGTGGTGTAGATATCATCAAGCACCCAAAACCCTACATGAGCCTGAGACGAAGTTGATAAAAGGTGCTGTTCCAGCCATGGCAAGAAGCTAGGATGACACATCAGTTGTGACGCATGCCGATTACTCAACCGAGACGATTTATCCGTAAGACGATGTTGTGCCTCAAGAGGCGTGTCTAAGATACACCACTGCAAAGGCACATGGGGACTCAACCCTAACGGAGGAAATCCACCCGTTGTATAAGGAAGTACAGACCAAAGCCCCTGTAATACCTCGCTACGCAACAAATCAGGAAGCAGTTCAGGAGGCTGAAGTAACGCATTAAAATACCACTGGAACCGCTGCCATAGCGTGGATGCTCCTGTGTACTGGGCGGCATGTCTTGGGGGCATGACAACAGGAACCCAGTGCGTCACTTCAGGGTAGTGCGTTTGTAGTGCGTAGTAACCTTCACACAACCAGCGTGCCACATGGTAAGAGGCTTCCTCTCGGTGGTCAAACTTTGCACGGTATAACAGATGTTTGGTGCTTAACTCGTACGGACGTGCAACCCATAAAGGATGAACCATGAGGTTTTCTTGTTGCGTCGCAGGGAAGCTTGTCGTTTCAACGACAGCCTCAGGGGGTGACAAAGGTGCCACGTACTCCCATGTATCTGCTGAAAAGCGATACGCCTTCGTGAGTAAAACATGGGTAAGCCACTCAGAAGCGTGTAGCGTGTAGGTCATACCCTAAACACATCCTTAAGTACCTGCTATACGTGTCTTGCTTGCCATTGTGCCAGCGTCATGTCATAGTACAACACGTTTTGTTCCCCATAAGTCACGCTTTCAAGTGGGTGAAACCCTAATTTTTCAACAATGGTATGAGATTTTTTATTTGTTTCATAGAACCCCACCACAAGCCTAGGAAGTTGCATGGTTTCAAAGGCATAAGCCACGGTTTTGCCTACCACTTCAGTGGCAATGCCACCCCCCCAAAACTCGGGCATTAAAGATACGCGCACCTCATAGGCTTTGTCTCTTTCAGGGTGATACTGCTTATATTGTAACCCTACACGCCCTACAAACTGAGAGGCTGAAGCGGTTTCCAAGGAGTCACCCACGGGTTTAGTCATCATTTTTAACTGAGAAATCCCATGCGTTTCAAACTCTGTAATGTATTCTTGAAGCTCCTCTAAGACTCGCTCATCTGAACTAAACCCCGTGAAAGTGGTAGGATAAACGGCAGGATGCTGGTGTAGTGCCTTTAAGTGCGGAAAATCAGCCAGTGTAAAGGGGAAGCATTGAATACGTTCGGATTCATACAGCGGTGCAGTAGAAGAGGGTATAGCCATGGCAACAGACGAGAGGGTTTCTTGAGCGTCAAGGGTAACAGGGGAAAACATCGTAGAGAAGGGTACTTTCATCATCCGTTACAAAACTATTTCATCAATAAGTAAGAAAAAGTATGACATGCAAGCATATACTTACTTCAAAACAGCATTAAAAAAAGGCTCCTGCATCAAGAGGCTTTCTTTACCGTTTATAAAACTTTTAATAAGATACTTTTACTCTGAAAGTATACTATAAACATGAACTTACAGATAAGAGAATCACACAACTTGCTTCACCCAAAGCCTGAGTGTCAACAGGACTGCTTTATTACAAAGTGCTACAAGCCTTAACACACCGCCATGTTTTTACGTGATATCCCAAAAATGACATGCTATAGTAGCATGTGGGGTTTTATATTGAATGCACTCGCTTAAAAAGCGTAATGCTTAAACATCAAAGGTTACTCAAAGTAGGAATCAGAAAGTTTCTGGGGTTATGTTGAGCCATGTCTATACAACGTTACACCCATACCATACTGTACGCCATACAAGTGTGATGCCTCACGTCGCATCACGACGGTTTGGCGAAGCACAAGAGGCTTTTCAAAAGCGACAGGCACAACGCCAATTGCTTTCCTCTGCAGATACCACCATAAGCCTCACACCTTGGATTCACCACACCCCCGAAGAAGCACTCAAAATGCCCTTTCAAGAGGCTTGGAAAACCCTTGAAGCACGGGTGGGAAAACACACCATTGAACACGCGCTGACCCTTGCATGCAAAGGAGCGTCTATCCCTTTGCAAGCCCCCTCGCATGAACCCATTGCGTATCGTCACTCTCCTGTTTGGATGGATAAAGCCAAAATAGTGGGTGTGCCTCATACCGTCACTGGAAGCTACTTTCACACCGTACAGTACGCCATGAGCATCCCCGAAGGGTCCATTCACTTACTACCTTTTACTGAACATTCAGGCTCTGTGTATGCCGCCACAAGTTGGAAACCAGACGCAACCTATATACACCCCGAGTTAAGTCGTAAAGGACTTTCTACTCCTGAGGCACAACTTGCCTTTACTATCAGCATGCTTCACGCACTGGGAAAACGAGTGGGCTTTGACCTTGTACCCCATGTTGATCGCTTTGCCGAGCCTGTTTTTACAGCCCCCAGCTTATTCGAGTGGCTCCATATTAACCCTAAAACCCATCGCCTTGTCACACCGCAAAACCGAGATACCACTCATGAAGCCGTTGAGGCACTCCTCATCACCTATCTTAAAACGCACGGAAGTGCTTTAGGTACCCCTCTAAGCCCCGAGACTTTACAGGGAAAGACTTTTTTCTCCCTCCCTGAATCAACCAAAAGCGAGCTACTATTCGGGACAGGCACCCTTGAAAGCCGAACCGCTCACAGAGTGAAGCTCATGCAATGGATACGACAACACGGCTATGACCCTGTAGCACAAGCAGGCGCAGCACCTTACCGTCCTGTCACACTCAAAAAAATGGTACCTGACGGACATGGGCAATGGTGGCCAGAGTTTACACTGCTAGGCTTAAAAAAGGGCATGCGTGATGACATTGTCGGGAATGTAACGCCCTATAAACTGTACCATGTCTTTCCTGATGGTACACCTGATATCACACGCCCGAACGTAGAGGCGTGGAACTACTTGACCCGCCACACAGAAGATTGGGTGAAACGCTATCAGTTTGATTTTTTGAGAGCTGACATGGCACATATTCAACAAACCCACAGTAACCCTCAACAACCGTATGATACCCATCAGCCTCCAGAGTTTTATCACGTCCTCAAAAAACACCTCCAAACACAAGGTCATCCTGCATTTGCGACATTTGCCGAATCTTTTTTACTGCATGGCATTGTCTCAGGGGCAAAGGATATGGCTCACAAAGGGTTTAATGGGGTACTTGGTCCGTTTCAGTATATTGCCTCAGAGTCTAAAGACTATCGCCGTAACCTATATGATTGGCTAGAGCGTAGCCTGTTTTCTCGTGACCCTTTCAAAGTATCACTCTCTAGCATGACCACCGACAGTGACCAAGCCCATCATAATGACCTATTTAACAATACTGCGGCTCATACGTTGCGGTTGTTTTTAGGGTATTTCTTACCCTTGCCTGCCTATAATGGTATGGGGGTTGAATCCAGAGGCAAAGACGCTATGATGTACAGCTCAGACACCCTTGATGCCATGCCAAAAGCGTTTCAATGGACAACAGATACGGAACGCTTTCACGCCACCGCCAAACTACGTCAGTGCTGGGAGCGTTACCGTACATTACTAGAACACGGACAAACCACTGTGTTACCCACAGGAAACCCAGACCTTCTCGTATGGGTCACACATCAGTTTCATACAAAAAGCCCTGCATTACTTGCCATGGCAAACCTCAACTTACATGAGGCACAATCCCTGAAAACACTAGAAGCCCTGACCCCTGAAGCTTATCAAGCATGTAATACTAGGGAACCTGTATTTCAGTCTCATAGTAACACCTCTAGCCATCAAGCACCTAACCAAGTAACTCAAGTTTTTCTTGCTCCAGGAGAGGTGCGTCTGTATCCCATGAAAGACTTGGTACCTCATACATAGCCTATGCTTACTCTCGGTTCCCTCGACAAGGGTTGCTCAAAGTATTGCTTGAAGGCACTGATTGAAGTAACATGTAAAGGCGACTTAAACAAAGTATTAAGCACGCCTTAAAACAACAATACTTGCCAAAATCTGGCGTTTTCCAAGCGACGTTCTGCATTGAAATAGATGCTATTGAGATCTAACAGAGCTTTAAGCATTGGACGCAAAGGTTTTCTCATCGGACTTTTTCTATGTGTACGTTTGTGTGTACGTGTACACGGTACTTGAATGTAGCCCTTTACGTAAAAGTGGTGTATTGCTTTTTGATGCAAGCTCACCTTGTGGATGTCCCTTCTTTGAATGATATGTACTGTTGAACTTTGATTGATTGAGTTGGTCCTATGATGATGCTATCCAAGAAAAAACGTCGTGCTTTGGTAATGACTGGTGGAGGCGACTGCCCAGGGTTAAATGCCGTAATACGAGCGGTCGTAAACCGTTTTAGCCAAGAAGCCGACTGGGAAGTCATAGGGAGTATAGAGGCGTTTAATGGGCTATTACGTGACCCGATGGAGCTTGTCACCTTAACTCCCGAAACCGTTGAAGGTATCCACAGCTTAGGTGGCACCATTGTAAAAACCACCAATAAGGGGGGGCCGTTTGCTTGGCCAGTACAACAGCCTGATGGGTCGTTTAAACTTGAAGACCGTGCAGAAGAACTTAAACAGCGCTTGGAAGATTTAGGGGTGGAAGTGGTCATCTCTATTGGTGGCGAAGGTTCGATGGATATTGCCTATCGCTTACAACAATTGGGCATCAACATGATTGGTGTTCCCAAAACGATTGACAATGACCTTTGCTCTACCGATGTCACGTTTGGCTTTCAAACCTCGGTTCAAATTGCCTCAGAGGCAGTGGATAAGTTAGTCACCACCGCAGCAAGTCATAATCGGTTGATGATTCTTGAGGTCATGGGACGACATGCAGGCTGGATTGCCCTTCATGCTGCTATTGCAGGGGGTGCTGATGTTTGCTTAATCCCAGAAATTCCTTATGATGTTTCAAAAGTGGTGGATAAAATCAGAGGGCGTATGAAGAACAATCGTGGCTTTTCGATTGTTGTCATTGCTGAAGGTGCAAAAGCCATGGATGGGTCCACGGTGGCAACCGCCAGTGACCAAACAGGCTACCAAAACGTGATTTACGGTGGGGTGGGGCATCGGTTACTTGAACAAATTAAAGACCACATGGAAGTAGATGCACGGGTCATGATTCTTGGGCATCTCCAACGTGGTGGTACGCCGATTGCGTATGACCGTGTGTTAGCAACAAGTTTTGGTGTAAAGGCTGTAGAGCTTGCCCTGGAAGGTAAGTTTGGCACCATGGTTTCCTATCGACATCCTCATTTTATCGATGTTCCCATTAAAGATGCCATTGCAGAATACCACTACGTGAGTCCGTCCCATCCCATGGTGACCACAGCACGTGGTGTCAATATTTGCTTGGGTGACTAATCATTACAATGACTCAGGACAGTAAGCAAGCCCTTAACACGCTTTTAGAACAGCTTACGCAAAGCCCCCCCGTGACCTTGCCTCATTGGGGGGCTTCAACCCCTATTCAAGACTTATTTGGATGGATGCTAAGCCACAAACAGGAGTGGGTGCTACTCCACCAAAGTTTTGAACAAGACCCCATGCTGCAGGGACTCTTTGATTTGCAAGAATCTCCTGAAACCCCTTTACCTTTCGTGATTTCTAAACACGATTTGCACCGCATGCAGGATATGGGCTTAGGTGCATTACCCGTATGTTGTGTGGCAATGCCTTTGAACTGCATGCCTAGACAGCTCACACTTTTACACCGTTTAGTCAATACGCCTTTGAGTGCAGAAGTGTTAAAGCCTGCTAAAACCTATGCTAAAACCCTGACTTCCGTGTTTTCAGTCAGTTTTGTGGCTGCATTATACGAACTGCAATCTATTTTCAGATCCTTGGAAGTGCAAGCTTACTTGATTGGAGGACTGCCTCGAGACCTCATGCGGTTGTCTGAAGATGAAAAACAAACCATTTATGACGTAGACCTTACCGTGGAAGCTGACGCTTCTGTACTGGCTGAATATGTCGTGAAGCATTCTAAGAATTTTAAGCTGACAGGGGTATTTTCCGAGTTTGGCACCGCCAAGCTGATGTATAAAGATATTCTCAATTTTGATCTTGCAAGTACTCGCCTAGAAAGCTATCCCAAAAGTGGGGCTTTACCCGATGTGATAGCCCGTGGAGTACCACTGGCACAAGACATCTTACGACGAGATTTTACCATTAATACGCTGGTGTTTTCCCTCAACCAGCTGGGAGATATTTATGACCTAGCGAATGGTCTGCAAGACTTAGAAGAAGGACAGATTCGGGTACTTCAAGGGGCTTCATTTTTTGAAGACCCCACCCGTATTTTACGAGCATTACAATTTCAGGCACGCTTTCAATTTGAGCTTTCCCTAGAAACACTCTATTTAATGCGTATGTATTTTAGATATGCCGCTCTAATACACTATAAAGGAGGAGGGGCTAGGATGACTGCAACCCTTAGACGGTTTTTGCGTCAGCCTGAAAATAGTGCGAAGGCTCAAGCCTTTGACACCCTGCTCTCCTTTCATGGGACGCAACTTCTTTACAATGGCTGGTGTTTAGACGGAGACGCAACCACCACTCTACTAGCTCAACAAATGGGCTGGCAAACGAAGCTACAACAACTTAAAGAGCTTTTTGCCCGAGGGCTTGAGGACATTGATTTTGAAGTACAAGAGGATGTGCTTTCTCACCGTAACCACACAACGATGTCATCAAGCACAAAAACAATATCAGCCCCTACCTACGGACGACAAGGTTTCGGGTCAGACGATGGCTACCGTTACCCAAGCACCTTGGAAGGCTCGTCTGGGTCAGCTGTCTTGGGCTATAGTCGGTTTGAAAGCTATACCAGCACGGTTGTACAGGAAACTCAAGCACTCCCTGTCTCTACAGGAGATATGCTTACGTTAGCCTATTTGTGTTTACTATTAGGGCATGTTTCAGAAAAAGACTACGCACACTACAGTAGCAGGCTTGAGCTTACACGCCATGAACGAGAACTGATTACCCGTTACCACACACTACAACACACGGATTGGTTCATGCACCCCCCTGAGGTGTTACATCCCAAATGGGTTTATAAACTCTTCCACGGACTGCCTGACTTATCGGCTTGGACGCTCGTATTTTTATCGCCCCACTTCAAACAAGCCCTTGCGTGGTACCAACAGTACACACAACATCTGAAACATCTGAAAGTCACTCTATCTGGACATGACCTTATCGCACTTGGCGTTCCTGCGGGTGAAACGATTGGAAAAGCACTGCAAAGCTTACTAGAAGAAAAACTGGCAGGAAACCTCAAAACAGTGGAAGAAGAAACACACTGGCTTAAGACGCATTGGATACCGTAAGCGGTACATCTTTGTGTATGCTTTTTTCTTTTATAAGGCATAGCACTGCTGTATAGCTCATGCTAGGATAGCCTAAAAGCGTGAGGTCTCATTCAACGTAGGCTTTCAAGCTACGTTACACACTACATGAGACATGGGTGCTTCCCATACGCATTTCACAAGGCTCTCCTTGAGAGTGGCTCACGCCAAGCACGTTGGCATTCACAGAAAGGTTTTTCCATGATGTTTGCATCATTCTCTACAGCTAGTACTCATGCCTCTGAAGCGACACCCTCTTTTACCCCTGCAACCCTCTCTTATATTGAGCGCCATGGACGTAAACTACCGACGGTCACACAAAGCCATCTTGCCCCTGAAATAGACCTGTCCGTCACAGTGGGAGGCATTTGGAGTCCGAACCCTTTTTGGTTAGCAAGCGCCCCACCCACGAACACAAAAAAACAAGTCGCACGTGCCTTTGAACGAGGTTGGGGAGGTGCCGTATGGAAAACCTTAGGAGATGATATTGAAAATGTTTCAAGCCGTTACGGGGCTTTACACTTTCAAGAGAAACGTATCATGGGCTTGAATAATATTGAGCTGATTAGTGATAGAACCGTAGAAGAAAACCTTGCCGATATGGCTTGGGTCAAAACCCATTATCCTCATCATACCTTGGTAGCCTCGCTAATGTTTGAAGAAAAAGCTCGTTGGCAAGAGGTTGTAAAAGCGTGTGAAGCCATTGGAGTTGATGGCTTTGAACTCAACTTCGGATGCCCGCATGGCATGTGCGAGCGTGGTATGGGCAGCGTGGTAGGACAAAACCCTGAACTCGTGAAAAACATCACAGGGTGGGTCAGAGAGGTCACGTCATTGCCTATCCTTGTTAAACTAACCCCGAATATTACCGACATCACCCAGCCCGCCATGGCTGCCTATGAAGGAGGTGCGACAGGCATTGCCCTGATTAACACGGTTCAGTCGATTATCGGGGTCGATTTGGACACGTGGAGTCCGATGCCAAGCGTAGGGAACTATGAAATAGACCCTTCCTCTGGCATGCTAGTCAGCCGTCCAAAAGGAACCCACGGAGGCTATGCAGGTCCTGCCGTGAAGCCCATTGCGTTGAACAAAGTCAGTGAAGTGGCTCAAGCCTTTACGAACCATTCGCACGCCCACACCATGGGTATCAGTGGTATAGGAGGTGTCAGTAACTGGCGAGATGCCCTTGAGTTTATGCTACTCGGTAGCCAAGGGGTTCAGGTTTGTACTGCGGTGATGCATCATGGGTTTGGGATTGTAGGCACCATGATAGATGGTGTCGCACTGTATGCTCGTGAGAAAGGGCTTAGTGCCATTTCAGAGCTTACAGGCAAGGCACTCCCACAACGTACTTCATGGGAAGCACTGGATAAGGGGTACCATCATATTGCTCGTATTAACCCTGAAACCTGCATTGGATGTCAAAAGTGCTTTCATGCCTGTGAGGATGGCGCGCATCAAGCCATTTTACAGCAGCTCGATAGACCTAAAAAGGTTCCTCAAGTGCTAGAGGAGGCATGCGTAGGATGCAATTTATGTATGTATGTGTGCCCTGTGGATGACTGCATCACCATGGAAAGCGTTCCAGCGTAACCCCTTTACCCTGAGGTCGTACATGTTTTAAAAAAGTCTAGTACCCCTTGCGTCATCCCTTTAACGGCTCTGGTTTGGGTGGTAGCTTGCATGAGGGCTAAGTATTCTTGAGGATGAATCATGGAACCCAACTCAAGCAGTATACTAGGATAGTCCCAAGGGCGTATCACCGCAAGATTTTTACGCCATATACCGTTATCATGCAGTTGTAGCGAAGAGGTGAGGGCATGATGGACTTTTGAAGCCAAACACTCACTATGAGGTGTAAACCAATACGTCTCGGTACCATGGTGAATGTAAGGATTCATACCATCAGGGAGTGCATTATGATGGATACTCACAAACACATCAGGATGATACTGTTGGGCTTGACGCACTCGCTTTTTCAAATCTGTAGGTACATCGAGCGGTAAGCTTGGCTGCATCCCTTGTCCTAAATGGGTCAGATATACGGTGGCACCTAACCCTTTCAAAGAAGTAGCAAGCTTTTGAACCACTTGTAAGTTGAGTGTTTTTTCCTGCACGCCCGTCATACCAACAGCCCCAGACTCCTTCCCCCCATGTCCTGCATCAAGTACAATCACTTTCCCTTGAAGAGGGTGTTTTACTTGCATATAAGAAGGCATCACGGAAGGCATAAGTAAACGAACGCTACCTTGGTAATGGGCGAAAGGATGTTTCCCTGTGGTTGAGGTTACACCCCAAGAAAGCCCCTTGAGGGGATGAGGTAGTTTACAACGAAGGGTTGTCCTTGCTTGAGGTGTAGCGACATCCTGTGAGACAACCGTTGGGGTATTTGATACATGACACGGCCATGGCGGAAGCGTTCGATACATCAGAGGGTCGGTCACACCATACACCGTAAGGGCAAGGGTTCGAGAGGAGGCCTCATAGTCCCACACCAGAGGCAACCGATGCGATAGCGTCCCCTGCCAAGTGGATTCAGAAGCTCGACTGCTCCATATGAAGGGTGCCTCTAGCTTTGGGCGAAGAAAGCCAGCTGGCTTGAAAAGACTGGCAGAAGCCTCTTTAAGCCAATAAGTTTCAGTGAGTCGGTTTTGAGGATTGGGGGCAATAAGGGTAGGGAAAAGCCCTAACCAAGTATGATGCCCCAATACCACCTTATGACTCACAGGCACCCATGTTCCCACAGCTTGAGGGGTTAGCCTGAACGCCTCCTCATCGGGCAAGACTCGTAAAGGTGGCATATCAAGGGCATCTATCCCACGAAAAGGTAATGGAACCCATCCTCCTAGTGTAGTAGCTTGCCTTAGAGGCGTTAAGTGAGGGGCAAGGGTCTCCCATGTAGGGAGCTGAGGTGGCTGCCTTAACGGGGAACCCCATTGCAGAGGTACCTGCCATGGCGTACACGCATCAACCTGAAGTAGTACAGGCTCACGCTGAGAAACCATGAGAACAAACCCTTGTTGATACAAGGGAACAGGGGTTGCATTTAAGGAAAGGCGTGTATACCCTTGAGGGAGTTGCCCTACTAAAAAAGCCTGCTGAGGTACGTTGACTTGAGGTGCAATGGGATAAACGGTCGAAATACTTACACCTTGTTTCACCGTATGACGGTGAGGGTAACGTAGTATGAGTGCATCTTGTGTATGGCAAACCGCACCAGCACAGACATGCAATAGGACAGATAGCATAAGCACTGCACTACTCACCAGAACCACAAGCCCTCGCTTATGAAGCATCCCTTTTCCGTGAAGAGGCATGGTATGAAACCGTACTTAGTGTAACATACTCGACAGAGTCACCCCTTGAGAACGAGAAGCCTCAGTGACACTGGGAGGACCCTCGTTTTGCGTGAGCGTCTGCCCCTCTACCAAGGGGGTTTCAGCGAGAGGTGTATCACCCTGTGGCATGGGAGGTACTGCTAATGACTCTGCCACTTGCATCGCATCAGGCTCCTGAAGTACCCCTTCCCACTTTGCCACCACGGCAGAGGCAACACAGTTTCCTAGTAAGTTCACACTCGTACGTGCCATGTCTAACACATGGTCAACCCCTAAAAGTAGCGCAACACCTTCTACGGGGATTTTAAAGGCGGCAAGCGTACCCGCCAAAATCACCAGTGACGCACGTGGTACGGCTGCCACGCCCTTAGACGTTACCATCAGGGTTAGCACAAGAGTGACTTGCTCTTGCGGGCTGAGAGGCACATGCAACACTTGGGCAATAAAGAGAGCCGCCAAACACAAATACAAGGTGCTACCATCAAGATTAAAGCTATACCCTGTAGGAAGAACAAAACTTACAATATCTTTCGGTACACCAAAACGTTGTAAGCTCTCCATTGCTTTAGGCATGGCAGATTCTGAACTTGTCGTGGTAAAAGCTAACAACAAAGGGTCTGCAATCGCTTTGAAAAGCCGAGGGATTGAAATCCCCATACAAAGACAGGTTAATCCAGGCACAAGTACCAAGAAAATGCCTAAAGCGAGATAAAGCGAACCAATCAAATTCAGGTAAGCCCCAAATACCTTGGTACCATTGAGGGCAACGGCAGACGCTAAGGCACCAAACACGCCAAGGGGGGCAAAACGCATGACCATGCCGACCAGCTTAAACATCACATCACTGAGACTTTCAAGCCCTTCTAAAATGGGCTTGCCTTTGTCGCCTGATGCCATCAAAGCCAGTGCAAACATGACGCTAAAAAAGACCACTTGTAATATTTTACCTTCCGCCATGGCACCCACAGGGCTTTCAGGAATCATACTCAGTAGAAAATGACTCCAGTCATGAGACCCTGCCACCGTTTTGGCGTTGCTTAAAATGCCTGCAGCTTCGCTGGCGTTTTGGTGCATAATGGTGGTGGGGTCAAGCCCCGTCCCTACCCCAGGATGTAACCAATTGGCAACCCACAAGCCAATGATAAGTGCCG
>JBJTUH010000010.1:0-6002 GCA_046080605.1 Vampirovibrionales bacterium
CTTGCATTTATATCGTTGTTTTTGGTTCATGGTACCGTTTTTAGTCGCCTCGGTACAGTGGCATTTCGGGCAATTCATGGCTCTATTATAACATAACTATGTTGAGGCACCAACGCCATAAATAAACGTCGTCAATCAAGCCCTTGCAACACCCCGCACCTCCCTCTACACATTGCCATGAGAGCCAATACACATTTATGCTACACTAACTGAGTGATATGCTTAAAGGTTCTAGCATTCCTCAGGCTCGGTATTTTAGTGAAACACAGGCACGTTGAGCCGTATGCTCTTGCATTGGAACCTAAAACGATTCAACAACGTCATCATGGATAGGGAATGAACATGCTTAAAGCGTTTGACCTGTATCGGGAGCTTCGGTCTGTAGGGTTTCAAACCTTTATTGAGTGTTTTTCCTTATTTCAAGCATCCTTTAAACATCCTCCTAATCGCTACACCTTGGGAGACATGATACTTGCTTATTTAGAGACGCATCATCTACCCCATAAGGGCAAACCCTATACCCGTGAAGCATCCCATGCACTGCGTATTTTCGAGGCAGGCTTGGAAATACAAGCCCTTCAACTTTGCATTGATTCGGCACCAAGGTTACCCGAAAAAGCCAAGGAGCTTGCACGCCTATTGCTTCAGCAACACCACTATCAGCTTGAACCCACGGAGGAAGACAGCCCTATGAATGCGCCAGAAAGCGAACGCTTCCAACAAAAAGTTGTCTCAAGCTCAGGGATCCATACCATCAGTGCAGCATCACTGTACCCCATTAAAACGCCACCAAAACTTCGGCTTAACCATAGCACTGCGTGGCAACGTAACCCCCGTATTGCGAAAGAATCCCTCCAGTGGGCGAACTATACCTGTGAAATAGATGCGTCTCATATCACCTTTTTAAGCCCGATAAGTCAAACCATGTACATGGAAGCACATCACTTGATTCCTATGCAGGCACAACACGATATCAGGTATAGTTTAGATGTCCACGGTAATATTGTGTCACTTTGCCCCAATTGCCACAGAGGTATTCATTTAGCCACAACAGCCCATAAACAAGCACTCGTGGCGACTGTGTTTCAAAAAAGACACGCTCTTTTAAAACAGCAAGGGCTACACCTTTCACTCGATGAGGTGTTAAGGCTTTATACTTCATCGGCATTGCCTTGCGGATCGTTGTAGCGTACACCTACCACTAAATGCGTCCTCACGATAACCTTTCGGCAGGTCGTGAGACATGTACTGAGAGGAAGTTCAAGCCTTGGTTATAAGATGCCTTCTTCGTGGTAACACCACGCATTATGGGCATGGATAGACTCTAAAGCTTCTACCTCAAGGCTAAAGCCATGGCTATGAGGTGCCAACGTGTGGCGTGTCCATAAAATGCAATCTCGAAGCACATCTTCCACAAACTTTGCATTGGTGTACTGGCGTTCAGTGACCCATTTTTCATCTAAGCGTTTTAAAATAGGATACACCGCACAAGACGCTTGAGACTCAAGCCCTTCAATCAGAGATTGAGGTGCCACAAGATACTCCCATGCTTCAGGAGCGTGCGGATTCAAGACCACTTTTAACCGAATGACGGCTCGCTGATTATGAGCGCCATAGTCTGAAATGGCTTTACTACAAGGACATAGGGTAGCACAGGGGACTTCAAGCGTGAGTGCTAACTTGGTAATGTCAACCTCTCCGAGGGGGGTTGAACGCACATGAGCCTCTACAGCAATGTCTTGTATCAGGGTTGATGCCAACTGTGTGACAGGAGAATGACGCTCAATGGGGAAAGGGACTTGAAACCGAATCACGCCCGAAGAAGCCTGGAGTGCTTGCAAAAGTTCAGTCCCACAGAGAGGTAACTGTGCGTTAAGAGGTTGTGCTTTTTCCCGCCATTGCTCCAATAAAATCATAAACCTTGAAAGGTGTGTTCCTTTCTCATGGGCGGGCAATGAGACACTTAATGACACCTCTCCACCATGAATCAACAGGGTTTCAAGGGTTGGCGTTGAACCAGAAAGACTTTTTTTCTGTAAGTATACAGGAACCCTCACACGTTTCACACCCACTTCTTTTAGGGGAAGACCACGTGTGTCTTGGTTGGCTTGAATATCATCTAAGGTCATCATCATAAAATAGTTTTTTGCTTTTTGGCAGAGTGAGTGGCTAAGTATGTATACCCTATCACGCTCAAAGCGTTCATCCAAGTGAAGGTTCTTTGTCTGTTGCGTCTGTCACAGAAGGTAACAGAGGACTTAACCACTCGGTAAAGGCTTTAGGCAACGTAAGCTCATACTTGAGCAGTACGACTTGGACATGATAGGCTTCAGGGAGTAATACTTGCCATTTCACCCAATCTTTTTCTGTCGTACACACCCGTGCATCGGGCTGCGTGAAAAAGGACCAGAGTTCTTCGGGGGTGTAGTCATAGTGGTCAGGGTAGCTCACCCATGCCTTGGGTGCAATAGGCTGAGAGGTTGCACGAGCGGCAAGCACCTGATAGGTTTCTAACACCCGTTCAGGACGAGCAATGGCGGTAACGAGGGTACCATTCGCCCAGAAGGCTGGGCTGGCAAGGAGGTCTGAACTTAAGGGGACATGTGCCACAGAAGTAAGCACTGTATGAGGCTTAGGGAGGGTAAATGTGGTAGTACGCCCCTTAAACACAGAAGACAAAGCCTTTGTGGTCGCTTGGGTTTCTTCTGAGACCAGCAGTGCATCGGTACGCTGTAACCCCATCCAGACAGGCTCTCTGAGGGGACCCGCAGGAAGCAATAACCCATTCCCCCAAGGACGAGAGGGAGACCCCACCAAGACAAGGTTAAGATGCCTAGGTGCCTTACGGTGCTGATGGGCATCATCCATTAAAATAATCTGTGCATGATAGTGGTCGGTTGCAAGCTGAATACCCTTGAGACGATGTTTTCCTGATAACACAGGTACCTGCCATGGCTTCAAAGAGGTTGCCATCAAGTAAGCTTCATCCCCCTGTGAGGGATGCGTCACAAGAACAGGCACAGAAGCCTCCATGCCCTGCCCCCCCTCTTGGTGATGAGAGGTGCTTCGATACCCTCGTGTGAGAATCACGACCCGATAGCCTTGCGTGCTGAGCCATTGTGCTAAGGCAATCGTGAAAGGGGTTTTACCCGTTCCGCCTACCGTGAGGTTCCCTATAGAAAGAATCAAAGGGGACTTTGTAAGGCGATAAGAAGAGACCATACAAGCATAGAGCTGCCAATAGCCATGCCAAGCGAGCATGGCAAACCCATACAAAAAACTGCTTGGCAGGAACACGAGCCAAAAAAAGAGTTTTTCCCACCAAGCACTTTCCTGAGCGTTCGGTGCAAACGCCGAGAAGGGTCGGTACATGGTTTGACCTAGCCAAAGCTCCAACGTGTTTTTTACGTGCTTCAAGCCCTTAACACTTTTCTGCCACAGACTAAGGTGCGGAACCATCATAAGACAAAGGCTATTTCCTCTGAGTGAGAGGCATGAGAGGGAAAGTAAAACAAAGAAGACACGCCATGACACCTAGGGTATGGGTTCCATCAAGCAGAGAAACGTATCTTCTCCATGTTTCCTCATGATATACTAAAAACATCTTTGAGGCGCTTGCGATCCAACAAGAGCGTCGTATCATCTTTGTCTTGGATGCCCTCGCTCAGACACGGTGCGTCACCTCCTCTGTTTGATACATCTTACCCTACGTTTTGTCTCCGTGTTTTTTGCGTTTTCCTTGGCTTGCTCATCGTTTTGACTTTTATGCTTTCACGCGCTTCCTTTTCACGCTACCCTAAAAAAGTTCCTCGGCAAGCCGTGCGTACAGGAAAATCATTGCGTGCCACAGGACGTGCCTCTAAAAAAATGTACCCCATGACCTCTCAAGGAGGCATCGGTCAACTCCTTCGTCCTCTTAAGTTTTGGCTTCAAGACCCCAAGCAACAAATCATGATGGTCATGATTGCCGCCATGGTACTTGCAACCTGTATTTTTACAGGGTTTTTGTCGTTTAAACTTTCTGATGACGATGCCCTTTTTCAGCATGGCAAACAACTATACCGAGAAGGCAAAACAGCCTGGGCAATTAATACCTTTGAAACCCTCATTACACATAACCCCAAACACTATGAAGGCTACCTCTATTTAGGGCGTGCCTATTTGGAGGAACATAACTTACCCAAAGCAGAACAAGCCTTTCGTCAAGCCACCTTAATTCGTGAAAGTACAGAGGTAGGAGCAGACTTAACCACTGCTGTTGTGAGTGCCAACCTTGCCATGATACACGGACGCTACCGTGATGCAGAGGTTGCCCTGTTGCCTTTGGCACAAAAACCAGAGTATCAGCAAAACCCAGAGTTTCGAGCAATTATCACCAAGCTTTATACCACGTGGGGGGATGAACTTTCACAACAAGGCTCGTGGCAACGTGCCGTACTACAGTACGAACAAGCCCTACACTATGTACGGGCTATGAAAGACCAAAAAGCACTTGAACTCAGGATTTTATCCTGTTATCAGTCTTTAATTGCTCAAGCACAAAAAGCCCATGATGCCGCAAGCCTTGTAAAATACTACGCACAACGTCTTAAATATCAGCATACCTTACAAGACCTCTTAACACTCGCCGACTTGGAACGCCAACAGCGGCATTGGTCAAATGCACTCAGCTGGTATCGGCAAGCCTATCAGGAAAATCCTAAACTATGGTACTATCCTCTGAAAAAAGCCTTACAACACTACCGTACCACCTTAGGGTATCAAGAAAAAGCTTTATCTGAACAACTCTCCTCAGAGCTTTCTTTGCTTGAGCAAGCCTTTGTAAAAAGCCAACCCACTGCCACAACCATTACCCATGTGCTTCCTGCGGAGTTTCAAGGGTTTGAGGTCAAAAACTTGGTCTTGGTACGTCCTGTAGCACCTTCATTAGCACTTGATGTCCTCAAGCCTTCTCAGCCCAAAAGCTCAGAACTAGCACACTATCGTAAACTGTTCCCATATGGTGTAGAACTCTACTTTACCACACCCCCTAAATACCCCTTACAAACGCTCCGTTTACGACTTAAAGTCCAACGTATGAGCTACCCCCTACATCAAGAAACCCTTCTAGGACAGGGAACACCCATCGGAAGCCCTGCCTTTTATGAGTTACCCTTCAGTGAAATTCGGTGTGTGCTACACCCTGTGCGAGCTGTGACCTCATCCAGTAAAACCCCTGTGCCTTACTATCGGTGGATAGGGTACTGGGGACTTTCAAGCACACAACCCTCTTGGCTGGGGACTTTCACAACACCCCATACCACCGCTACGCCTAGGTCTGCCCATGCGTTATGGGACACCTTGAGCCACGCTTTCACCCATCCCTATCAGACCCTTCAAACATGGCTTCCTTTTTTACAGGATGCTTCAAAGACGCAACAGGTTGTACAAATAGAGCTACAGAGCCATGTGTGGTCTCAACATCCGAATGACTGGGTTCCCATGCGCAAAGAGGCTTTTAGCTTAGGTGCCTCATTAGGTACTTTAGAAGGTGAGCCTCCTGCCATTTAAGCCACAAGCTACAACAGGTTTGAGAAAAAGCTTGATTTATTATGGACAAATGTCTATAATACATGATTATGATGCTCCAAACACCTTTACACCCTTACTTAACCCCTAAGCAAAGCCAGTTCTTTGACGCTTTGAAACATGCGTATGGCAGGCAACCCTTGCCCAGTATGGACACGATTGCAAAAGCCTTTGGCTTTCAGCATAAAAACTCGGTGTGGCAGTATTTTAAAGTGTTTAAAGCTCATGGCTTTATTTTAGAAGAAAACCGACGTTTATTTATCAACCCCGCCTATTTTGGAGCGGCACTGATTGATACACCTATTCGGGCAGGACTTCCAAGCAGTACCGAAGCCAGTATTGAAAGACGGGTCTCATTAGATGAAACATTTAACCTAGACCATCCTGATACCGTATTGTTTAAGGTATCAGGCGATTCCATGACAGGACTCGGG
>JBJTUH010000011.1:0-10053 GCA_046080605.1 Vampirovibrionales bacterium
GTAAAGGCGGTCGGCGATGCGGTGTTGGTCGTGGTTGAGGCCTCGGCAATGCTCGGGCGCGATGTCTTTGGCTTCGTCCTCGCAGTACCAGCGGTAGTATTTATCAATGGGCCGCTGATCCTTGATGCGGTTGGCGTAGCCCAGATCGGTCTTGACCTGTTCAAATATCACCCGCGCCTGCGTTTCCGGTGTTCCCAGATCAGCATAGATACCATTGGGCAGGATGTGCTTGTTTTTCTTCTTAGCCATGGATGCCTCCATGCTGGGCAATTGCCCAGTGCAAGAGTGCAAGGGCATCAGCCTCGTTATCATCGATAGGATTGTGGCCTAAAGCCTGCACAGCCTTGATGACGGCTTCCTTGCTGGCATTGCCTTTGCCAGTGACGAATTGCTTGATGGTACCCACTGGAACGCCTGCGTAGGGAATACTGTGCCTCTCACACCACGCCGTGAGGTGGCTCAGGAAACCACCGTAGGTGTGTGCGGCATCAACACCGAGATGGCGGCGAACCTCCTCGAAGTACACAGCCTGCACACCGCCACAAACCTGATGCGTTTCTTCAAGCCAGCGTTCAAAACGTAAATATCTCATGCCACCACCCTCGAAGCGGCGTGGCTTAAAATGCGCTGTGCCACTCACAATCTTTCGGCTGCGCAGTGCCCAGCCGGTAATGGTGCCTAAATCCAAAGCCAGAATATTCACGATTGTACCTCCTGTGTTGATGATTGGAAAAACGGATCGCTCCACCCCTCAAAGACGTGTGCGTGGCCAGACCCTCTCTGGGTCAAGCCACACACACTATGTGTGGGAGGGACACCCCAAACTGGACTTCGCTTGAAAATTCTTATTTTCTCGGCTCTTAAGGTCAGTTGACCCAGTTTGACGGGCAGTTTGCCGTGGCAAACTGGATTGCGATTTAAGTTATTGAAAAACATAGACTCCAGTTTGCGGCAGTTTGACAGTTTGCCCGCTAACTGGTTCAGTTTGACGAAGGTGCTCATACCGTCACCTCATCGTGGTAAATCCACACATAGGGGTCTTCTATGGGCAAAACCGCACCATCAGACGGGCTTCGATAATGTGTGGGCAGGAAAGGTTTGTAGGGCGTTGTAACTTCGCCGGTATCGGTGTCTACCTGCTCTATGCCGCCGGGGATCTCCATCCCCTCAACGCAGAGAAAACCATTGCGTGAACGTGCCGCTCCATCTTTATTGAACTTGATGAACCCCTTGGATGTCAGAACATCAATACGGTCGCGGATGGCGTGACGACCGCCAAGTCCGGCCTTGTTCTCCCACACCTGTGTAAACAGACTGGCGGTATAGAGATTGCCTTTGCGCCCCTCATCGAAGATAATCTCAAGAATCTGGTCATGTTTGCGCCGCCGTTCTGCATCTAGGCGCTGGCCGTAATGCTTGTTGACCAAGCGTTCAGACTCAATATCGACTTCGCACCACTCGCCGTTAATCTTATCGATATGCTTTGCTGGCGGAGTCTCACCATTGCGCAATTCAAAACATAAGCGCCGAATACTTTGCTGCTCGTCCGGTCGATAAAGCACAATCCCAGAGCTATAAAAACTGCGGATTGCCCCTGCGCCTGAAAGTGCCTGAAATGGATCTTCTTCAAGCTGCTTTTTCTGAATTTTGCGGATATGATGGGCAAGGATCACGCCTGCCATGGGATTGACCATCTGGCGCAGGCATTCAACACGCTCCTGCAAGAATTGCAGCATGGCGGTGTTATCGTTTTCGTTCCCCCCTTTACCGCTGTCAAAGACGTTGCGCAGCGGGTCAATGACGATCACATCGACTTCGCCTGGCTCAAAAAAACACAGGATTGTATCGCGCAGTTTGCTAACGCCTTGCTCATTGAGCAGGCAGTTGACCTGCGGCGTAATGACGAGATTTTTTCGCACCAGCGGCCAGGCTTTTTCGTCAAAAGACAAGGCGCGCAGGCGCTCACGCAGGTAGTGGTAGCCAATTTCAAGCTGAAAATAGAAAATTTTGAGCGGTCTGGGCGGTGTCATGCCCAGAAATGGCAAGCCTGCCGCCATGTGTGCCATCCAACAGATCAGCAGGTCGCTTTTACCAACCTTGGGCGCACCACCAAGCACACCGAGGCCACCATGTGTCAAAATGCGGGGCGCAATCAGATCGGGCGGAACATCCGATGCATCGTCAAGCAGAGTACCCACATCATAAGCAGCTATGGGTGAGCGCCGCTCAATGGGGATAATCGTTGCGCTGGCGATAAGTGCGTCAATGTCTGTACCATCAGCCAGCGCGTCCGCCGCATCCCATTTTAGAGGCTTATCGGGGGGCGGTGTTAACAGCGCGATGCTGCGCACTTTATGATAGGGTAAAACATCAACGACTCTGGCTGCATATTCTCGTCCAGCCTCATCGTTATCTGGCCAGATGACAATCTGTTTGCCTTGCAACGGTGACCAATCTGTTTTCTGGGCCGGCGCATTGGCACCGTTCATGGCGGTGGTGGCGCAGATACCTCTAGTAATCAGCGCATCAGCGCATTTTTCACCTTCCACCAGCACGACCTGGCTGGCGGTGGCGATTCCAGGGCAGTTATACAGAGGGCGCGGGTCAGGAGCTTTATGGCGGCGGGCTTTGACATCCCATGGGCGAAACTCTTTGCCGTCTGCCGTGTCATAGCGGTATACGCAGGCGATCAGGTTGCCTGCCACATCGAGATAATCCCAGCGGGCGGTAGGGGCACCCAGATCCGTTTCACGCTTGCGTGGGGCGTTAGAAACGCCCAGCCAATCCGCTATCTGGGCAATAATCTCTAGAAAGTCGGTACGGCTATCCAAGCCATGTACGGCTCCCCATAGACTAATAATATCGCCGCCATCGCCCGTGGCAAAATCGTGCCACATCCCAGCTTTCTGGCCAGCAATCTCGACAACCAGGCTATCCCCCTTGTTGCCGTAGATATCGCCAATATAAAATTTGCCATGCCGAAACACCCCTGCAGGAAGCAAATACGCAAGTGCGTGTCTGATTTGTCCCTGAAGGCGCCCTTTGACCTCATCAATGTCAGGCATGACGGATTGGGGCGAATATTCGTCCTGGGTTTTTGCGCTGTTAAAGTCGAGTCCTGTGTTCACGCCTGATCCCCCCAACAGGTTTTACGGTAAGGGCAGAATCGGCATTCAAAGTGTTCAGGGTCGCTGGTAAAGCGTGCTAAAATTTCTTGATGGTCAGACGCCTTTAAAATCCTGACGGCTCTGTCACTGGCTTTCTGGGCACGCGCCACATCGAACGGCACCAGCTCATGATAGATTTCCGCCGTGTCTTTATTAATGGCGGTAAAAAGCGCCGGGTTCTTGGAAATTCCCGGCACGCTGGCTTCCATGTAGGCCTGATAGATTGCCACTTGCGCGGCATAGATGGGTTTGGAATCAGCAAGACCTTTTTTGGCGGTATCTTTCCACGACTTGGCATTCAGAGACTTGCATTCCCAAAGCATCGGGAACGACAGGCCAAGATCATCTGGCGCATTATTAATAATCCCATCCACATGGCCACGGATGCGGCCACTCGCCACCGAGAACCCGAAAGGCTGACCATCGCGGCGCTTGGTGAACAGCTCGAACCCCGCCAGCCTCAGCCATCGTACCGCCAGATCCTCAAAAACATGCCCGGCAGCAAATATCCGTAAGACTTGACCACTGAACGCGTCATCGCGCGGGGTATGCAGGAATTCGAACTGCAGCGCACGGTCACACGCCACACCCAGCCTTGAGGCACCCAGATAATCCCGTTCGTTCTGGCTGGCGCGCTCCCGTTGCAGAGCGTCATCAATGTGCTGGTTCAGTTTCTCAGCAAAGGTAGGACGATGATTGAAATTCAGCATTAGAAAGGCACCTCATCGCTGCCCTCAAGCAGTTTTTCCTGATAGGCGCTAACAACCACCTCAATCAGGGTGAGGACCTCATCACGACTGAGATCTTGGAACGCTCGGCGCATGCCAATTTCCGCGACATACTCACCAAGCGGTGTCAGCACGTGCGCCATGGCGGCTTTCTCGTAATCGGTAGGGTCAATCATGCTGCCACCCTGCCGTTATGGATCGCACTCATAATGGCCTGCCGATTAAATTGCAGGGTCATCATGGCGGATGCCTTGTAACGGGTCAGGTTGTAGTCATGACGATACGCTGGCGGCAGGTATTGAAGCTGACGCTCGGTTGCTGGCTGATGCAGCCAACTGCGTGTTTTGTGTGCCGTGCTCTCGTTTTCGTACAGATTCAGCCAGTCATCGGCGGTAGCAAAGCACACCAGTCGTTCCCCTGATGCCAGTAAGCGCGGTTTTTCCTTATTTTTTGCACCAACGGCATGCCAATCACCGTCTTTCAGGAACACACCCGCCCAGGCATTAAATCCAGCGGCGACGAACTGGCGGTCGTGGTTATCCAGATCGCACCAGAGAAAATTGGAACGCCCCAGCAGGTCAATTTCCGTCATGACAAAGTCGGCGGAGGCCGCTGGTTTACTACCATAAGTGCTTTCCCAGACGTACCCGCACAACGGACACTCCCGCACGGCAATCGGCACACTGGCCTCACATTCTGGGCATTCCTTAATAGGCGTATCGCCCTCTGATACCTGATCTTCAAGACTGGCTTCCTGTTCTAGGGAGCCGTGAATCAACGACGATGTGCCAAAATCGAGAACGATACAGTCGCGTTTAACGATATTCGGGTGATCGATGGGATCAACAGTGCGCAGGCCGCGTCCCACCATCTGGATCATGGTGGATTTAAAGGAGCTTGGTCTGAGGAGAACAACACAACTGGTGGGTGGGTAGTCCCAGCCCTCCGTTAATACCGCGACATTGACAATCACCTGAGCATGGCCATGGGTGTAAAGAGCAATGGTGTCAGCACGTTCATGTTCTGACATCACGCCGTGCACGCAAACGGCGCTGACCCCGGCGGTATTAAAGCTGCTCGCTACATCAAAGGCGTGCTGGACAGTCGAGCAAAACACCACGGTTTTGCGGTCACCGGCTTTTTCTTTCCAGTGTGCCACCACGGCCTCGTTAATCGGCGAGGTGTTCATAATGGCGGCAACCTCGTTCATATCGAAATCGAGGGCGGTTTTTCGCACCTTGCCCAACTGGTCGTTGACACCGACATCCATCACAAAGGTGCGGGGTGGCACAAGATGGCCAGATGCAATCAGTTCCTTGACGGTAATCTGATCCGCCACGTTGGAAAAAATGGGGCGCAATCCCTTTTTGTCGCCCCGGTTTGGGGTGGCAGTCATGCCGAGGAGACGCAGATGCGGATTTAGTTCTTTGGCACGCTCAATAACGCGCACATAGCTGTCCGCTCTGGCATGGTGCGCTTCATCGATAACCAGCATATCCAGCGGCGGCATGGCATCAAGGTTGCGTTCACGGCACAGGGTCTGCACCATCGCAAAGGTGACGTTTCCCGCCCATGACTTGATCGTGGCATTGAAAACAGCGGTGGAAATCCCCGGGTTGACGCGCTGGAACTTACTTTCGTTCTGTTCGGTCAGTTCATCCCTATGCGCCAGAACACAGGCGGTAACAGCCTTCTTGCGATACATTTCACCGATGATTGCGGACAGCATAATTGTTTTGCCTGCACCGGTTGGTGCCACCGCCAGGGTGTTACCGTGTTCTTCAAGGGCGGCGACCGATTTTTGAACCAGCTCTTTTTGTCTTGGTCTGAGTAACATACCGCCCCCTCACTGTGCCCAAGACGGCAGGTTAGTTTTGGGTGCTGCGGCTGGTGCCTGAGCAGGAGAAGCAGCGATGCCGCCCATCAAGCTGGCGTAATCCTTGTGATCAGGTGTTACGGCATAATTGATGGCGTTCTTGGCTTCGCCGTCCCGATTTTTCTCCAAGGAGATTTTGGCGAGGAATTCAATACCATCGAGATTTGCCAGACTATGGATGCATCGGGCTTTCTGTGCCTGGGGAGAATTGTCTTTGTTGCTGATGCCCCGGGCGGAATTCAGAATGCCCTTGATCATAGAGCGTCCCATGTTCGCCCAATTCGGCCCTGATGGGCTGTACAGACCAATGTTCGTCCAGATTTTACGGCGGGCGTACTGTCCCTCCAGCACAACGAACTCACAGGAAAGGTAGACTGTTCCTTTCTGGGCGTTGTGCGTGGCCATGCCATCCGTCCAGCCTTGGCTAGGATCGTTATAGCCACCCGGCTTGATAGTTAGGCGTACCTTGGCCAGCGTACCTGAAGGGATGGGCGTAAATTCCTGCTGGGTGTCAGCGGCGTTAAAATCGTTCCAGCTCATGCTTTCTCTCCTTGTTCTTGGGGTGGCAGGGCATAAGTGAGCTGCGCCGAGCGCGATGCGGCCGGTCGCTTCAGCTTTTCCATGAGTCTGCCAAGGTGGGGTTCTTCGATTTGTTCCAGTCGTCCGGACCGGTCTTTGGCTGGGAAACCATATGGGTTCAGAGTGTGGCAGACGAAGGCGCGGAAAGACTTGCCTTCACTGGCAGGAATATCCGCCATGGTGATCACCTGATCGACGATACCGGGTAATTCGAGGCCGGTCTTTGACCCTTCAATCTGGGGAACAAAATGCCGCCGGTTAAAGTCGTCCAGCTTTTCGTCAAGAATGCCGACAAACCAGATGTTCTTGCCACGGGTGTGCTGCAGGTGGGTCAGCCAGCCGATCATTTCCTGACCCTGCAGGCCGTAAGCGCCTCGGGTGTCTGGCTTGCCCGTTTTATCGCTGAAAGCCTGGGGCTGCCCCTTGCACCATTGAAAGCAAAGCCGCCCTGCGACCGTTATTGAGTCGATAAAAACGGTCTCGTAGCGGTCAAGGCCTCGAGCTTCGCCATACTTCTGGCACACGGCTTCAAAATGAGCCTGACTGTAAACCTGATCATCGCGTAGCGCCGGGTTGGGGCCGCCGATAAACACAGCGAAATCTCGGCATTCCTGCCAGGTGCGTGGGCGAATGGTATCACCGCGCCATCCTTCAATGGCCAGATCGCCGGCTTCTAGGTCAAAAAACAGGGTCGTTTCGGCAGAAAGTGTCCACAAAAGAGAGGTTTTGCCGATCCCGGAACGCCCGAAAATACAACCTTTAATGCCCTTGCTTTCTTTCAGGCGTTCATCGGCGGAGATAATTGGCAGGCTCATTGCGCACCTGCCTTGCGGGACAGTGCATCAATGATATTTTCTGAACCCAGTGCGCCATGTTTGCGGGCTTCGTTATAAAGCTCCTTAATGGCCATCTCTCTGCGGCGAATGACGCTGCTTTCCTGATCAAGTGCCTGCGCGGCAAACGCCAGATCATCCAGTGTCGCCTCA
The DNA here is from genome assembly GCA_046080605.1 of Vampirovibrionales bacterium. Taxonomy (GTDB): domain Bacteria; phylum Cyanobacteriota; class Vampirovibrionia; order Vampirovibrionales; family JAJTHC01; genus JBJTUH01. The sequence continues at coordinate 7,337 of JBJTUH010000011.1, forward strand.
GACACAGGCTTCGTGGTTTCCTCAGTAATGGCACCCAGCGCGGGTATGCGAATAAACGCTGGGATATGCTGGGCGTAGTAACTGTCTTTAATGAGTTTTTGTAATGTGGGTTTAAACATTGGTTTCCCCCTGTGATTTTGTCGTTTCGTCTGTGTTGGATGGGATGGTCTGACCGGTGCAGGTCAGGATGTGTTGTTGCTCGTACTGCTCCACATCCTCGATGCGGTAGCGCACGCGGCATCCGATTTTGACGAAGGGGGGGCCTTCACCGCGCCAGCGCCACTGCTCTAATGTGCGAGCAGAGATGCCCCAGCGACGCGAAAGGTCGATTTGGTTGAGGAAAGGTTTGTCCATGCGAAACTCCTTTGGTTGCAGTGAATAACTGCGAGCAGCATGGCATCCGGCAGGTGTGTGCCTGTGTGTGTCAGGTGTGTGAAAATCTGTGTGAAATGAAAAAAGTGAGAATAAAAAAGGCTCCGGAGCATGTCCGAGACCTTGTGTGCGCTAAAGAGAGAGGTCTAGTATTCTAAACGGTAGTTACCTCTGCCATCTCCGACTATAACAACGTCCCATGCGGGGTGCGTTTTGCCTTTCGTTCGGAACACTCCGATCAAGCGCTCCTGAGATGAACTAGTTTCAGCCAGAATTTCGCTCTGGTGCATTGGTTTTCCAGCCTTGTCCATCACTTCTATGGCCTCCGCCTGCGTCTTGCTGAAAGTGTATTCTTGGCCATTGATGTAGGCTGCACGATACCCGCTGCTAAATCCTTGCTGTTGTATGCTGGCCCCCATCATTTCTGCCAGATAATCAATATTGAGTGAAAACATCTTATCATTCCGGTTAAGGGCATCTATCAAAGTGACGCACCTGTTCTGTGATGGTAGCTGGGCATGGGGTGGGAGTTGATGATCGAGAGCAATTACTAATGCCGGTGTTCGCATATGGTGTTCTGTCAAATAAGCCCGCACAGCATCGAACACATGCTCTTTTCGGAGCTGTGTTACCAAAATAATCGGATGTTTGGCATGCTTGAGCCATGCGCTGCCAAGGCTCCACGCATCATTTTCAGATATGGCCCGAGCTTCAACATGATCAGCAATCCCTAACGCAGCTTTGAAATTGGAAATAAGCCAGTTGGGACAAAAGCTGTATAGGTGGAGAGCTTCCGTAGGCACCTCAACCCAACCAGCCGTTGGCGAGAAATAACAATTCTTTCCATCATGCCTCACAACTTCGACTGATTTACCATCATGGTCACACATACTCTCAGTATCACTGCGATGTGCTATCGCCTTCAGTGCGCCCATATTAATCAGGCTACGCCCTATTGCCCCGAAATATTCGGTTAAATTCTGCCCATTGATAGAGGATGTTGGGCTATCAACAATTCTGCATAGCGCTGTTATAATATCTTTGGATGCAGCCACTAGATTTCTTCCACCAGTCCCCAACGTTTGAGATATTTATCGCCAATGAGCTGCTCCTTGGTGGTTTTGCCTTTTAGGTCACACCCATTAGGCCATGCGATTTCAACTGGCAATGTTTTACCCCGGCGATCAATGCTGTCCGGCTTGAACCGAATAGATAGCTTGGCTTTGGCCGCCACAAAACCAGTTTGCAATGGGTTGTGGGTAGAAAACCATTCCCGGGATATTACGTGAATGGTTTTGTTTTCTTTGGCTGTGACAGTGAGTCTGACCTTATTACCATTGTCATATGGCTTGAGCTCCAGCATCATCACTTTCACGATTTCAATTCCATCTTCAGGATCAGTAGGGAAATCATAGGCATTGAGCAGTTTTGAGATATCGTATTTTTTTAGCGGAACGCGCTGCGCTTCATCCAGAGGACTTTGCAACAGAGTCGCAGAAAATAGCTTAACTAATTCCTCCCGGCATTCTTTTCCATCTGCAATCACTTCAATGGCACCGGTTTTGGCTTCATAAGTGAGCACCATTTCATTAACGGGACGGCGCACCTTCATAACCAGATCGTTATTCTCAAAAGCCAAATAGCTATCTGGCAATCCTTCACGGTAAATCATGATTTGCACGAGATCAACGGCATCATATTCTAGGTCGGAACGGGTCCGGTTGAAAATCTCGACCTTGAGTTTGCCACCGGTACGAAAATAGTCAGTTACCTTCTTTTCAAATTCAGCCACATGCTGACGATCACGGCTCACTGGCAGATCAATCGGGCCAAGGAAGCCATCCCACATGCGTCCTTTCCGGTATTCATCGGCATAGCGGATATCTTCCGCGTGCCTAAACGCATTTGGGTTTCTCAGAAAAACGAAAAGCGCCCGGTCATGGGCGCTTTCGAGAGCTAGGTAGGTGTCGATATCGTCATCAGAAACTACTGAGAAGATAGCTCGCTGGCCAATCTCATCAGTCATTTCATGGATACGATCCGCATCAATTTTGAGCATTGCCAGCTCCGTATCCGTCATTTCATCAACTGCCTTTAGCAGCGGTTTGACCGGATCGGCTTTTTCATCATCCCAATCAACCAGCTGCGCAACTGGATGGGGCTTTTCATCAAAGTATGCCTTCAACGAGGCACGTGGGGTTTTACGGATAAATTGAACGATTGCTGCGGCCATGGCGGTATCTCCTCATTATTAGCCCATATAATTTTGGTTATTGCCATGGCTGTCAGAGCTGGCAACATTAGTACATACGCGGTTTCATCTACTTTTTCTTATTGTTACCGCC
>JBJTUH010000012.1:0-4778 GCA_046080605.1 Vampirovibrionales bacterium
GTGCAAAGCAAGAGGGTCAATATGAGACACATTTTCTACAATCCAGGTAGGCGTAAAATACATCATGACGGTGCTATCAATCTCTAAGCAAACCAAACCATCAACACGACCCAAAAAGCCATTCCCTACGCTTGTCACTAAACACGTCAAGCGATCGCCTCAAGGTCATCAGGGAAGCATTTATCCTAGCATGGCAACCGCCCTTATCTCAAGTCTATCCTATCCAGAGTGATGCTTCCATGGCGGGTTGTCCTAAAAAAATAGAGACCTGTGATAGGCTATATCTGAAACAAGCATGCCTTAAACGCTTGACGTTAGCTTGACTTTTGCCCGTTCAGCGTACTAGTATGAGTGTACTTTCCCAGTTGGAGAGGTGTCCGAGTGGTCTATGGTGCAGACCTGGAACGTCTGTTCGGGGCAACCCGACGGGGGTTCGAATCCCCCCCTCTCCGCCATCATTCAGGCGTTTGTCTAATGATGTTCTTTGAATCAAAAAAACCAAGCGTGTTAAGTGTGAGTGGTTGTTTTATACAAGTCTCCCTGAAGCCCTTGGTTTTTTTGTGCCTTTTTTAAAGCGTTGGATGCCCTTCTAAGCGAGTCGTGCCACAGGATACAAGGCTCATGCGCTACATTGTATGGTTTAAGCGAGACTTACGTACCACCGACCATGCTCCTCTCTTTGAAGCGATCGCTCGGTGCCAAGAAGCTCCAGACCATGAGCTTGTTTGTTTGTATATTGTAGAGCCTTCCTTGTGGCAACAACCCGATATGAGTTATCGGCAGTATCGGTTTCTACAAAGTTGCCTTGTTTCATTGGCACGACGTTTACATGCCCTAGGGTATGTACTCACGCTGAAGGTAGGAGAGGCACAAGAGGTTTTTCGGACGCTTCATGAAGCTGTGCCTATTGCGGGTGTATGGTCACATCAAGAAACGTGGAATGGCTGGACGTATGCCCGAGATACGCAGGTCAAAGCATGGCTCAAGGAACGTGCTATTCCTTGGTATGAGAGCCAGCATCATGGGATTGTGCGTCAACTCAAATGCCGTAACGCATGGGGAGCGTTATGGTATACCACCATGAAACAGCCCCTGATACCAGAGCCTCCTCCTGCACCTGCCATGGCATTAGGGTTACAAACCCTTCAGACCTCTCAAGCGATACTTGAAGCATGCCAGCAAACACTACCTACCCCCGAGGCATTAGGACTGCATGAGGATGGGTGTCAGCACGTTCCAGAAGGAACACGAGACCTTGCGTGGTATACCCTACAAACTTTCCTGACGCAACGTGGTGAGCAGTACACCAAGGCGATGTCATCCCCTGTTTCTGCGTATCACGCTTGCTCAAGGCTTTCACCCTATCTTGCGTTTGGTGTACTCTCAGTGCGTGAAGTGTTTCAAGCAACGCAGGCACAGCTCAATGCGTATGGAAGCCATGAGGTTCTGTGGAAAAGAGCCTTGCGCTCGTTTTTAAATCGTTTAAGATGGCATTGTCACTTTATTCAAAAACTTGAAGATGAACCTCGTCTTGAATGGGAGACCCTTCATCCTGCTTACCGTACGTTACAGCAACGAGCCTATGTTGCTGAGTGCTTAGAAGCTTGGAAAAAAGGACAAACGGGCTACCCTATGGTAGATGCCTGCATGCGTGCTTTGAAAGCGACAGGATGGCTTAACTTTAGAATGCGTGCCATGGTGATGAGTTTTGCATCCTATCATTTAGACTTACCTTGGCGAGAGCCTGCGTTACATCTTGCACGCTTATTCATTGACTATGAACCAGGCATCCATTACCCGCAAGTGCAAATGCAGTCAGGAACGACAGGTGTCAATACGCTAAGAATCTATAATCCTATTAAACAGGGTATTGACCACGACCCTCAGGGCATTTTTATTAAGCAGTGGGTACCTGAACTTATGGACCTCCCTGAAGCCTATATTCATACGCCTTGGCTTGCTCCAATACCACCAGAAGGGTACCCTCCTCCTATTGTGGAAGAAGCAACCGCCCGTCATGCCGCAGCGAGCAAGCTTTATGCGTTGCGAAAAGAGGTGCCTCATGCTGAGGCATCGGCACAGATTTTGAAAAAGCATACGGGTTCTCGTATCGCGCGACGTTCTGATGTAAAACGACGTGTAAAGGGTTCTCAGGCTCAAGGATGCTTGCCTGTTCAGTTGTCATTATTACCCTCTCAAGCCTTGGGTAGTGAATCTTCTCTGTGAGGGTTCTCCTATGTCAAGAGGAAGTTTCTCTTATTGATAATAAAAGAATAAAAAAATATTATAGTCTTTTATTGTGTCCCGTAGGGATGCTCTATTCATGTCTACTAGGCATAGAGCATAGGTAGGGGAGACATGGTCCTGGGTTGTGTGCGTGGTGCGATCAGTTGTTCCTTGAGTGTTAAGAAAGTGGGTGCCTTATGATGATGCGTATCGGAAGCCAAATGCCTGATATGTCGCAAATGATGCAAGACATGCAGGCAAAGATGCAACAGATGAAGGACTTTAAAGATGGAAAGGTCTCTTTGTCCAAAGAGGATATTCAAAAAGATATTCAGAATCTTAGTAAGCTAACGGGTAAACAACCTCCTCAAGCACTTCAAGGACTCCTTGACAACTTTGACAGCATTGCGGGCGAAGATGGTAAACTCTCCATTAAAGACCTTGAAGCGAGTGGGTTTAAACTTCAGGGTCCACCACCAGGGTTTGACGGGGGGATGCCACCTAGCATGAGCGGACTCCCCTTTATGGGAGGGAGCCAAGGTGGGTTTGACCCCATGAAACAGCTTATGAGCATGCTAGAGGATGGCAAAGCGTCTAAAGAGGGTAGACACTGTTAGCTAATTATGATATTTAGGAGATTTTTAATACATGCCATGGAGATAAAGGCAAGGTATACGAGGTCGCTTTTGTCAAATCTTGTATCAATGCGCTTATTTTCTTTGGTGTTTCCGAATTTTATTTCGATGATTTTTCGTTTTTTATATAGGTCTTTATCATATTGAGGTTTGATTTTTCTGTTTTTTCGGCTTGGGATGTGTGGGTCATTATTTTGCGCCCTCAGTGCGTCCCGAAAGCGATCAGAGTCGTAACCGCAATCTGCCAAAACAGTGCAGCAAAAGACATCGCTTAACATCTCTTGTGCCACGCTGACATCATGCGTATTGCCGTTGCTGAGCATGATTTCAACAACATGGCCATCCAATGTGATAACCATATGGATTTTGGTTGTGATACCAGCAACGCTTATGCCCTTGCTTTGATGCCCCCTTTTAAGCCACCGCCATGGCGGTGGACATTAACAGTGGTGGAATCAAGCATCACCACATTCATTGTCAATTTTTTATCTTGTTGCAGTTTAAGTAAAATATTCCACCAGACACCTCGGTCGCTCCCCTTCTTAAAGCGCAGGTAAATCGTGTGCCAATACCCAAAACATTCAGGTAAATCACGCCAAGAAATCCCTGTGCGTAAAACATAAAGAATCGCACAAAAAACCTGATAATTACTCACTGTTTGCGGGCGACCCGCACGGGAATAATGGCTGACAATCAAGGCGTTGATATGCTCGTTAAAAAACTCTTCGGTAATCGGATAATGTCTTTTATTCATGATGAAAACTCCTTTCATCATCACCATAGCATAAATTTAATAATTAGCTAACAGTATCTAATAAACATAGTACAGCTCAAGGCGTTGATGTTCAGAAACAACTTGCCCAGTTTGTGATGCAACAATATCAGCTTCTTCAAAGCTCTGAGACACAAGACACCTCGGCTACGCCTTCCTCGTAACGTTGATTCCTTTTTTCGCATGTTCCCCCTGCCAAGCCATTTGAGTAGGGGGAGTCTCAAGCCATACGTACTACGCCAAAATACTGAGAGCTTTCATGGTTTGAATCCCCGCAGCCCATTCGCTACTATCAGGCTGTACTTGAACCACCTTCGCCATACTGTCTTTTAGCACTTCAGGAGGCTCGCCTTGTACGCTATGAATAAACTTTCCTTGTTTGGCAAGCCCTTCATATTGTTTTTGGGTGAGTGTTTTAAGCACTTTGGCATTATGACCTAATGCCACCCCGTATACTTCCACAGGATGCTCTTTCATGGGTTCCCAATGGTCAGAACCCGCTTTACTGGGTTTGTATAACACGACTTTATCTGCCGTAAGCATCCCGATATCATTATTGCCATCCCCTAAAGTAACCACTTTTTCAACGGTGGGCTTTCCTGTTTTCTGGTGATGGGCTTCGTGTAGTACGCTTAATGACATGGCAAGAGCCGCCTCTTTGCTGCTAGGGCCCATTTCTAAATAGGCACGGTCTTGCGTTTGGGTCGCATCTCGTAGTTCAAGCTCTGCGACTTCTGCTTGTGCTTTTTCTTTAGGCATGGCAACTTTATCATTTGCAATCCCTGTTGATAAAGGATAGTCTTTACCACGTACCTCTTGAAGGTAGGCGGAATAAAGGTCTTTTTGAACTTGTTGTATTTGCCAAGGTTGGTAATATTTTTCATGGGCGTGCTGAGAACTTAAATACGCCAACGGAGCAACCAAGATGGTAGAGTCAGCATCATGGGTGGTTTTACCAGGAATGGCTTTACCGTGAGCGTCTTCTAAGTCATTATCACTTCTTAGAAAAATCCCGATGGTGGTTTCTTGATTATGCACTGTGGTGGGGTGTGCTTTGGAAGGGTAGGTTTCATTAGAAAACGTTTTCACCCAAATGGATTTTGGCTCAGTAATGTCGCTGCGGCGGTCAATATGAAAAGGGGTTT
>JBJTUH010000013.1:0-18671 GCA_046080605.1 Vampirovibrionales bacterium
CTCGACCTTTCCATTGAAATCAGGGAGTAGGGTTTCAATACGGGTGTGGGGCGCGGCGAGGCGGATGGCCTCAAGCACTTTAACGATATGGCTTGCTCCTGCATCAGGCAGGTCATCCCGATTCACCACAGTAAGTACCACATAGTCCCAAGCACCTTGAGCCACCATCTGGGCAACTTTTTCAGGCTCCTCGGTGTCTAACCAGCCATGGGGGTTTCCCGTTTTTATGTGACAAAACCGACACCCCCTCGTGCAGGTGTCTCCCATAAGCATGAGGGTGACGGTACCCCCTGCCCAGCATTCACTTAAATTGGGGCATTGAGCCTCCTCGCACACGGTGCTAAGCCTTTGGCTTTTTACGTGGCGTTTCATTTCCTGTAACCAAGGCTCATGGGTACGTAGTTTTACTTTAAGCCAAGACGGCTTCATACTGAGTGCTGAATGTAGAGGGGCAGGTTGTATTGAATCTTTCATGTGTAAGAGATAATGTCTTTTAAGGGGTCATTCTAATTTGCAAGTTCAGTTTTATAAAATATTTTCCACTATCTTCTTGGTAGAGAGTCCCAAACCGATGTCGTGTTGAAGAAGGGGTGTCTAGTTTGGTATGCTGCCATAGATATTCTTTTAGTATTGCGTCTTTGATGACGTGATACAATACAAGGCTACCAGATTTTTTGACTAACAGACAACCATTTGCACTGTAGTGTCCATCCCATGCTTTGTTTGCAAATAATCCTAGTAGTACTGCTTTAAGGTAATCTTTTAGACGACATATTTCTTGTGATGACATTTGAAAGTCTCTAAAATAAGTAGCTTTTCCGTGGTAATAATCCAGTAAGATTTTACTGAGTATTTTAGGCATATCTGAATCAACTTTACGTAAGTTTTCGTGATGAATCGTGTTTTCACATCCGATGAAATTTAAAATTGCTCCTTGGTTTTTTAACGCAGTCAATCGGTCTTTGATTTTATGGGTAGTATTAATCTTATTAATATCATCCAATACTCCCTTGAAATTTTGTACTTCAAAAACAAAGTTTGTTGCTGATGATGCGTTGAGCAAAGTGGGTAAGCCACCAAGATAGGATTTAATACCAAGGCCTTGATAAGGGTAGTGATCTTGATCTGTTTTAAAAGAGAGGGTTAAGTCACTTTTCAACAGGTTATTACTTTTGAACTTTTGTAAGTTAAGCTTTTCCATGAAGGGTTTGAGATGAGATATTTCAAATGTACCTTTTGCGTGTCTTATGGACTCAAGCAAAGCATCTAACATATCTGGGCTGACAATACTAGAAATAGGAGCCTCGTAATAAACGAACCCCTCTAAATTAATGACTTTGATGATAGCATCTTTTAACTGATATTTGAAAGGACTATTGGGGTTTGCTATTTCATAAACTACAACGTGTTCGTTATTGAGATTCTCTCCGTTAATATTGCCAAAATTTAAAATAGGGTTTAATAGCAAAGAAATAAAAGGAATTAATTCGCTCCATTCACCTTTATTGAAAGTTGTACCCACCGTATCACCTTTTCTATGATTTCTTTCTATATAGCCAAGCACTTGCTGAGCCACGTGTTTGACCACGGGAACACATACACTATTGCCTAGTTGCTTCATAGCTTGAGTGTGGCTTACGGGGAAGTGAAAGGTTTCTGGTAAGCCCATCATTTTTTTAGCTTGAGGAATACCTAAGCGCTTTACTTTCCCATTGACAAGGTACGTGTCCCAATTTCTTCTGTCTTCTAGTCCAGATCCTTTACCTCCTACACGTAACGTAAAGCCTATTTCTTTATGACACTCCTCCTCCCAAATGTCAGACATGGTTTGTGTTAACGGTACAGGAGAGGGGAAGGTGAATTTGGTATGTGTTGCAATTTGGCGTTTGTCAAACCCAACAATAAAAACTCGGGGACGATGTTGCGGAATACCAAATTCGGATGCTTTTAAGACTTTGTAGGATACTTCATAGTCTAAAGCGTTTAAATGATGGAGGATAGTTGAAAGAGTATGCCCTCCATCATGTTGTATTAAATGTCTGACGTTCTCTAAAATGAATGCTATAGGACGTTTAGCCTCAAGGATATCGAGGATACAGAAAAATAAGTTACCTCGCTCAGAGGAATCGCCATCTGAAAATCCTTTTTTTAAACCAGCTTGTGAAAAGGGTTGACAGGGAAATCCTGCACAAAGAATCTCATGGTTAGGAATAGCGTGTGGTGATAAAGTCCGAATATCCTCGTTAAACCAGTCTGGGTCAATAGAATGGTTTGCAAGATAGGTTTGACGTGCAAAAGGGTCTTTTTCTGAAGCAAACACACATTGACCACCCAATGAGTGGAGAGCTTGATGAAATCCACCAATGCCTGCAAACAAATCAATGAAGGTGAAGGGATAGTGTTGGTCAGCCAAAGAGTGGTTTTGTTTGTGTGATAATGCACTGGACATCAAAGATAATTGTACCATGTTTTGGTATCCGAAGTTTTGGAGATTTTCTATTTCAGGTGAGTAACATAAGCTCTTAAAGAGCCATCATTGCAAGTGCAGACTCAATAATATCAACGATATAGACACCATTCTCTCCGTCACTTTTAGGGAGGGTGCCTGCCTGAATGGTATTGAGGAAGTGCTGACATTCTACTTTTAAGGGTTCTACGCCTAGAATATCTAAGGGGGTTCCCTCTTGAGGTGTTTCGGCTGGATACCACATCAGTTTTTTGTCTGCACTTTGTGTATCATCTAATAAAACAGAACCCTTTGTGCCACGCACGAGTAAGCGGACTTGCTTCACAGGATAGGCCCATGAAACCTGTATCCGACTGATAATAGGGGTGTTGGCTTGTTCCTTAAAAAGATCTTCAGGGTCAAAGGTTGTTTCAGGCTCTAGTGTTACCCACATGTCTGCCATGTCAATTTTGCCATCAGGGTGACCTTGAGAGTTCACACCTGTGGCAGTAATCACTCGTCCTGCTTGGGCGTTTGCAATATAGCTTACCAGTGATAAATCATGGGGTGCAAGATCCCATAGTACGTTTGCATCTGCTCGTTTGGTATTCCAGTTCAGGCGGGTGCTTTCTATCATGGTAATCGTGCCTAAATGTCCCCGTTTAATAAATGCTCTGAGCTTAAAGACAGCAGGGTGGTACATGAGTAAATGACCTACCATCAGAATGAGTCCTCGTTCTCTGGCTTGGGCAATGAGGTCTCTGCCTGTATCGCTACTGACCGTGAAGGGCTTTTCCACGTAAACATGTTTCCCTGCTTCAATGGCTTTTGCAACCATATCGTGGTGGGTTTCACTTGGAGTGGCAATGACAAGAGCATCTAACGTTGTATGACTTAATAACTTCTCTAATGAGGGTTCGACGATGACTTGAGAGCCAAATGTTTCCTCAACCCAAGCCTTTGCTGCAGGAAAAGGGTCGCATACGGCAACCAATGCCCCAAGATGATGAAAGTTGCGAGCAAGATTTCTCCCCCAGTAACCACACCCCACAAGTGCCACTTTGGGCATGGCACCTCGTTTAGAGGGTTCAAATGGCTTGACATGTTTTGATTTGGTGGAAGAGCCTAAATTGAGCATGGTGTGAAATGGGCTATAAGTTTATGTTTCAACAATACGAACCCAGAGAGAGGTGAGAAACACGTTAAAATGCCTTGATGGTTTTATATTCTCAATGCTTCCAGCATAGCATGAAAACACCCTGATGATGGGTGGTTTGAAGTGGGTGAAAACGGGTATCGTAAGATATGGGTCGTTGATGCACTATGGTTCCAGGAGGTGTTCTGTTTAACATGCAGTTGACACTGTGGTATGTCCTTGATACCTTTTATTATGTAGCTAGCACGTTTGATTCCTTTAATAGGTTTTATTCCCTTGTAATTAATGCGATTCTAGCTCAGTGGTAGAGCACTCCCCTTTTAAGGGATAGGTCCTGGGTTCGAATCCCAGGAATCGCAAACCCCTCTTTATGAGATTACTTCAGAAAGAGGGGTTTTTTCATGTAATCTTTCTTCTTTTATGGTTCTTTGTATACCGCATAGCGTATAGTAGTACTATTGTGAGTCTTGTCGGTGTAAGGACGTTCTTGGTTAGGAAGTGTCTATCATGTTTCGTATGAATTCAGAGTCTTTGGGGTCTCACCCATTCTCTACAGGAAAAAGTCTGTTGCCACAGGAGGGTCATGAGATGCCTGGTGATACACCCTTGTCCATGTCGACTGTGTTGGCTTCTTTTCAAGACCTGTTTTCTCGTCACTTAGAGCAGGCACTTACCACTCTGACAGAGCAGCACGTTTTGCAGTGTCTGCCACAGTTGCATACTTCCGTTTCACCGCTCATGGCACGGTATCATGACGTTTTACGCTATACCTTGCTTTCTCCAGGTAAACGCTTCCGACCATTCTTAGCGTATAGTGTAGCTCAAGCATTACGCGCCTCTCAGGAGGGTCTGGAGTATGCCCTTCATTTCGGGATTGCTCTTGAGAGTGTCCATGCCTTTAGCTTAGCCCATGATGACCTTCCCTGTATGGATAATGACGACTTACGTCGAGGACTTCCTACGGTTCATAAACAATTCTCAGACTGGGAGGCTCTTTTAGCTGGGGATACCTTGCAAACATTTGCCTTGCATCATATCTTACATCAAGAGTCTATGCCGATAGGGTTACGTCTGTGGGGTGGGCAAACATTGACCACTGCGATGATAGGTCCTGGGCTTATTGAAGGACAGTACTTTGATATGTCACTGGGGAAAGTACCCTCTAGTACGGAGCTTTTGTCCTCTGAAGCACTCTATGGGGTACAGACTTTAGAGTGGATTCATCGTATGAAAACAGGTGCTTTAATAGAGGCTTCCGTGATGTTAGGGGTTGCTTCTGGATTATGGCCCAAAGAGGCTGAGACACACCCTGTTGCGAAGCTTTTTCATCAGTGGGGACGCTGCTTGGGGCTTCTCTTCCAGCTGAGTGATGATATTTTAGACTGCACCCAGTCAACAGCCTCTTTAGGTAAAACTGCCGGGAAAGACGAAGCACAAAATAAATGGACTTATGTCAAAGTGTTAGGGCTTGAACAAGCCAAGGCGTATCAAGAAACCTTACTAGAGGAAGCCCAAGCGTGTTTAAATACGTTGCAGCATCAATATGCCCTTGATACCCTTGAGCTATTGTATCAGCTTACGACCTTCGTTGCACGACGCACGCAATAACACCCGACTGTTTTATAAATAAAGCGTAAGTCATGGTTTGATGACACGCTCGAAGTTTAATAGGGATTTTGATTCTGACAGAGTTTGAGCTATACTCTTAACCAAGAGGCTAATGATTTGTTTTGGTGTGAAGTATTAAGTGTTTTTTCTGATGCGACTGTTGACTAAGCTCCACTAAGGGGGATTTTGTGATGCAAATTACTGTACCCGCACTTCTTTTTTCTGCTGTTACTCTGATGATGTTGGCTTACACCAACCGTTTTCATGCACTGGCTATTTTGGTAAGGGACTTGCATGAAAAAGTCTTAAAAGAGGGAAAGCATCCTTCAAAACAAGCAGACACTTTGGCACAAATTCGTAACTTTAAAACCCGTATCCATCTCATTAAAAACAATCAGTTATGTGGGGTGATTGCCTTGGGGTTCTGTGTGCTTTCTATGTTCATGATTGGAATTCACCAAGAGTCTACGGCTGAAGTCATGTTTGGTGTGGCTTTGGCACTGATTTTTGTGTCTTATATTTTAGCAGCTCGTGAAATCACCCTTTCTACCAGTGCTTTGGATGTTGAATTAAGCGATATTCAAGAGCATCTGTAATAGGTTACATGCTAAAAGGCTCCTCTTCAGTGAGGAGCCTTTTTTGTTGCAGGTTATTCAGAGAGGTACAGATACTACGGTCAAGCGGTAGGTACTGTTTTGGGTTTGACCCAACGGTCAAACAAGGCATGAATGACAATATACTGAACAGGGACAATTAAAAGACTCAGTATTGTAGATAGAAGCATACCACCAAAGACCGCTGTACCTATTACTTGCCTTGCAGCCGCTCCTGCTCCTTCAGCAAATACAAGGGGAATCACGCCAATAATAAAGGCTAAAGAAGTCATCACGATAGGACGGAAACGTAAAATGGCGGCTTCTCTGGCGGCTTCTATCAGTCCTTTTCCTTGTTGTCGTAAGTGGTTAGCAAACTCTACAATCAGAATGGCATTTTTACTGGCAAGTCCAATCAGTAAAATCATCCCCACTTGTGTAAACACATTGTTGTCCATTCCCCGAAGGTTAATGGCTAACAAGGCTCCTAGCATCGCCAAGGGAACAGATAATACAATAATAAAAGGGTCAATCCAGCTTTCATACTGAGCCGCCAAAACCAAATAGACAAACATAATACCTAGCCCAAGGAATAACAAGGTTTGTCCCCCAGACTCCTTTTGTTCTTGGTATAAGCCCGACCACTCAAACCCAAACGCATTTGGGAGCTGTTGCGTGAGGCTTTCCATTGCTGTGATAGCATCCCCAGAGCTTACCCCAGGACGAGGTGCACCTAAAATCTGAGCAGAACGGAACAGGTTATAATGAGGAATAATTTGAGGTCCTGTGGTTTCAGTAAACTTTGCCACACTTTTTAAGGGTACCATTTGCCCAGTGAGGTTACGGACATAAAACTGACTGAGTGCATCGGGAGAGCGTCGGAAAGTATCTTCTGCTTGTGCATACACTCGATAAGAACGGTTTTCAAAGGTAAAGTCATTGACATAAGACGACCCTAAAAAGACTTGAACCGTTTGCATGACTTCAGCGACTGAAAGCCCCATGCTGGTTGCAACATCTCTTAGCACTTCCATTTTTAACAGAGGGGCGTTTGAGTCGAATGTTGGAATCAGTTGTCCAAGAGCTTGCGTTTGCTTGGGGGCAGACCCCACAAGCTGGTATTGGGCTCCCGCAAGTTCGTCTAAGGGCAGGGTACCTGTACGCTCTTGGAGGTAAAAATCAAACCCTCCCATATTTCCAATACCTGGTACGGCAGGAGGCTCAATGGGTAGTACGAATGCCTCAGGGATACTCATTAAAGGACCCCGAAGTTTTTCAATAATGGCGGAGGCACTTTGGTGGTGATGAGGACGTGCTTCAATAGACTTTAATGGTACAAACATTAAGCCACGGTTCGGTGCGTTCCCTGTAAAGCTGAAGCCATTAATTGCAAATACGCCATTGACTTCTTTGATGGGGGCAATGAGCTTTTCTACTCTTTCAATGACACGCTTCATATAGTCATGAGACGTTCCTTCAGGTGCTTGAGCTAAAATGATAAAGTAGCCTTGGTCTTCTGTAGGTACAAATCCCTTGGGCGTTGATAAAAATAGCACACCTGTCAGGACAAGTAGTCCTGCAAAAATCAGCATTGCCAAAGGACGCAGTTGAAGCGTAAGACGGAGTGCGTGTTGATAAAGGGCAGTGAATGCTTGAATGATGCCATCCACCCATACAAAAAATAGGTTTTTTGCACCATGGGCTTGTGCTTTGAGGAACAATGCAGAGAGTGCGGGAGTCAGTGTAATGGCATTAAACGCTGAAATGGCGACACTAAAGGCAATGGTAAGTGCAAATTGTTGGTACATTAACCCTGTGGTACCTGGGAAAAAGGCAACAGGTACAAACACGGCAATCAGTACCAGTGCTGTTGCAATGACTGCCCCAAACACTTCTTTCATGCCTTTACTGGCGGCTTCCAGAGGAGAGATGCTCGGGTCTTCTTCAAGTTGACGTGCAATGTTTTCAATGACCACAATGGCATCATCCACCACAACCCCTGTGGCAAGGATGAGTCCAAACATGGTGAGTAAGTTAATACTAAAGCCAAACAGTTGCATAATGGCAAAGGTTCCCACCAAGGACACGGGAATGGTGAGTGTGGGAATAATGGTGGTACGCCAGTTTTGTAAAAACAAGAAAATCACTGCGACGACGCATATAATGGCTTCTAAGAGCGTTTTACGAACCTCTTTAATGGATTGGTCAATAAAGCTTGTGGGGTCAAACCCTACCTCATAGGTTAAGCCTTCAGGAAACTTGGTTTTAAGCTTTTCAAGCGTACTGCGTAGTTGTGAAGCAAGCTGTAGTGCATTGGTACCTGGCAGTTGTCTTACCCCAAAGCCTACGCTATTATAGCCTGTCCAGCGTACCGTTTTGGCATAATCTTCTGCTCCAAGTTCGGCATGTCCCACATCTGCTAAACGGATAATACCTCCGTTAGGGGTACGCTTTAGCACAAGTTGGTTAAAGGCTTGTGTATCTTTTAATCGTCCTTCTACAAGTACGGGTAGCTGGTAGTCAAGTGACACCTTTTGAGGTAACGCTCCTAATTGTCCAGCAGGGAAGGTCATGTTTTGCTCTTGTAAGGCATGAACTACATCGCCTACGCTCAAGTGTCTTGCACTTAATTTTAACGGGTTAAGCCATAAACGCATAGCATATTTTCTTGCCCCAAACATATTGATTTTGGCAAGTCCTTTAATACGATTCAGCTTTTCTACCACGTTTCGTTCAACATAGTTGGAAATAAACTCGTGGCTGTATTTTCCATTGGGGGAAAAGAATGCAAGCCCCATAATAAAAGCATCAGATTCTTTTTCAACTTGAATCCCTGTTGCCTTCACTTCTTGAGGTAAGCGTCCTAATGCAGCATCTACCCTGTTTTTAATGTTCATGACAGCTTTATCGGGGTCAATACCGTGGTCAAATGCCACGTTAATCAGTGCCACCCCATCATTCGAGCTACTCGACTGAATATATTTCATCCCTTCTACCCCGTTGATTTCTTGCTCAAGGGGTGTTGTGACCGCAGCTTCAACACTTTCTGCGTTGGCTCCGTTATAGACAGCTGTCACTGTTACTTTAGGAGGGGCAATATCAGGATATTGTTGTACAGGGAGAAAGAGTGCGGCAATGGCACCAATCAGTACCATTGCAGCGGCAATCACGCTAGCTAAAATGGGGCGTTTAATGAAATAATCTGAAAACATCAGCTTTTAGTGTCCTTTCCCTTGCGTTGGGTTTGCACTTGCTTGGGTCGGAAGCTTGGAGGCATCCATGACAGGACCTGACCCTTGCAGTTTTTGAATACCCGCCGTAATAATGACATCGCCTGCCTTGGCACCTTTTATTACAGGGTAGGCACCTTCAAGCATGGGCCCTAGCATGACAGGCTGTAAATGTGCTTGGTCGGGTGAGGTACCACCTTCTTTGGCACGATGTACCTTGTAGACAAACGTTGCACCTGTCATCCGAACCACGGCGGGTGCTGGAATCATGAGCGTATTGGCTTTCCCCCAAGAGAGACGCGCATACAGTTTTTCATCAATGGAAAGACTCCCTTGAGGGACACGTGCCTTGACCAAAACGGTTTGGGTCTCTGGGTCAAGTCGAGGGGCTTTAAAATTGACGATGCCTTGACCTGCCATCGTTCCTTCTAAATGCGTGAAATAAAGAGGCGTACCTACATGTACCTTTGAAAGAACACCTGCTGGAAGACGAACTTCCACTTCGACGCTTTGACCTGTTTGTGCCAGTTCTGCTAAGGGGGTATCGGTAGCGACGACATCTCCAAGTTTTGCTTTGATTTCACCCATCATGCCTGAAAAGGGTGCTTTGATGGTGTACCAGTTTGCACGGGCATCAAGTGCTTGAGCCTGTGCTTGGAGTTGCTTCACGGTACTTTGTATTTGTTGTACTCGTGCCTGTTGTGCTTGATACTGTGCGGTGAGGGCATGACTTTTTTCTTGAAGTTGCGCCACGGTACTTTGTGTTTGTTCAAGCTGTTGTTGGCTAATGGTATCGGTGGCGTGTAGGGTTGTGTAACGTTCCAGTTGTCTCGTTTGATACTGTAGGTCAGCCTCAAGCGCTTGTTGGTCAGCGTGAATCGCCTGTTGGGCTTTCTGTGCATTCATCACTTCATGGTGGGTTGCTTCCACGGCAGCATGAGCTGCTTGACGGGTTGCCTGAATCTCTGTTTGGTCTAAGACAAACAAAGGGGTTCCTGCTTTGACGTACGTGCCATCTTGAACCAATACTTTTTGAATACGTCCTTCCACTTGAGACTTAACCCACGTTGAAGCATCACTGGTGACTTGAGCAAGATACCCATCACTCATTTCAATGGGATGTGGTGTAAGGGTTAAATAGGTCACAGGGATAGAAAATCCACCCATTGCCTGAGGATTTTGAGTGGGCTTTTGGCATCCGTAAATACACAGCGTTGAAAAAAGGGCTAAGGCTAAAAGAGGCATGTTGAGCCTGACAATGGCTTGCCTCATATGAGCGAGAGAAGAAGAGGGTATCATGAGAGGAATGAAGCTTTCATACAACCAGCATACGCAACATACACAACAAACGTAGTCTCCCCAAGTTTGGTAAGTGACTTGGGTCACCTGAAAAAATTATTGAGCTATTTTTTTAAATCAGCTTTCTCTTTACGAGGGGAGTCACTGGGCATGACACGCTCCAGCGACGTATCGCCTCCGAGTGTTTTTTGTAGGCTAATCCAGGATACTAGGCACTGAGAAGCTTGCGTAAGGACGGCTTTCTCAAGCTCAAGGTGTGCCAGTTGTGCAGGAATGACCTCGACATGGGTACTTAACCCTTGGGCAGCTTTGCGAGCGAGCTGTGCTTCGGTTTGCCGTGTATCCTCTTGACGAGCTTGTACCAAGTGAAGGACTTCGTAGTGGCTATGGAGGTCTGAAAAACTATTTTCAACCTCAACATAGGCTTTTAAGACGGTGTCTTTATAGGCTTGGAATAATGCCTCATACTGCTTTTTTGCAATCGTTAATTGACCCGTGAGTACGCCTCCTGTAAATAAAGGCTGGCTGATGGTTGGGTTTAAAAAACTATTGAGTGAGGACGCTTTAAACAAGTTCTGAATCCCAATGGCATTCAACCCTGAGGAACCCCCAATATTGAAGGAGGGAAGGAACATTTTTCTTGCAACCTTGACCCGTATGCCTGCTGCCTCCAAAAGGGCTTCTTGGGCTTGTATATCAGGACGATGCCAAGCGAGTTCACTGGGAATCCCTACTTGGAGTGGGGTGTCACTCAGTTTTTTCACCCGAGCATCAAACCATGCGGTATTAGGGGTTTCGGGGGGTTCTGGTACCTGCCATTGTGAGGTATCATGTCCTGTTAAATAGGCTAATTGGTGCTGTGTTACTGCAAGAGATTGTCGGTACACTGCCGTTTCGGCTTGTGCTTGTAGCCACTGTGCATGGGCTTGCCGTAACCCTTCTTCGTCTGCGATGAGTCCTTGAGCATGGCGTGCTTCTAAACGCTCATACTGCTTACGAGTGAGTGCTTCTGTTTGGCTTTGAAGTGTGAGTAACCCTTGAAGCTTTCGGTATTGCAGGTAGCTTGTGACGACGGCTGAGGAAAGTTGTAACCGAGCGTTATCAAGGTCAAAGGTGGTAGCGAGCATCTCTTGTTTACTGGCATCTCGTTGAAGCTTATTTTTTCCCCATAAATCAAGTTCATAAGACACATTGATAGGCAATTGAAAACTATGAAACGTCCGTCCTTGCAAGGGAAAGACAAACTGATTTTTGCCATACTGTTGCCATAAATAACTAGCCCCTAAACTGACTTGAGGTAAGCGGAGGGCGTTGACTACCTTCACTTGTGCCTGAGCTTGTTCAAGTTGAGCTTGGAGTTGTGCCAAGGTGGGATGTTGTGCCAAGGCATCTTTTACGAGTTGGCTCAAGGTACTATCTTCCAAGAGGTGCCACCATGTTTGAGAAGGCCATTGAGGGGAAAGGTTCAAACGCTGCCAATCGTTCAGGGTACCTGCTTGCTCTAGCGGAGACCATTGGGCTTCTTGTATTTTGGTTTTGGACGTATGTAAGGGGTCTAATGTGTCCACCACAAGCGTACGGTGTGAGTTCCTAGTATGTTTGCCTTGATGTTTATGGGTTGGTGTGTGTTTGAAAGACCATCCGTAGGCAATCGTGAGTGTATTTTCTTGCATGATGCCCCCCAAGAGGAGAAGCACACAGCATAGCAGGGGGTAGCACACTGTACGTTTGAAGTGAGGAGTCATAGCACGGAGGTTCAATGAGGTCACCTTTTCTATTTTTATTGAATGATGAGGATGAACTGATATCACGAGGGGCTTCTGAAAACCAGTGGTCAGGAGCTACTTAAGAATCGGCTGTTTTTTGTATCAAGTTGAAAGCTTGTTTCTATTTCAGGGGAAAGTTTGTGTTGAGGCTTGCATAAACATTCAAAAAAGAGCCAGTGCATTGTTTGAAAAGGTCGGAGACTCTGAGTCAGTTTACTCTCAAACATGGCACCATCTAAGTATGTTTGATACGCTTCAACAAGATACGTAATACTGAGGTCTTGTGGTACCTCCCCTGCGGCTTTTGCTTTCTCAAAAAAGATTTCCAGCATTTTTTGACGGGTATAATGTCCTTTTTGTAAACAGGCTTGAAATCCTTCGTTAGTTGCATTAAGCTCTTGGCTCATACGACTTGCCATGCAAACCATTTCAAACTTTGACTCTTTCATTTGTTGCATCACATCCCAGCAGATGAGTCGAAGTCTATTAAGAGGAGACACATCTTGGCGTTCTAAAAAAGAAGTCGCCCAAGCAATTTTGCGTTCCCAATACTGTTCTAATACTTCAGTTCCAAAGGCTTCTTTCGACTTAAAGTAATAATAGAATGACCCTTTGGGAACCTTGGCGGTGGTTAAAATCTCTTCTAAAGAAGCTTTGTGGAAGCCGTTATAACTCATAAGCTCAAGCCCTACATCAATGAGGACTTGCTTGGTATGCCGCTTTTTAGATTCCGTTTTTTGGGAGGGTTTACGAGGAGACATCATGTGTAAGGATTGCTTGAGAAAGGTTTATGGGTGAAAATGAGACGGTATTTAAAAATAGACCAGTCAACTATAAAATGGTACCACTCAAGATAGCGTGTTGTCTAGCGTGGTCATTGATGTGATGGAGGCTAAAGGCGTTGCTCCTCAGAAGCGGCACGTTCACCTTTTGGTACAGGAGACCTTTTTATGATACGCTATCTATGCTAGTGCATCGCAACTTCACACTTTTATCAATTTTCATGAGAATAGACACCCTCCATTGAGTCCTTTTGTGCCTTATGGCTTGTGAGGATGGTGGGTTGTCTCTTGGTTCCATTTGTTTATCTTCAGTGTAAATGCAAGCTTACGAGCTAGGACACTATGAACATGGCATTATCACGTAGTGCAGGGGTTTTATTTAAAAATGCCTCTCTGATTGAAGGGTGTTATTCTGTTATAGCGTTACTTTATCGAGGGGGGTATCAATGCTTTAAATCCCTTCATTGGGGTACCCTATGTGTTGGGCTACAGTGTTATCGTGCATTGCGCACTTCTTCTCAGTGGTTTGCTTTTATGGCATGGTGGCTTCTTAGTACGACTCTAAGTGCTGAAGCGGTCAGTTTAATAGTAGGGATTCCTAGTGCAGACACTACCCCTAAAAAGCAAGTATGGCTTACCCATGAGAGCCAGCTTTCACCTTGGAAAACAGGACTTGGAAGTGATTGGAAGCGTCGCCCTGATTGGAATAGTTTTCAATTTTTAACCTATGGGGTGAGTGACCGTACGGAGCTTTCTTTTGCTGCCTCTAATATTGCTTCTAAACCAGAGCAAACACTCCATATTGCTGGGGGGTATAAAAGCTATATACCGCTTCTTAAAAAACGTTTCCCCAAGCACGACTTCCGATTGATTCACGGTGCCATGCTACCTGTTTCCTTACGTGGTAAAGGGCTTGGGTATTGGGCTTTTACGATGGCAAGTGCGACATTACCCCGAACAAAAACCCGTTTTACAGTAGGTGTCAGTGCAGGGAGTGCTGAGGTTTACGGTAGAGAGGTTGTCGTTGCGATGGCAGGTGTTGAACAAAAACTTGGAAAACATTGGGCATTGGCTGTAGATTGGCAATCAGGACGACATGACTTAGGTGCTGTGATTCCTGCTGTGTTATACCACTTTAATGCGTCTGATGTTTTGATTGTAGGGTATAAGCTACCTAACTATGCTGAAAATGGAAAGCAAGCCATTGTGGTTGAATTCACTAAACGACTCAAGTAAGGTTCTTTGTGGTTAAGCAGAGGCTTTTGAAGAAAAGCAAGGAAACGCAAGTTGAACCCAGAATACGGGTGTGTCTGGTGGCGTGGTATGCCAAGCGTCAGGTTGTTCTATGGGGCTAATGCTTTTCACATAGTTGGATAAGGGTTCGCTGTGGAGCGTGAGTTTAGCTCCCATGGCTTCGGTGAGCTGATGCATAATATAGAGACCTAGCCCTAAGCCTTCTTGGGAGCGGGTGAGTTGGTCATCCATCCTGCTAAAAGGCATTTGGATTTTGAGTAGGGCTTCAGGGCTATACAGTGTTTCCGTGAGGTTTGCAACACACCATGCCATATGCATGGTCAATGGTGGTTGTGCGGTAGAGGCGATATGAAGATGAATAGGGAAAGAAGGCTTGCCGTATTTGATGGCGTTTTCAACCAAGTTCCAAAAAATATTTTCTAAGGCATCGGGGTCTGCTTGGATAAGACTTGCTTTCTGAGAGGCATGGTCTGAGGGGGCAAGGAGTGTGGTGCAAAGTGGCTTGGTGTGTGTATGGGATGGTTTGAGTTCATAGGTACGAATACACCGTTGCATCAGTTCTTTTAGGTTGAGAGGACGTGGTAACAGGGAGGAGGCTAAGGTTTGTCCTTGACGTGCCATGGCTGTGAGATTGTGCGTAAGGCGTATCAGTCGATCTGCTTGTTGCTGTATCATTTCAAGCATTTCAAGCCGTTGTTCAGAGGTAATACGTCCTTCAAAACGTTGCAGGGTTTCTGCAAACCCACGAATACTTGTAAGAGGGGTGCGACATTCATGTGCCAGTACATTTAAAAGGTCTACATGAAGTTGCGAAGAAGCGGGTACAGAGGCTTGAGATGAAAGTATCATCATGAGAGTAACGCCCTTTCCATAGCATGTGGAGTTTCACGAAAACCCCTACTGTTTAGTGTGAGGTGAGAACAGAGGCACCCGTCGTATTGATCTCTAAGGGACGCACCGTGACCTCAAAAGGATTTAAATGTTCTTGAAGCTGGTGCAGTGCATCCTGAGCTAAGCCTTCTCCTATCCATAATACGGTAGGACCACTCCCACTGAGTACCTGACCGATGGTGTTTTGAAGCCATTGGCTCTGCCATGTTTTGATGGTGTCCCAATGGGGTAAACTGGGCGTACGGTAGGGTTGATGTAGCACCTCGGTTGAGAGTCCTTGTGCCAGTGTGGTACGACATGGAAGGGCAAGCCCTAGTGCGATATAGCTCGCTTGTCTTAAGGTGGTGATTACCTCTTCCCGAGCGTATGACGTGGGCAACACAGCTCTTGAAGCTTTGGTAGAGGTTTCAGCGTTTTCAGGAATACACAGCACACATTGCCAAGTTGACACCCATGGCAGGTGTACCACATGGACATGAGGTAAGGCAAGAGAAGAAGTAGCAGCAGAGAGGGTTTCTTCTGTGCGACACAAGCAGACTTTTCCTAAAAGGGCGGGGGTCGTATTATCAGGATGACCTTCCAAATGACATGCCACTGCGATGAGTTCTGTCATGTTGAGGGGGGTCTCTTGGTAGATAGGGGCTAAAAGTGTGTTGCAGGCTAAGAGTCCTGCGACTAAGGCGGTTGCACTACTGCCTAAGCCACGTGCGGGTGGAATATGCGTGGTGAGTACGACCTCTAAGGCTGGAAAGTCTGCTAAAGGACGATGCCATACATGGTGCCATACATAATACATGGCTTGTGTGAGAATGTTTTGTTCTCGAGTGTTTAAATGCCAAGAGGCTCCCTCCATAGGGTATAAGGTATCAGGGGCATCCGTAAATTGTGGCGGAACGCCTGTCTGTTGGGGTGCTATCAGACGGAATTCAAAGCGATTAAAAAGCTCAAACGCCATGCCAAAGCTGTCAAATCCTGCTCCTAAATTGGCACTTGTGGCAGGCACTTGCACTTGACACATGCGTACAGACATGGTTCACGAGGCTCCTTTTTTACTTGCTCCTGCAAGCTCGCTGTCTAGGCGTGGTAATACAGGAGACCCTTTCTCTACGGCACACCCTCCTCTGATGGTATGGGGTAGAGATGATAAATCGCTGTAACTGAGTGCGGTGTCCTTGAGTCCCAGTTGCGTCAAAATAGCTTGCGATAGGTTAGGCGTGATGGGACTCAGCCACATGGCACAATGGCGTAAACTTTCTAATACTTCAGTGAGTACCCATGCTAATTGAGGGTGTGTGGTTTCCTGCTTGTGTAACTGCCATGGTTCTGACAGTTGAATCAGTTGGTTCAGTCCATCAACACACTTTAAGATGGCTTCACTGGCTTGGTGAAACTGTAACTGTGTGTAAGCCTGATGCACCTGCGTTTGAACCTCACTGGTACGAATCGCATAGGCTAAGGACTGCCAAGTGTCGGGTAGGTCTGTCAAAGTAAGTGCTGTGGTCTCAGGCAGTACCCCTTGGAAATACTTATGTGTCATGGAGAGTGTCCGATTCAGTAAGTTTCCCAAATTATTGGCAAGGTCTGCATTGACCCGTAGCTTAAACTCTTCCTCGGAGACATTACCATCTTGACCAAATGGAATAACGGCGAGTAAATAATACCTTAAAGGGTCTGCATGGGGTAGCTGTAGTGCTTCAATATAGGCTCTAGGGGCGATGACATTTCCTAAGCTTTTTGAGATTTTATGTCCGTTAAGGTTCACAAACCCGTGGGCAAAAATCCGAGTAGGTAGGGGAATATTGGTTGCCATCAGCATGGCGGTCCAGTAGATGGCATGGAAGCGTAAAATATCTTTTCCAATAATATGGGTGACTTCTCGGGAGGGTTGTTGCCAAAAGGTCTGATAGAGGGTCTCTTGAGACTGAAACCCAGCCCCTGTTAAATAATTGCTGAGGGCATCAATCCATACGTAAATGACTTGGTCAGGGTCGTTGGGTACGGGAATACCCCAATGTACCGACCCTTTGGTGCGAGAGACGCTAATATCTTCGAGATCATCGAGCATTTTTAAGACTTCCTCGCGCCGAAAATCGGGCTGAATGTAGTCAGGATGCTGCTCAATATGGTGTTTAATACGCTCTTTGTAGGCAGAAAGTCTGAAAAACCAGTTTTCTTCACTCACTTCTGCAGGGACTCGGAGATGAATAGGACACTCTCCTTCAGGGGTAAGGTCTTTCTCAGGTAGGAATCTTTCACAGCCAGAGCAGTATAACCCTGTATAAGAAGCTTTATACAGGTCGCCTTGGCTTGCCATGGTTTGCCACATCCACGCTACCACCTGATGATGTGCGGGGTCTGTGGTTCGTACAAACTGGTCAAAGGTCAGCCCGAGGGTCTGCCATTCTTGATGAAATGCTTGTGCAATGGTGTCGCAGAATGCTTGAGGGGTTTGTTGTGCTTTTTCAGCAGACTGTTGCACTTTAATACCGTGTTCATCCACCCCTGTAAGAAATCTCACAGGACGCTCCATAAACCTTTGAAAACGTGCATAGGCATCGGTTGCCATTTTCTCATAGGCATGACCAATATGAGGCGTACCATTCACATAATCAATGGCAGTGGTTACCATGACAGGAGAAGCAGGAAGCCCAAGCGTAATATCAGGAGAGGTAAAGGTACAGCTCATAAGTGACACACACAGGTTTTCTAAGAAGGGAGGATGTTTCAGTAAAGTGAATCAAAAGGATACCTCTATCATCCCACATAGAAGACGAGGACTCAACCGCTTACTTGGAGTGTCGTCATGAGGCTGAGGGGGTAAGAGGCTCATCTAAAGATAGTAGTTTTCCCACCAGAATGGGGGTGTTTACCCCTGTTTCTTCCATCATATGGGGGAGAAGCACCTGCGTAGGACGTACCCAAGCCCAACGGTTTAGATAGACCAAACGATCGGTTTCCACTTGTCGTGCTTGACCTTTTTGCGTCTCTTCGATCCAAACCCATACCCTTGCATAGGTATCACTGAGTCCTTCTATCCAGACCCCTTCTTCATGTTCAGGGGTTTGTCTCAGGAGTACCTCGGGTAACACATCCACAGGTTTTTCTAGGATAAGACGCATCCCATAAGGTGCGTTGAGGGGGTGTGTGTACCAAGCTTGCTGTTGTGTCAAGAAGTGTATGGCTTGTGCCTGAGATAACATCAATAAGCGATTGGCACGCTCTTTACGCAGACGTTCAGGCACTTGAGGTTTAAGCGTTGCAGCTGGGGTGCCTGGTCGAGGGGAATAGCGAAACACATGCAATTGGTCTAAGGGGGCTGTAGTCTTTAGGACATGATAGGTTTCCTCAAAGTGTGTATCAGATTCTGTGGGAAATCCTACAATAATATCCGACACGAGGCACGCTTGAGGCATTGCCTCTCGGATATGCCATACGCTTTCCTGATACGCCCCCACATGATGCCGACGTGCCATGGCTTTTAAGACGCTGTCTGAACAACTTTGCGCACTGAGGTGAAAATGAGGTGCAATGCGTCCCTTGGGTTTTTGGGCCTCTTGAGCGACTAAGTCAATCAGCTCAGGGGTGAGTTCTAATGGGTCAAGTGAACTCAGGCGTAAACGAAAGGCATGAGGGGTTTCCAAGGCGA
>JBJTUH010000014.1:0-10464 GCA_046080605.1 Vampirovibrionales bacterium
CGCTCCAAGAAAGTTCTTTAGGGTATGCAACATTCCAAGGTGCGAATCTAACACGTGCTAATTTAAACGCAAGCACTGGAAACTATACGATATTTGACCAAGCAACCTTGAATCATGTGACGGCTCATCGTACCCAGTTTCCTGGGGCAAGTTTTCAAGACTCTCTAGGAGAGGGCACAGACTTTACTCACTCTAACTTAGCAAGAACTACTTTTTTGAAAGCACAATGGCCCAATAGCAATTTTTCTGGTTCACATCTTGCTCATACAAACTTTATAGGCACTGATTTAACAGGAGCGAATTTTTCAGATATCAGCAATGGTGGGCATTCTATCCTAGACAAAGCAAGACTAGCCGATACCACATGGCACCATGCGAATCTACAAGGCATGAGTTTCGCTAAAAGCGATCTACGAAACGCCAGTTTCACAAGGGCTAATCTCATAAATGCAAACCTAAAAGGTGCTAATTTAAAAGGGGCTAAGCTAACGAGCCAACAGCTTCAAACTGCACGGACTTCCTCAGATACTCTGCTACCCTAAAACGCTAGGCAACCTTTCAAAGCATTGGTTTTTACTTCAAACGCTTAATACAGGCTTTGAAGATACTCAAGTGCTTTGATCGACTCTGC
The DNA here is from genome assembly GCA_046080605.1 of Vampirovibrionales bacterium. GTDB lineage: Bacteria > Cyanobacteriota > Vampirovibrionia > Vampirovibrionales > JAJTHC01 > JBJTUH01. The sequence goes on from JBJTUH010000014.1 coordinate 632, forward strand.
TCGTGTAAGTGGATGATACGGGTGTAAGCCTTGACTCAACAGACTGGCAGGACTCCCCAGCTCTGAGCCAAGCACAGCCTCAAAAACCCCTGTACCATAACAAAAGGCAAGTGCTTGTTGGGCTTGCAAATTGCTGCCAACAGTCTCATAAAAATCAGGAACAGCATCAATGGTTTCTTCGCTTTTGGCACTTGCTGGCTTACTATGTTCAATAAAATCTAAGGTTGTATCGAATGTCATCGTTTCTGGTAGCGTGAACTGTCCTCGGCGTTTCAGTTGAACCATGACTGTTTTACATAGCCCTAAACGATGTTGAGGAAAAGGCAAGGCACCATACACCCCAGGCCAGTGTTTACTAAAATGCTGCCATTCAAGGTCGGTCAAAGGGTCATCGGGACGGAAGGTATAGCCTTCAGGGGTTTCATCATCAGGATAAAGGGTAAGCCATCCTTTAGAAAAGGCTCGCTTTAAACTAAGACTCAAGGCATGTAAGCGTGCTTCGCTTATATCTCGATAGGGTAAATGGTACTGTGTCCAATCATACTGGCTCATATGGGCATCATGGAGGCTTGGTATCACAGGGGCGAGCCGAATACCCTCTTGCGTGGCAGAAGTAGTTGCAAGCAAAGCATCCATCACACCTGCCATGGCATGCCCTATCCCTCGGTAAAAGGTTTCTATGATAGCAGCTGACCCAATCGCTAATTTTTTGAGGTACTTTCCAAAGAGTCCCCAAGTGTCTAGCCAGCTTTCCAGCTCAACATTTTGCTGAGAGGCTCCTTTGTCTGTTACAACCGTTTTGGCATGAGAGCTTTCTTCAGCAGGATTTCTCGTATGGCTGGAGGCGTTAGGATAAGCATGCCGAGAGGATTGTGTTTTAGAAGCGTGTTGTTCAAACTGCCATGCCTGATAACGATCATATAAAGTATCCCTTACATCAAGCAGCATATCAGTCACCGCCTGCCAAGGATGCAGTTGTGTATGAGAAGCGTTCTCCTGTTTTGTAGGGTCACACCCACTCATCACCATAAGTAATAGCACCAAAGGCAACATCACATACGTGAGTCGATGAACAGGCTTAAAAGAAAAGGACACAAGTGCAACACCTTACAGCAAATGATAAAGCAACAGGCTTACAGGTATCATTTAATGTTCTGATTGAGAAGATTTACGCCCATGGCGGGTAGGTTTTGAGACATGTCTTTGGGGGAGTTTTGCTTTAAAAGAGACTTGAGACGAAGGCTCCTCAAAAGGTTGTGTAACCTCTTTGAGACCATGAGCTATACTGGGTGAAGTAGCATGGGATGAAGGCACTTTCTGTGCAGTAATATTCGCTAAGATTTGTTCTCCGAGGACTTCCCCAAGCACTTCATGGAGTTGCTCCAAGGTAATCATGACTTGAGGCTGAGGTGAAACAGGAGCATCCACTTGGGATACACTACCTAATGGTGCATATGCCATGCCTTGAGATGAAGGCTTAGGTAAGGCAGGAAGTGCAGAAGTTTCACGCTGAGAAGGGTACTCTACTACAGGAGCTAAATGTGGTGCCACACGAGTGGTATGCGTCGAAGCTGTCGCAAGAGGAGAAGAGGGTGTCACCGTCTGACGATGCTTTGCCCAATGTGAGGAAAGCTGTGCCAGTACATCCGTTTCACTTTGCGTATGGTGTTCCACACCGCCTAAAATCTTTGAACCTTGGTTTGCCTCACTTAGGTCTTGATAAAGCTCTTCCCGCAAAACAACGACGTGTTTAGGGGCATCAATCCCAATACGGATGGTATCTCCACGACATTCTAAAATGGTAATGAGAATATCTTCTGCAATCCGAATTTTCTGTCCAGATTTTCGACTCAACACCAACATACCATCACACTGCTTTCTTTCACATGGTTCAGAATAACACAGAGACGAGCGGACACAGGGCTTCAACCTCTAGGAGGCTGCTGTGGCAGTGTCTTTCATGTAGCTAAGAAGGTTCCCACGAATCGGTAACGTATCATCTTGTAATACCACTTGTCCACCAATACGCTCACGCTGATTCATGACAATAGGAGCCCGTAAATTAATACTGGGTTCACTAGGACTATGGTGAGGAATATTCACGATACACAATACTAAGATGTGGTTTTCAACAGGAGCAGGGAGTGTATCAAGGTGTAAGGCACTCACAATATCATCTTGGATACTGAACTCATACGGAATGTGCCACAGTACGGGGTGCGTCACCACAAAAGCAATGTCACCGTCCTCCACTGACTGAAGCCAAAAGAAGGGAGACTCTCCTTCTTCACCATGAGGTAATAAAATAAATTGACGTAAATCCTCAAAGCCAAGGATAGGAAGCTTGAGTTCAATCACATCTTTGGTTTGAATGGTCAATTCTGAAAACCTACTTGTGTTGACTGTGACGAATTGATGCACTTCTTCTTGTTGCGTATAGCGTTCAAAAGCAGTATCGGTTGACACAGGAACAAACGTAGGTGATTGAACCTGAGCTTGCTCAGAGCCAGTAGAACTCATTTTAGGCATAAGCACTTCTTCGGTCAAAACAGAGGGTACCTCGGAAGTAGAGGCTGGATGAAGGGGTGAGTGTGATGAAGCGTGAGGGTACATAGAACGCTCTGAAACCTCCCGAGAATAGGCTAAGGGTGAATGAGATACTTGGAACGAAGGAGATGGTTTTCCTTGTAGAGGCACACTAGTAAAGCCCTCTAAAGAGGAAGAGGAGTCTGTATACGCCTCAGGGTGACTCATGCCCCCTTGAGCAAGAGACATGTCATCATACAAAATATTTTCTGGGACATCTGAGGAAACCTCTTTCAACGAATCAGCCAACGCATGGGAAACACGATGAGCAGAAGAAAGGGGCATAGAGGATGAATGCATCATAATAAGCCTAAACTCCTTGAGATAGAAAGTCTAAAAGAAAGGGGTACCTTTTTGATAGAAAGTAAAAAGTCATCCAGACAGAAGACCCTACACCATCCTTGGGAAAGCTACCTTTGGGGATACCCTTACTTTATAGGAGTAGGCTGAAGGCGTTAGAGATAAGCATGAAAAAATCCTTTACCCAGAGGAGCTACATCTTAAAACACCCCTAGGGAACGACACCAAGGTACGGATGGGTGAAGGGATTTTCTCCTGCAAAAGAGTACCCCCCTCCTTCAAATAAAGTGAAAGAGGGGGGATGACAGTCACTATTAGGAAATGGTGTTACCCCTAGGTATGAGACGCTTCTTTCATAGAACGTTCCTTAACATGATGGTAGTAGCTCTCTTGAGGCATGGCATCTTTATGAAAGACAGCCTGAATCGCATTGTAGCTCCAAGCTTTACGTGGTGTCCAAGCAGCACTTTCTTTAGGGAAGCTTTCCTCTGTGGTAGTAAGCCAAGCCTTAAGAGCATCCGCTGTAGGGTCTTCAGGGGTATTCAGTTTTTTCTCAAGGGTCTGTTGCTGAAGGGTAATAGCTTCCTTGTGAAAGGATAAATCAAGGATACGTTGAAAGGGATGCTTTCCCTGATGCACGGATGAAAACAGCTTAAACTGAGGATTAAAATGGTATTTGCTCACCGTGACCGCTCTATCAGGACGGTCTTTATCTGCAAACACTTGGTGAGTTTGATAAAAAAGAGAACGCTCTTCCAGAGGAGTTTGATGATGGAAGGCTGCGAGGCTTTTGAGTGCCTCGGGTGAGGTATGTTTCCATAGGGTGTAGACCGACTTTTGTTTACCAAACGCACTGGCAATGGCTACTTGCGTCCCCGTGAGCGTCTGATCAAAAAACAACTGTCCAATGGTAAGAAAATGATTTTTTTGGGGAGCCGACGTTTTAAATAAAAAGGTTTCTTTACTGTGAGCTAAATGAAAATCAGAATCGAGGTAATCTCCTAAACCTTTGTCATGCGATGTAAACGTGTGCGTGTCTTTTTTAGAGGCAACCTCTGATAAAGCTTTTAGTTTATTCGCACGGAACATCTCTTCTTCATGCTGGTTTAAAATCCGAACAATCGCTTTAGACTCTTGTTTTGAAGCAGTACGTCCAAACCGTTCGGTTTCAGGAATCATGGCAGGTGTGAGGGAAGACGTAACAGAGGAAAGACGCATCAGAGAAAAACCTCGATATTTAAAATAGAAACAGACGCTACAATGTGATAAAACACGATGACGATCTTTGAAAAGCTGGTAAGTCACCCTATCAACACTGCTTGAAATACTGAGCCACGGTATGATATACCTCTGTGCTGATACACGGGTTGAGAACTTCTACTCTCTATCATACCTGAAAGCCTCTAGGGGGTATAAGTCGCAATGGTATCCCCCATCATATTGCAACAAACCGTAACATCAGCTATCCCCTCAGTGGTGCAGACATTCTAAAAACATCCTTAATAACCGTGCCTTTCTATAAACGCTTGTGTTTATATAGCTAGAGTTCCATGCAACACTTCGCCTCATTTTTACAGTTTTAGCAGACAAAATACTTTTGTGTCCTAAAAGCTTTCTCGCTATACTGAATAGTGGCACCATGACGTGAATGCAAGTGGCATCTTTAGTGTGTTTTCACTTCTTTCTTCTCTCTCTTAACGGTCATTTTCTAGTTTTGCTCTCTGGCTTGTGTTTCGTTCAAACTTATTCCAATAGAAAGTGAGTGCCTCATGCCTCAAATCGGTAAAAAAGCGCCTACATTTACAGCCTCTGCCTACGCTGGTGGTCAAATGACTGAAGTCTCTCTTGAGAGCTATCGTGGAAAATGGGTGGTCTTGTTCTTCTACCCTCTTGATTTCACCTTTGTATGCCCCACTGAAATTAAAGGCTTCAATGCAGCTGTCAGTCAGTTTGAACAACTGAACACACAACTTCTTGCCGTCAGTGTTGATAGCGTATACTCTCATCAAGCTTGGGTACAAAATGGCTTAGGTGAAGTAGCTTTTCCCATGGTATCTGATATTACGCATCGCATTAGCCGTGATTATGGCGTACTGTTTGAGGAAAAAGGTATTTCCTACCGTGGCGTATTCGTGATTGACCCTGAAGGTACCCTTCGTAGCTATGCAGTAAATGACCTTCCTGTGGGACGTAGCGTTGAGGAAGTATTACGCTTAGTACAAGCCTTCCAATCTGGGGAACTTTGCCCTGTAGGTTGGACACCGGGACAAGCAACGCTTGGTAAAGCCTAAGTCTTGTTTAAAAGGCTTTTACATCAAAAGAGCCTTTCTGACACAAAAGCCCCTATTCCATGGTGAATAAGGGCTTTTGTGGTTTAATAGAGAGGTATTTAATTCGACCTTGTTTGTGGTTACGTGTAGCTCAAGGGTTGTGCTGTTGTGATACGTCAAACGCTCCTTCAACTTAATCAGCACGTCAAAGGATGGCTTGCTTCGGTCACACCACCTCAAGGAAAAGGGATGGGTACCACGACTGGTATACCCTCCTCCAATGTTGTAACACATACGACACCTTTAGCACCCTTACCACCTTCTACGACTTTAAAGAGCCATAGACTAGCACAACAAGATGCTGATATTACCGAGGCGATTCACTCCAAACTGCTTCAACATATTGCCATTATCATGGATGGTAACCGTCGTTGGGCAAAACAAAGACATCTACCCGTCTCGGTGGGGCATATAGAAGGCGTAAAAGCACTTAAGCGTGTCGTACGCTATGCCTGCCGTATAGGTTTACCCTATATGACCCTTTATGCGTTTTCCACAGAAAATTGGTATCGAGATACGGTTGAAGTGCAACTCCTGATGAAGCTTTTAGAAACCTCGTTACAAGAAGAACTTGCAGAACTACAATCTCTTGGGGTGAAACTTCAATTTATCGGTCGGCGTGACAGGTTGCCAGTTTCGTTACAACAGGTTTTGATACGTTGTGAAGAACAAACCCAGTGTAACACCCATTTAACACTAACCGTAGGACTAGACTATGGTAGTCGTGATGAGCTGGCTCAGGCGTGTGCTACAATGCTACAAGAAACGCAGAAGCATCCTCACCATGCACAAACCTTAATAGACGCTTTAATCACAACCCCTCAAGAAACCCTCTCAAGATACTTACACACCCATACACTGCCAGACCCTGACCTCATGATTCGCCCTGGAGGAGAGACTCGCCTCAGTAACTTCCTACTATGGCAATTGGCATACGCTGAATTACATTTTACGTCTTGGCTATGGCCTGAGATGGAGGCTTCTCATCTAAGAGAAGCCTGTGAAGTATTCTTAAAAAAACACCGCCGCTACGGTAGGTAGTACTACTTGCATTTTTTGCTTGAAGAGCTATAGTATATAAAGCCAACAAGTTGCTTTAATACTAAGCGGATGTAGCTCAGTTGGTAGAGCTTTTGCCTTCCAAGCAAAATGTCGCGGGTTCGAGTCCCGTCGTCCGCTTAGTATTTAAAAGCTTTATACGCCACACAATGAGGATTTAGGTGTAATCCATTGAATAGGGTTCACAGGCTCTCCATGAACGAAGACACCCCAGTGCAAATGAGGTCCTGTGGCAAAGCCTGTATCGCCAACTTTACCTATAGGGGTTCCCGCACTGACGTGCATGCCTTCTTTGACTAAAATAGCAGACTGATGAATATAAATCGTGGTAATGCCCTGCCCATGGTCAAGGAGTACGGTACCGCCGTGAAATCCCAATGTTTGAGCAAGCTTTACGGTACCTTCAGCAGGGGCAAGAATCGGAACACCCATCCCTGAAAGATGATCCATGCCTCGGTGGAAACTACCAGAGAACTTGCCATTATGATAGCGTAAATCCCCAAAAGCCCCAGAAATGCACTCTTTCACAGGACGTTGCCAAGGAGGAAGCTGTTTAAAATGGCGGGTGGCACTACTCGTAGCACGTTTAGAGTGAATGAGCGTTGCTTCTTGATCCGAAAGAGAAAGCTGACTCATCCCCTTGGTCAAACCAATATTTTGTTTGGTATACCCTCCTGAAGTTATTTCAATTTTGGCACTTGCCAATGTTTTACCCGTACTTGTATTAGCTTGTGTATGAAGTACCAAGCTTGCATACCCTATAGGTGCCACAATATGAACAGGTAAAGCCCCTTGCCATACTGAGGGACTTTGAGGATAAAGGGGTACGCTCTTACCTGTGCCTAAATGGGTATAGAGTAGCCCTTTAGGTGCCTCACAGGTCACGGTTGAACTCGTTGGACGAACAGAGGCAGTAACCCACAACGTATAGCCTTGTTTAATGTGCTGAGAAGCATCCAAAATAAACTGGCATGAATCTGAAACACTAGGCGTAGGGGAAGTGCTTACACCATAGGTAGGCGGTACTACTTTACGAGCAGGGGTTGGCTTAATAGGTTGCACAGGTACCACCAAGTGAGAAGGAGAGAAACTACCTTGCCACTCAACAGGACGTAAACGAAGCTCACGCCACTGTTGCGCAAAAGCATAAGCCTGACTGAGTATCAGGACAAAACCTATCAATCCACCCACAAAGAACCGCCTTGTATCCAACGTTTTACCATCGTGCTTCATGGAATATCACCTATCTTTTTACACTCACTGTTATCACGCTTTATCCTCACCACCTATACACCATCCCTTGGCTCACTGAGGATACTACACTTAACATTTCACCCTCACCCTTACAACGTTTCACAAGACCGTTTCATGAGTACGCCCTAACGGATGAAGGACTCGCCAGAAGCAGGGTAAGAGCAATGATTGTTTTAGTCAATATATCACACGCAAGCCCTTTGGTAGAAGCCCGTGATACCCTGATAAAACATACCCCTCTCTTTATGTAAGAGAGGGGTAAAAGAAAGTCATAGAGAGGTAGCGGGCAAAAACTTACTTCACCAGTCCTAATACACGCCCAAGCGTCATAAGGGGGTCAAAGTAACGGTCAACCACGCGCTCCTTCAAAGGAATAATGGCATTGTCCGTAATATGGATTTCTTCAGGACACACTTCAGTACAACATTTGGTAATGTTACAAAGCTCAACGCCAGCTTGTTCCTTGATGTAAGGAATACGATCAAGCGTATCTTTAGGGTGCATGGAGAGGGAGGCAAGACGCACCATAAACCGAGGGCCTGCAAATTGAGCAAATTTCTCATGATGACGCAACACATGGCATACGTCTTGGCATAGGAAACACTCAATACATTTACGAAACTCTTGGACACGGTCCACATCTTTTTGTTGTAAACGCCAGTCCTTATTATCTTCTCCTTCAGGGGGAGAAAAGGGAGGAATGGCTTTATTGACAGCATAGTTCCAAGAAACATCCGTCACAAGGTCTTTGATGAGCGGGAAGGTTTTAAGGGGCGAAACCGTAATAGGCTCATCGGTGGGCAAGCTATCAATACGGGTTTTACACATTAAGCTGGGTTTGCCGTTCACTTCCGCACTACAGGAACCGCACTTTGCAGCCTTACAGTTCCAACGAACCGCAAGTTCTGGGGCATCTTTCCCCTGAATGGCATGGATACAATCGAGTATCACCATACCAGCTTCTACCTCAACATCATACACCTCATAGCGTGACTCAATAGCGGTTTGTTCGGCATTAGGTTCGCCACGAAAAACACGTAACTGAATGGTTTTAGGAGTGGTTTCAGGACTCGTCATAAAAAAGGTCGCTTTCCATGATAAGAAGCTCTATAAAAGATTCACAAAACAAGAAGAAGTTACTGGGTGAAACCAAAAAGAGAAACCGTACACTCAAGATAATGTGACGAGTCTCACGTTGATGGCTTCACCCTGATACGACTAGGCGTTGTAGGGCAACTCATCTGTTTCAAAGAATGCACGTAAGTCAGAAGGCATACGATTAAGGTCTTGGGTATACACGTGAATGGCACCCTCACGCAAGGTCGTGATGGAGTTTTTATACCACCATTCGGTATTGAAAGGTTTTTTGGTGGCAGGGTCAACCCAATCTTGACAATCAAGACGAGTATGTCCACCACGACTTTCCTTACGTTGTAAAGCACACCGTGCCACGACCTCAGAAATCGTAATCATGTTTTCAAGGTCAAGGGCAAGGTTCCAGCCAGGGTTGTAACCACGCCCACCTGCGACACGAACATTTTTCACACGTGCCTTCATCTGTTCAAGGATGCTAATGGCTTCAAGCAAAGGCGCTTCCTCACGAACAATACCACACTTGAGTTGCATCATCTGTTGTAACTCTTTGTGAATGGCGTAGGGCGACTCCCCTGTGCTACGGGCAAGCGGTGCATTCTGAGCTTCCAAGGCTTCATCGAGCTGACGTTGCTCAAAGCCAGGCAGGACTTGCATATGGTGACGGACATAGTCACAGGCACCCAGACCCGCACGACGACCAAAAACAATCAGGTCAGACAAGGAATTACCTCCCAAACGGTTCGCACCATGTAAGCCTGCAGCGACTTCGCCTGCGGCAAACAACCCAGGCACCGTAGTTTGTTGCGTTTCAGCATCAACTTTAACGCCCCCCATGGTGTAGTGCGTGGTGGGTCCAACTTCCATAGGTTCTTTGGTAATATCAACATCTGCCAATTCTTTAAATTGGTGATACATGCTGGGGAGCTTACGCTTGATATAGTCTGCATTTTTATGAGAAATATCAAGGAACACACCACCGTGTGGGCTTCCACGCCCTTCTTTCACTTCTTTATAGATTGCTTTTGCCACGATGTCTCGGGTAGAAAGCTCCATCCGCTTGGGGTCAACATTCGCCATAAAACGCTCACCCTTAGCGTTCGTCAGCAAGCCACCTTCTCCACGTACCGCTTCAGTGACCAGTAGACCCTTTACCCCAGGTGGCCATACCATACCCGTAGGGTGAAACTGGATAAACTCCATATCCATGAG
>JBJTUH010000015.1:0-23245 GCA_046080605.1 Vampirovibrionales bacterium
AGCGTTGTTTCCCCTGATGTTTACCAGATTTAATACTTGAGCCCTGACATTTTGGGCAGTTCATACAAGTCATACAATAGAGCCTTTCTTGGATAAATAAGCTCTATTCTATATTAAACATTCATAAATAACACTCTCAGCGTTCTTCATGAGGGTTGTTTCACTATTTTAGAGGGTGCTATCTTCTAAGGTTGCCAGATGGGCTAACTGATGTAACAGTGCATGAGGGGCAAGTACCCAAGAAGAAAAGGCGTTTGATGGGAGTAAGTGTGCGTGTTGCTGAAGCCCTTGATACAACACCTCACCGTCTCCTCCTGTGATGAGCAAAACAGGGGATACAGTAGCTAATGGAAGATTCTCTTGAGGTTTCAACCCCTGAAGGATGGTTTGCAATGCCAGTATCAATCCTCCATACACTAGGTGCTGCAAGCCCTGTGTGATACAACTGAGGGTATCATGTCCTAGTGTCTGTTTTGGAAGCGTGGTGTTATACGTCAATAAAAGATCTTTGGCGGTAATGGTAGGTAGCGTTGGGATTTGATGGGAGAGGGCGGTTCCAAGTAGACGAAGACCTGGTAAAATAAGCCCCCCTAAGAACTTTCTTCGTTCTGGCATGTGTGATGCAGGGATAACCCATACATCAAGGGTGATTGCTGTTCCTGCACTGAGGATAAGCCATACCGTGGGGTTGTTTTCATGGGCGGTGTCTTCTGATAGCAGTCGTCCTGAGCGTGCCGTATAGAGAGGGATAAGCCCTGCAAGAAATCGGTCTTTCCCTAAGCGTGTGACGGGATAGTCAGATAGGTCACAAGGATAATGCTCTAAGAGCGTGTTAACCGTATGAAGCGTGAAGCGATAAGGCTTGAATGTATTTTGTTGAGTTAGTTGAAGTGCTTCTAGTGCTGTACTCCATGTCGAATTGACGCATACAATCTGTATGTTATGGTGCAAGCTGTATGTCGAGGGTGTTCCTTCTTGCGAGGATAAATTGTATAATACCTTTTTCCCTGCTTCAAAAGCCTCAAGTAAAGTAGTTATTAGGGTCTTAGGGTCCAGTGTATCGCTTGATTGACAGGTACTGATGCGGTGTATCCAACTGACTTGTGCTGTAAAATCACATTCAAGACGTATCCATGCAAGCTTTGCAGAGGTATTACCAACATCAATCACAGGGATATAGCGTACCATAAAGGGTTGTGTCCTATGAAGGTCTTACAGTTAGAGTGTTTCGGCTTCACGCAGACGGTTTGCCAGTTGCCCACAGGCGGCATCAATATCTACGCCTCGCTCTAATCGAATCGTGACCTTCTTGTTACTTAGCTTGAACACGGTCTCGGCAAAGTCTTCAATACGTTCTCTGGAAGGGCGTTTAAAGGCTTTCACGTTAGGAAGACTACTTGAAATGGGGTTGTAAGGAATCAGGTTAATGTGACACATCAAAGGCTTTAAGAGCTGTGCCAGTGCTATGGCGTGTTTGTGTTCATCGTTCACGCCTTCCAGTAAAATATATTCTATGGTCAACCGTCTTTTGTTGCTTTCATGGTACGTTTTCAGGGCAGGCATGAGCTGTTCCAGAGGCCAGCGTTTGTTAATGGGCATAATCGCCTCTCGTACGGCGTTGGTGGGACCATGCAATGAGATGGCAAGGGTCACAGGAATCCCAGAGTTTGCCAGTTCATAAATGCCAGGAACAATCCCTGAGGTGGAAATCGTCATACGTCTCATACCCACTTCTGCCGAGTGATTCAGAATATGAATGGCAGGCAGCAGGTGTTCCAAATTAAGTAATGGTTCCCCTTGTCCCATGAACACAATATTACGTACTTCTTCTCCACAGTCACGCTGTACAAAAAGGTATTGGTCAAGAATTTCTGCAGCAGTAAGGTTTCTTTTAAACCCTAGTTTCCCCGTTGCACAAAACTCGCACCCTACGGCACATCCTACTTGAGAGCTAATACATACACTAAAGGTACCACGCTCTTGATAGGGCATGAGGACAGACTCTACCACTTGCCCGTCATGAAGCTTAAATAAATACTTGATGGTACCATCTTTACTGACTTGCTTTGTATGAAGCACCAAAGGACCGATATGCTCAAAGCGTTCAGCTAATTTGGTACGGAATGCCTTCGATAAATCGCTCATGTCCTCAAGGTTACGGACACATTTCACATAAAGCCAATGATGGAGCTGTTTGGCTCGGAACTTGGGTTCTCCCATACTTTCGGCTAAGGCTTCTAAGGCTGGTAAGGATAATCCAATCAGCGTAGGCGTGTGCCTTTGCGATGCTTCTAATACGACCTCTTCAAATCGCCCCGTACTTTCTGTGGGTGGCACTGAAAGGGGTATCGTGGAGGAAACAGGAGAGGTGATAGAGGGAGAGGTGAGCATCATTTTATTCAAAATTCCTTAAAACACCACGAGAGAGAAACATAATGCGTTCGAGCAAGACGGTATCCTGTAAGTATACAACGGTGTTTGTCTTAAACCTTGTGCACCCAAATCCGTGCATGAAACGTCATTCACTGGCTATTGTAAGAGAAGGGGATGTGTTAAAGTATACTTTAAAAGCACACGAGATGCCTTCATTCTTTCTTTTTAGGGTACTTTCCATTCTGTCTACTACGATCGTCCTGTGTTGTTATGTTTGTTTCTCTTGGTAAAGCCTGTTGTTATGGTGCCTCTCATTGAAACGCTCACGCCCTTTCTTGCACAACGCTATGCGTACCTTCAAGCACGTATTGCACAGTTGAGTCCGTATCCACACCGTGTGACCTGTCTGGCGGTGACAAAGTATCTTCCTGCCTCTCTCATTCCACAGGTATGGGAAAGTGGTATCCTCCATCTTGGAGAAAATAGAGTTCAAGATGCCTGCTCAAAATGGGAGATTCTTGCTCAAAAAGGTCACACGCCTCCCGCACAGTCTTCTTGGGAATTGATTGGCACTTTACAAAAAAACAAGCTCAATAAATTGTTACAAAGCCCATGGCAGGTGCGTCGTATTCAGTCTTTAGACTCGTTGGAACTTGCTCAAGTACTTCATCAAAAGGTATGCGTATCAGGCTTCACAATGCCGTTACCTGTGTTATGCCAAGTGAATATTACCCAAGAACCGAGTAAACATGGGTTTACCCCTGAAACACTTTATGCACAGTGGGAAGCCCTTCAGGCGTGTCGTATGTTACGGATTGAAGGACTCATGACGATATTACCTCTTGGATGTTCTCCTGAACGTCAAGCGGCTTGGTTTCATGCCATGAATATGCTCCGTACTCGACTAATCCCCTTATCAGACACCCCACTTGAGACCCTTTCCATGGGGATGAGCCAAGATTGGGAGGAAGCATTAAAGCATGGGGCAAGTTGTATTCGTTTAGGACGTTGGCTTTATGAACCAGAAGCACCCCCTGTTTTGGTATAGTGTGCTGTCTCTTAATGTGTCATGACCGTCTGAAGGGTTGATGTTGTACCATGGCTGTTTCTTCTTTGTGTTTTCCTGACGGGTTTCATCTGAACCTTGTGCATCTTTATCCTCATCAGCTGAATATGTATGGTGACCGTGGCAATGTGCAAGCTCTCTGGCAGCGTGCTACCCGTCGTGGTATTCCCGTGAAGTATCATCAGATTCACCCAAACCAGCCATGGGGTCTATCCTTGGAAGAAGAAACCGACCTCTATTTTATAGGCGGAGGACAAGATAGACAACAGTCCTTAATGATTCATGATTTGACCCAACGTGTGGCACCCGTGTTACATAAGACACTACAGTCTCAACAGATTCCTATGTTAGCGATTTGTGGAGGATACCAGCTTTTGGGGCAGTATTATCGTAGTGCCGAGGGTGATACCATGGACGGGATAGGCTTACTCCCTTTTTATACGGTTTCAGATGCCCCGAGACTGATTGGGAATGTGGTGTTAGAGACCCTACCTGAAAGCCCTCTGGGAGTGCAAACCCTGATAGGCTTTGAAAACCATGGTGGACGTACTTACTTGGAAGATGCCTTAACTCCTCTTGGTACTGTGGTGTATGGACATGGGAACAATGGTGAAGATCGTAAAGAAGGCGTATGGTGGCACCATGTGGTAGGTACTTATTTGCATGGTGCATTGTTACCCAAAAACCCAGCATTGTGCGATTATTTACTGTGCCAAGCTTATGCACGAGCCACAGCACGCTGGCAAGCTTCCCACACGATGGTTGAGGCGTTCCCCCCTTTTCCCAGCCTGGACCATACCCTTGAAAGTCAAGCTCACCAAGCGGCTTATGCTCATATTAAATTGCTCTCTGTTTAAAGAAAGACCCCCCTCTCAATGATGGCAACTCATACGTCACGATTCACATGGCTTCAGGCGATTGTGCTTCCCTTTGTTCTGACAGGACTGGGTGTGCTTACCTTTAGCCTTTTGGGTGGTTCCTCTGCGAATTCTGAAGCGGAGTCTTCTAACACCCAAACGCCAAGCACTGCTGTGAGTGCTTGTGAAATGGCACTTGTAGAGTTCTATAATCCCGTGTGTCGCTATTGTCAGCTCATGGAGCCTGTGGTGACTAAGCTCATGACACAATACGGACAAACCTTCCGACTCAACATGCAAAACGTGAGTACCGTTCAAGCGTCTTCCTGGGCGGATAAGCTTGGGGTTGAAGGAACGCCTACGTTTTATCTTTATCCAGCGGGTGAAACTCCCAGAGGAGACCTTAATGACCCTCGCCCGATTGGTGTGATTGTGGGAAGAGACCCCCAAGGGTTAGAGTCGCTTCTGAAACAATCTCAAAAAGCATTGTGGCAAGCCCATCCGAATTGTAAACGATAGTAATGAAAAGCAATGCCCTTCATGGTGAGAAATATGAAGGGTATTGCTTTTATTTCCTGAACGTATGCCTGTAGTGTGTCTTCTCTCAAGGTTTAAGAAGGCAGTAAGCTGATAGGGTGTCGGTAATGAGGCGGCTCATCAGGTGTGTGAAAGTAGAATAACCCTTCATCTTCTAAACACCATGAGAGAAAAAATACCTCATCTGTTGTTTCACTTTTATAGGGAAAGTCAATCAACCCCATACGTGGGTCTCGGAGGAGTACCCCTTGACGTTCAAAGTAGCGCACCCAATATTCAATACATTCCTCTAGCTTGAGACCACTTTTGGCAATAAGCATAAGTTCTTCTTCTGTGGGGTAACGTCCTAATGCTTTTTCACGCTGTACGATGAGACGTTTCTGCAATACAAGATGGCTGTGCAAGGTGTGAATTTCATGCTGTGCATCTTCCACTTTGCCTATGAGGTCTTGTAATAACGCTGATGCGTCTTCGAGAGAGAAAAAACGTTGGAACTCAGAGGAGGAACTCATCAGAAAGGATACCTTCACAAAGAAAAAGCAACAAAGTGCAGTACACTACACCATTTAACAAAACCTGATGATACTTACTTAGGTAAAGTATAATCAGGTTTAGCCCAAAAAGCTACCTGTTTTAGGAGGCTTTTTGGATTTGTTTAAGATTTGATGAGGCTTTAAGAAGGGGTGATTTTTTTATAGAGTCCAAACTGAAAAGGCTTAAAGCTATCAAGTTCTTGTTGTAGTTGATGTAGGGTTTGCTCCATCACGATTACCTTTTGTTCAAGTAGGCGATTGTGTTCTTGAAGGCGTAACAACTCAACGCCGAGGGTTTCTACGGGAGTGACTGCTTCGTGAATCTGAGTGATAAGTGCAGCTTGTAAAGACTCTCGTAAAAAAGCAATATGGTGTAGCAACTCTTCTACGGAGTGTCCGCCTAAAGTGGTATAGTTGGCTGAGGCACTCGTAAGGGTCTCAGGTTCTGAGGTGGGTGTGCCAGCAGCACGTATCATTCCTGATGTGGTATGGGTTCCGTATCTTTCTTGTCCTTGCTGAAAGAGGGTGTCATCTTGAGATTCTGGCGGATGCAAGGTATCTGAGGGAAGTGTCTCGGGTGAGAAAGAAGTTTCTGGTAGCATGGAAGAAAGACCCTGAAAAGCGTGAGAAAAAAAGGAACTGTAGGATTCATCAAAAGGCAGTATGGGTGATATTGGTTGCTTAAACGTATGAGGCAAAGTTTTTTGTTCTAAAGGGTAATGTGATTGATAGTGCTGTTTGAGGGTTTCCATAATACGTTCTTGCTCCTCATGGGACAAAGGCTCTCCTTTGGGTGGTAGAACTAATTGGAGTGCTTGCTGTAGTAAAGCCACCGAACGTTTATCATAGTAGGTATGATGCTTTACTGAAGATGCCCTATGAGGTTCTGAAGCACTATGAGCTTCGTTCATGATGGTACAAGGATGAATGTCTAAGCGTGCCATGAGTGCTTCTAAGGCTGGAGGCTCAATCCCTAAGTATGCCACAATCCAAGAAAAAGAGAAGGTTTCAGGAGAAACAGTTTCTAACTTGGCATAATGGTTCGCTGAGGAACCCCATGAAGTTTTTTGGGTTCCTAATGCTAAAGGCTTGTTTAATGAGGGGGGATGCGAAGTGTTCATGTGAGGCGTAGGGATAAACGAGCAGTAAAAATAAACCAGTACACCATTATACTATGACCCGTTGGGCATGAACATGCACCAAGAGACTTTAACGTCATGATGTTACAAAACCCTATCAAAATAATAGGCTCTAAACACACGAGCTTGAGCTTACCACATGGTATTGCGTACATCACCGTGGAGACCGCATGATACCTTAAAGGTTCCTTTACTATACCATGCTTATAGTTGAGGGCTTATAGTTGAGGTGTCCTTGGGCGTATTCACAAGACAAAAGCCCCTTATTTCCTATGAGATAAGGGGCTTTTGTTGTAACAAACGAGCGTGTTACCTACAGGTTGATGATGTGAGATGCCTCAAGTCCCATACCACGTAAGGCATTACGGGTATCAAGTACAGGTGTCTCTGTTTGCTGTACCAGTAGGGTATAATCAAGCCCAGCATGGGGGGTCATCAGGACGACAATATCATGAGAGGCAATAACTTCTGAAGACCAAGTGGGTAAGCTTGAGTATTGTTTACCATGATGCGACTCAAACTCGGGGACTAGGCTGTCATAGTAACTAATGTTTGCACCGTCTTCTTCAAAAATAGAAATCACTCGTTGTGCAGGCGATTCTCTCCAGTCAGAGACGTTGGGCTTATATCCTACGCCTAATACCAAAATATTGGCTTGGTACAGAGGCTTACCTTGCTGACCGAGTAACCGCATGGTTTTTTCTCGTACAAAATGAGGCATTTCTGAGTTAATGTCGTGCGCAAGTTCAATCATACGGGTACGTACGTTTTTCTCTTGCAACTTCCAACTTAAATACAGGGGGTCAATAGGAATGCAGTGTCCTCCAATACCAGGACCTGGCCAAAAAGGCATAATTCCGTAAGGTTTGGTATAGGCGGCTTCCAAAGCTTCCCAAATATCAATACCCATGACATCGCATGCTTGAGCCATTTCATTGGTGAGGGCAATATTGACCGCACGAAAGGTATTTTCGTAAAGCTTCGTGAACTCAGCTGTTTTTAACGATGACACCTGATGGACTTCAGTAATAAACTGCTGATAAAATGCTTTGACGATATCACCACAGGCTGTTGTAGCACCAGCAACGACTTTTTTAGTGTTGGCAACATGATAATGAGGGTTGGAAGGGTCAACTCGTTCAGGAGAATACCCGACAAAAACTTGTTTTCCTACTTCCCATCCTGCTTTTGATAAGGGGTTTACAAGGTATTCATCCGTGGTGCCTGGGTAGGTGGTACTTTCTAAAATAACACACATCCCTTCTTTGACATGAGGCTGTAGCATCGTAAGTGCAGACTCAATATAAGACAGGTCTGGTTGACGGTAGGTATTTAAAGGGGTAGGAACACAAACTACCACAATTTCAGCATCGGACAGACTTTCTGTGGCACTACTGACCTTAAACGTTTGTTCGTGTTGAATGCGTTGTAGGGTTTCATGGCTAATATCATCAATATAGCTCTGTCCTTCTTGTAGCATAAGCGTCCGTCGTGTACTTGGTTCAAACCCTAATACAGGAAAACCACTTTCTGCCATAGCGAGTGCCAACGGGAGTCCTACATAGCCTAACCCCATTACGGCAACACGTGCTTTACGGGTTGTAATACGTTGCATTAAAGCTTCTTGAGCGGTTGTAAGAAGTGTCATTACTATGAATACCTTTAATCTTTAAACACTAAACACTGAAACATCAATCCAAAACTTTTTGGTGACTATAAAAAGCACTTAGCCAAGATGAGTCACTTGACGCATATTGTGGCGTTTCATTGCACCATGTGAGGCTTGCATACGTGTGGCTTCTCGATAAAACCCAATAAACTTCGCTGCTGTAATAAAGGGAGAGTATACAAAAGGCCATATGATGCTATAAAAGAAAAATTGTAGGGCGGTAAAGGGCGAGCGATACGTTTTATAGGTGACTTCATCCACTAATAAAGATAGTAACGTCACAAATAGCCAATAACACAGCATGAGCAATAATCCAGAGAAATAAACATGGATATCGAAAATGCCACGAAGTACAGAGTACAGTAAAATGAAAATGCCCAGAAATTGTAAAATACAGCTAAAGTGCGTAAATATCGCAATAAACGGAATGGAGCCGAAAGTAAGCCCAGGATGTTTCCCACTCATGAGAAACTTAAAGCGATGATAAATCCCATTCATCGAGCCTCTTTGCCAGCGAATTCTTTGATTAAATAAAGAATGCCAGTCTCCAGGAATCTGTGTCCAGCAGAGAGGTTCAGGAAGGTAAACCATTTGATACTTTTGCTTTTGATTGGTGAGATACTCATGGACATTCAGTGTGAGGTCAGAGTCATCGCCAATTGCACTAGGACGATAGCCTCCTGCAAGAATCACAACAGAGGTATTGTACATTGCAAAGGCACCTGAAATCAGGGGCGTGGCATTGATTAAATCCCATCCCATGCGAGCTAATACAAAGACTCGAATGTATTCTAAGGTTTGAAGGGCGTAAATGAGTCGATTCGGTACTGAACCAACGAGCGTACCATCGGCAAACCGTGTGGCTCCTTCCATGACACGTAACCCACACCCTACGGCAACGACATGGGGACGAGTCAGAAATGGTACAATTGCTTTTCTCAATGTGACAGGGTGTACATACGAATCAGCATCAATACATACAAAATAAGGGCTATCAATGACGGCTAAGGCTGCATTAAGGGCATCGGCTTTTCTACCATTGACTTTATCAATGACACAGATGCGAGGCTCTTTCTGTGAGCGATAGACACCACGAATGGGCTTATGGGAAAGCTCTGCAGCTAAATGGTATCCTACTGTATGGAGTTCAAAATGCTCTTTTAACCGCTCTAAAGTATCATCACTTGAACCATCATTGACCACCACAATATCAAAGTTAGGATAGTCAATTTGAAGCAACTCACTGAGTGAGTCTAAAATCACAATACCCTCATTGTAAGCAGGTACTAAGATGCTTATTTTGGGGAAGTCAGTACCTTCAAGTGGTAATAATTGTCGATGTTGCCCTGTGTAGTAATAATGTAATACCATAATGGCTGAGGCAATAAATAATACACTATGACTCAGCACATAAAACACCATAAAGAGTAAAGAGACATCACGAAACCAAAGAATAACTTGGTCAAGTGGCGTAAGAGGCATAGAGAATATCATAGATTAAGCTACCAAACTAAAAAGTTACGCAGAGAACAATAAAGAACCATTAGAGTCTGAAGAGAGTAAAAGATTTTCTATCATAATACCAGAGACTACCGACGTATCCTCTGAGGTGGGCTGAGAACTGGGAGTAACCATACGAGTTGTCTCCGAAGCTGACGTTGCCTCTGTCGTGAAAGTTGAGGCGTAAGAACTATAAGTCAACTGTTGGAGTGCCTCTTGATAGAGTGCATCATGGTTGGGTGCGTTGCCCAAGGTCTTGAGGATAGAAGTTAAGACTTGATGTTTTAAGGACGCATCAACTTTTCTCAATAAAAGCAACCATTTCAATGCACCCTCAGGTATCGTTGTATCACTAAATACCTCTGCCAAATAAGATGCAACGTAAAGTGCCTCTCTGGAATGTGTTGGAAAAGGTAATACAAAGGAGCTTGCATGAGGCATTAACCAATCTTCACGGCAGACGAGGGTATGAAGAACTTCAGGGGTATACATCTGATGATTTGCACGCATCAGAGCCTTTGCAGCCAGTAGGGCATTCCGTCCATTTTTGTCAGATAACAACCTACGTAAAGTGTCATGATGTGTTTGAGCCACCTTATCGGCAACCCATACTAATAACCTTAAAGCAAGCTCTTTTTTAGAGGTTGATACCTTCGTTTGCAACCAATCAAACATAAATGTATCCAATGTAAATGCTTCAAATAGCCTAAGGAGTTCCGCTTCTTTGAGTCTAAACTCAGGGTCAAGACGCTCTGATGCGTCTAACCATAAACTTAGTACTAAATGCGTATGGTGCATTAAACCATGCGAAATACGTTGATGTGCTTTTAAGCGTAAAGCGTTGTCCTCAGAGGTGAGAAAGGTTTGTGTTGCTTGAATCCATTCGCAACGAAGTGCCAAACGCTTTAATCTGCGCTTATTTACACAGCTACATACAAACGGTACAAGTGCGACTAAAACACAACTTGCACTAAAGAGTGCGACATCTAGCGTATAAACCCATTGTGTATCAAGCATTATTCACAACAACCTTTTAACTAGCACAAGCATAAAATAAAAGTGTCAAATCATAGTGTTAAAAAACAGAGACCCTAACAACACATCACCTTTTAAATCTGAAAAAAATAACAGGTTTAAAACCCATAAGTAAGAGGGGGGAAGAAAGCATAGTATAGAAAAAATCAATACTATGCTTTCTTTAAGTTGAATGTTCTGAGGCAAACCACTCAGGTTATCTTGCGATCAAGAGGTTGCTTAGAAGTTACGGCGTAAGCCGATATTATACCCTGTACGAGCAAATAAGCCTTCTAAGTTCTGGTAGTTTACACCCCAAGTGACAGCCCAAGGACTTGTTTTGGTCAGGAAGTGTGTGCCTCCAAACCCGAAACCAATGGTGTCATAGGTAATCACTCGACCCGCAATGGCGGGGGTTCTGACAAATTCAACCCCATCACCTGTAAAGATTCTGGCACTCATGAAAGAGTTATTACGGTAGTATTTGTTGATGAAGGCTGTATGTGTGACAGGGGTTTTGGACACATTCTCAACAGAGACGTGACGGAACGTATACCCAATTCCCATACCAAGAGGCTTAATCGATTTTTCAACGGTATAAATCCCAGAGTGGTTGGTTTGAGAAGTATACTGGAAGAAACGATACATCCCCGACACTGTAATGCCATAAGGGAGTTTGTAGCTTAACCCTGGCTGTACGATGAGCTGAGGTACGATACGGTTCCCTGGACCAAAAGTGACATCCCCGAAAGCGGTTAACTTTTCGGTAAGTTTATGAGAGGCTCCCAAGTTGTAAGAGATGTCGGTGTTATCGAAACGCTCATTACGAGTGATGCCAACACGATAAGTTGTTTTTTGGTTAGGGGTTTGAATAGAGTAGCGTACGCCTTGCTCATTCCAGTTTGCAAATCCATCACGGCTCAAAGCATCAAACCCGTAATAGACTTCAGCGGACTGATTCCACTTGTTACCAGCAGGAGAGTCTTTAAACTCATTTTGCCATGCCCGCTCAGGGAAAGCATCTTGTGCTAATAATGCAGTGGCTTCAACGCCTTTTTTGTCGCCTGCACGTGCTTGAGAACGCAAGAGCGTTTCAAAGGCTTCTTGTGTCATAGTAGGTTTGCCTACGTAAGTAATGCCTCCTGCTTCAGTGGCAAGCAAGGCAACTGCTTCCCCTGTTGACTCAGAGGTATTGGCACCTTTGACCGCAATTTGTGCCATATCATTTTGGAACAAAGCCACGGCATCAGCATGTTTACCAATGGCATTTAAGGCATTGGCTTTACCAATCTTGGCATCCATGTAGTCAGACTTAATGACAAGTGCTTTATCATAATACTTGACAGCATCTTCTGACTGACCAGCAAAACGAGTTACATTACCCATTAAGAAGATAATTTCAGGATTGTTGGGCTCTTTTAACGAAGCAGCTTGGAGGCGTGCTAAGGACTCTTTTTCCCATGCTGAACGATTACCAGAAGCTGGAGGCAAGTAAGAGTATGCCCAGTAAGGGTTGTTGAATTTTTGACGAGCTGTCATTCTAACCGCTTCGGCATCTTGTACTTTCCCTTGGCGTTGTAATAACGCAGCGAGTCTTACATAGACGTTAGTATTTTGAGGGTAGCGAGCCATTAACTCACGATATAAACTCTCTGCTTTTGCATACTGTTTTGCATTGACTGCTTTGGATGCTTCCTCAAGAAGCTTCCCAATGGTTAGAGCCATGTCAGCAGATTGACCAGCAACCTCTCCAGCAGTCGTTGTGACAGGAGAGACTGTTTCTGCAAAGGTTACCACAGAACCTGCATGCAACACTAAAGAAAGAAGAGCTACAACAAGCGAGCTAAAAAGGAATCGACGCATTATCATGATATGAAAAAAGTCCTAAAAAGACCTAAAACGACCTAAAACGAAACGAATCAACAAAACATCACATAAAAAGAAGGATTTGTTCAGGTATTTGCCTTTTGTTTCATTTTTCCTTGCGAAAAAAAGCTTGTAATTAACGCTGGCGAACATTGCTATTTTTCTAAGAGTTTGATATGATAACTTTTGAGAATGAATAGCTTTGTTATTGGAAATGAAACAAAAGGTTTTATTATTTAACCATAAACTCTTTACGCTCTTAAAGGTTAAAGTGCGAACAAAAAACTGACGATGAAACACACTTGCGTGTTACACTCAATAAACTGTTTTGTCATCTTAACACACAAGTATGAGAAACCACACCCTAAGAACAGTAACAAATTGTAAAAAATAGCACGGCTAGATATTTTTGTCTTGCGAAATCTTTGATGTCTTGTTTAAAAATATCACAACGCTTCAGTGACAAGACCATACTCGGCCCAAGAGCCGTCATAGACAACAATATTATTTAAACGCTTGATGTCTAAAAGCCTTAGGGCAACCGCCAAACTACATGCCGTGACACCTGACCCACAACTTGTGATGATAGTCGTTGCCTCATTGGTGTATGGGCTTAGAAGAGCCTCAAGGGCTTTTTTTGATAGGAATTGTCCAGTTTCTTGGTCGTACACTTGATGAAAAGGCACGTTACAAGAGCCCTCAATATGTCCAGCACGTAAACCAGCACGTGGCTCTGGTACTGTGCCGTAAAATCTTTCAGGCATACGGGCATCTAATACCGCACACGTGTTAAGGTCTCGGTGTTTAACTTCTTCTTTTGTACACCAGTAGTGAGCGTGTAATGTGGTATCCATTTGATTTAAGATAGTACGACTTTTCTCTTGCACTTCCAGTGATGCGGTTGTATGCTTCTGAGAGCTTGGAAGAGAGGATGCGACCTCATAGGTTGATTTCCAATGGTTTAAACCACCGTTTAAGAGCCAAACGTTTGTCAATCCAACACTCTGCATCATCCACCAAACACGTGCCGTACTGCGTAGTCCTTCCCCTTCATCTATTAAGATAAGAGGCTTTTCTGGTTCATATCCTATACGTGCTAAACACAGGGCAAACGTTTCTGCGTCTGGCATCATGTGTGGACGACCTTGAGGGTCTGCAACCGATAAGTCAGTATCAAGACATACAAACTGACTGTTGGGGATGTGAGCCTTTAAATAACGCTCATAGGCAGTTTCATGACTGTTTGGTAGCACATACCGTACATCCCATAGCTGTATATGTTTATGGGTTAACGCCTGCTGGACAGATTCTTTTTCTACTAAAGGGTATCCTTGCGTAAAACCTACAGGAAAAGCTGAAGAAAGGGTTTGTAAAACAGGATTTCTGGTTGTTAGGATGCTCATGAAAGGTCTCGTTTAGCACAGTAGAAAGTTCGGGTGTACAAAAGAAAAGAACGCCACAAAAAAATAAAGGCTCTATTAGGCTGCGAGCCTTATTTCCCACTGAGTATGATTGTAGCATAGGGTTGAAAGGATGCTACTTCAAGCTTTCGTGTGGTATGACATGTTCTAACGGTCACGGGTAGTTTAATGACCAATGACGCTATCTTTGAGTGCTTTAAACATTTCTGAACCGAAGTTGTGTTTAAGCCATCGGGAAAACTTTAACCCTATACTGGCACCACTCATACCGCCTACCACCCCAGCTGCTATGGTTTGATTTTCGCTGAGCTGTGCGGTGGTTGCAACTGATTTGCCAAAGTCAAACCCTACTTTACCTCCCACAAGGGCGGAGACCATATCTGTGACTTTGGGAAATACATTACGCATTGAGCGTAAAAGATGTTCTGCAAATGTAGGGGTGTACCCTAGTGCTTTTGCACCCCCTGTTACAAATACATCTGCTGCTGCTTGGTGGTAAGCCCCTCCAAA
Organism: Vampirovibrionales bacterium; assembly: GCA_046080605.1. Lineage (GTDB taxonomy): Bacteria > Cyanobacteriota > Vampirovibrionia > Vampirovibrionales > JAJTHC01 > JBJTUH01. The sequence goes on from JBJTUH010000015.1 coordinate 14,486, forward strand.
GCGAGTCGTGGCGTGCATGTTTCCTTGATGATTTGGAGCCAATGCAGGCATCTGATTCTGTAAGGAAGGTGACAAGGCAACACTTAACATCATCATAAAGAAAACACTCCCCTGAATAGGTCATCACGCTGTAAGAAATCGCTTTTTTGTGGTATCGTCCGCAAAAAAGAGAGGGTATTATACATTACCCTAGAAATAAAACCTACACATATCAAACCTAAAATGTTTTGAAACCGTGCTAGAACGACAGGTAGGAGTCGTCAACCAGAAAAGTTGCAGTCATGATAAAAAGAGAGGTCGTGTTCCATAGGTACTTAAAAGGTTTCCTGTAAATAATGAATCACGTCTCTCACAAGCCAGTCAGGGGTTGAAGCACCTGCCGTGATGCCAATGGTTTGGACTTCTTTTAACACCTCTGTCAGCGATGATTCATGGGTTGCAAGTTCGGAAGCCGTTTCTACATGCAGGGCAGGTATGTTTTTCTCACGAGCTACTTCTGCCAAGTGAGTGGTATTACTGCTATTTTTACCTCCTACGACAATCATGTATTCTACTTCATGGCTAAGGGCTTGAGCGGCTTGTTGACGAAAATAAGTTGCTGGGCAAATAGTGTTAAATACTTTAAGCTCTTTGGCAGTCATACTAAGAGCCTTAACCATTTCAAAGAACGCATCTTCCATTTGAGTGGTTTGTGAAACAACCCCAATGCGTCTTCTTGGAAGTCCTGCGAGCTTTTCTTCTAAGTCCTCTACTCTAGGAATGGCGACAATGGTAGCACCAGGTATGGCTTGGGCATGTGCCATAATGCCAATCACTTCAGGGTGTTGTGCTTTGCCTACAATGACAACCGTATAACCCTCTTGAGCAAGCTGAATGGCTTTTTGCTGAACCAGTTGGACATCAGGACAGGTGGCATCTTTCAGGATAATACCCCGTGCAGTTGCTTCTTCAAAAAGCGAGGGAGAAGCACCATGAGTACGAATGACACACTGGGCACCTGTAGGGACTTCATCCAGATGATGAACCGTTAGGATATGCTCTTGACGAAGTTTTTCAATCATTTGTGGGTTATGAATGAGTTCTCCTAAGACGTAGACAGGTTGATGAGGGTCGTTTCTTTGAGCTTCTTTGGCGGTTTCAAATGCTTTTTGAACAGATTTTTTAACGCCGTGACAAAACCCTGCATGTTTAGCGAGTTGAATGCTACGCCCTTGACGGGTAGAAGAAACCTTGGGTAAGTCCAGTGTTTCATGGTGTTCTTGAGACGCATCTTGCACATGAGCAAAGGGAGCAGAGTGAGGATGGAGGGTGTTCATATCGTAAAAGCCGTACGTCAGGATGAAGAAGTGTGAATGAAGCGAGAAGAAAAGCCAGCACAAAGAAAAAGCTTAGAAGTTGAACAAACCGATACCTTCTTATCATAAACCAAGCAAGTGGTGTGTGCATCTTGATGGTCGTTTAAAAGAAGGCATGAGTTAAACCAAAACGGATACTTCTTTTTAGGGAAGTATCCGTTTTGGAAAGTTAGAAACAACGCTTTAACGATAGGGTATCGTATCGGCAGAGCTTCCTTAGTAGTCCATACCACCCATACCACCTGCGGGCATGGCAGGAGCTTTAGGTTCAGGTTTGTCTACGACAAGTGCTTCGGTGGTTAATACTAAGCCAGCAATAGAGGCAGCATTTTCTAACGCACTACGAGTCACTTTAGCAGGGTCAACAATACCCGCTGCAAACATGTCAACAAATTCACCATTTAAAGCATCATAGCCAACATGGGTGCCAGCTTGTTTTACTTTGTCAACAATGACGTTGCCATGCTCACCTGCATTTTCAGCAATTTGACGACAAGGAGCCACAATGGCACGAGATAAAATCTCAGCACCAATTTTCTCATCCCCTTTGAGGGTTTTGGTGAACTCGTCAAGAATAGCTTGAGCTTTTACCAGCATCGTACCACCACCAGGCACAATGCCTTCCTCAATGGCTGCACGAGTGGCATTTAAGGAATCTTCTAGGCGTAATTTGCGTTCTTTGAGTTCGGTTTCAGTGGCGGCACCTACTTCAATGACTGCAACCCCACCCGCAAGTTTTGCAAGACGTTCTTGAAGTTTCTCACGGTCGTAGTCACTATCAGACTCTTCAATTTGACGCTTAATCACAGAGACACGTGCTGCAACGGCATCTTTTGTTGTGTCATCTACCACAATGACGGTGGTTTCTTTGTTGACAGTCACGCGCTTGGCTTTGCCCATCATTTCGATGGTGACATTTTCCAATTTTCCGCCAAGTTCTTCCGTGAAGAGCTGTCCGCCTGTCAGTACCGCAATGTCTTCTAACATGGCTTTACGACGGTCCCCAAACCCAGGTGCTTTCACGGCAACAGCACGCAGTACTTTACGCATTGCATTGACAACTAAGGTTGCAAGGGCTTCACCTTCAATGTCTTCGGCAATAATGAGAATACCACGACCTGCACGTGCCACTTGCTCAAGAATGGGAACAAGGTCACTGACAAGATTGATTTTTTTGTTGACACAAAGCACGAAACAGTCTTCTAAGACGCTTTCCATGCGCTCAGGGTCGGTGACAAAGTAAGGAGAAATCCAACCCTTATCAAATTGCATCCCTTCCACAAGTTTTAGCTGAGTGCCTGTCGTTTTGGATTCTTCAATGGTGATGACACCATCTTTACCCACTTTGCTCATGGCTTCAGCAATCAGGCTACCTACGTAGTCATCATTTCCTGCAGAAATGGCAGCTACTTGGGAGATGGATTTTTGATCTTCCACTTGACGTGCCACTTTACGAATTTCTTCGTTGATGACGACAACCCCTTTTTGAATCCCATTACGAATCATGATAGGATTGCTGCCTGCTGCAACGTTACGCAACCCTTCACGTACAATAGCCTGAGCCAAGACACTGGCGGTAGTGGTACCATCTCCAGCGACATCATTTGTTTTGGAGGCTACTTCACGAATGAGTGCGGCACCTGTGTTAGCACTTTCACACTCAAGCTCAATTTCTTTTGCAATGGTGACACCATCGTTAATGATTTGAGGAGAGCCAAACTTTTTCTGTAACACCACGTTACGTCCTTTAGGACCAATGGTGACTTTCACTGCATTGGCAACAGCGTCAATACCTTCTTGAAGTTTACGACGAGATTCTTCATCAAAAAAGATTTGTTTAGCCATCATGACAAAACATCCTTTCATTTAAAAATAGTATGAGTGAGATAGAGGAAATGACTTTAAGGTATCAAATAGAAACTCGTTTCGTCTGAGACGATACGTTTTCGGAAGGATACAACACAGTGTCAGGAAACCTTAGCCTTCAATGACGCAAAGAATATCTTTTTCAGACAAGATTTTGTACTCTTGTCCGTCTACTTTGACATCAGTACCTGCATATTTTGCAAATACTACTTTGTCACCCACCTTAAAATCGGGTGCAATGCGCTCTCCCTTATCGGTTAAGCGACCTGCGCCTGCAAAACGAATAATGCCTTGTTGAGGCTTTTCTTTTGCACTGTCAGGAATATAAATACCGCCAGCGGTTTGGGCAGCATCTTCAAGCACTTCAATCGCATAACGGTCACCAGCGGGACGTACAGTAGCCATGAATGAAACTCCTTATACGAGTCATTAAAAGGATACGAGATGAAAGAAAACAAACTTACAATTCAAACTCAATAAAAAACAGGTATAACCGTTGCACACAAGAGTGAAAGAAGTGAGATGCTACAGAAAGCAATCACCCCTTTAGTGTAAGGTGAGAAACGGGTTATCGCATTGAAAGTGCGACATGCTTGAAGCCTCAAACTTTAAGCTTTCTTAAGTGCTTTAAGTGTGATTGGGCGTTTAGCCTGACTCAGTGCGATACCCTAACCGTTTAACAGCATACCTTAAACAGATAAGATAAAACAGTGAGTACAAAGACCTGCCACCAATAAGGCTGTATTTCTGACCTCATGAATCTGTCTCAATGTGCAAGCAATCATAGGGCGGTAAGACGATAACATCATATCCTCTTTGTTTAAAAACAACCCTATAGTTAGGTAGTATATCAAAAGTGTGTCCTATGTCTTGGGATGTTAAGCATGTTTTAAGAAAACATCTTTTCCCTCCTGATTGAAGATGTATTTGATGACAGGATATCAAGACCTATTGCTCCTCTGCTCAGAGGAGCTTTTGCATGTAAAGCTAGTGGCTGAAGAAGGGCTTGTGCCACACTGAATGGTGTCTTATGCTACCCGTATGTGATAGGGATTTTAGGCTTGGGTAGGCTGTTGTTGTCCATAAGGTTTAGTTAAACGGTTTGATACTGCTGTATGCTTGACGCTTTTTCATCTTTCCAACAGGCGGTTGCAACCTCTGAGCTACATCCCCCGCAGTGGGTGGGTGGGGAGCGTTTACATCAGGCGACGTTACGCTTTGTAAGTGCGGAGCGTGTCATGCTTAGGGTAAACCTTCCCGAGACTTGGGGGGTATATCCAGGGCAAATCTTGCAGTGGTGGCGCGATGCCCTATATCAGCAATTACAACGAGAGGTTTATAAACACCCTGAGTTGGCGTGTTATGCGAGGGTTGTTAGTTGTGAGGTCACAGAAACACACGCAGTTTATACCCTACAGCTTCTCTATGGCACGGCAACGCTCGGCGCTTTGGTGCTTCAAAGTATTCCTCCATGGCTTTACTTGCAGCTAAGGCACCAGTTCAGTGACTCGCCGAGTCCCTTAATGTGGTGGCTCGCAGATACGCCTCGTCAAACTTTAGGGTATGACACACAAACGTTACCTTTGGTACCTTTCTTATGGTCACCTGGGCTTCATTATTTAGCACTTCCTGCATTAGAACGTCCTGATGCCCATCATCCACGTTATACTTCGTGGCATACGTCTCATGCACCTCAATGGACGTTTGGGTTGTTTTTAGAACGCTTAAAGCAAGCACCTCCTGATATTCCAGCACAAGTGCTATTAGATTTAGCACATGATGGTCCTAAAAAATATCATACCTACAGTCAAACACACTATTTATTAGGGCAACCTGGAGGACATTTCTTTGTGCCTTGGTTGAGAGGTGAGCGTTTGCCTCCTGATTGGCTTAGTGATGACCCCAGAACTTGTTTTCTAGGTCATATACCTCCAGTGAGCCAAGAAGCTTCTGTATTGACAGACCCTAAAAAAGAGCTACGTCCTTTGAGGACGTTGGAAACGTATCATTTAGGGCTTGAGGGTAATACGCCTCATCATGTAAGCCTTCAGCTTGACATGCTCACCGCATGGATACGTCAAGCTTGTTTAAGTTTACCTGCGGGAAGCGTCGTAATGGTTGTGGTCTCTGGGTGGGATGCTTTGCTCCATACCTTGGGGATTCATCATGATAGTGTCTTACCCTCAGGGCTTCATACCTATGAACGTATTCAGGGGTTAGTGGCATCTTGGCAACAGTTGGCACGTCAGGAAAAAATTACACTTGTCATGGTCTCATTAACACCAGATACACCAGCCTCTTTTTCATCGGACTCGCCTTTGTATACTCAAGAGGGTTGGACACGATGGTTTGACCAAGGGGTCATTCTGACGCATAAGCAAGAAGTGGTGTATTGGAGCCAGTTACAAGAACAGTATTTCTTATCTTGGTCGTTACATCAGCCTGATATAGCACTTGTGCCTCCGAAGCTTACGCCTACGTCTACATCTTGTGTCAGCCAAACTTCACTACCTCAAGACGAACCGCCTGTGATGAAAGAAGCCTTGAGACTCGAAGAAACGCATGAGGATACCTTTCAAGCCGTATTGGAGGCACCTGTCTTCTATGATGATTCTCAAAATGTCACGACTGTTGTTTCTCAAGAAGGGATGGATGATTTAGAGGGTGTTAGCCTAGACCATCAAAGTGAGTATGTCACCTCTATGTCTGAAGGGCAGGGTATCGCCATACATCATTTAGAGTCTCACCCCCCCTTTGCCTCTTTAGAAGACACCCCTGAAATACCCCATGAGGATACCTTTGAGGGGCATCTATACCATGAGCCACTTGAGGAGCCGCTTGAAGCGTTTGGCGTAGAGGATGCCCTGAATACAACCCAGCATACAGATGAAGGCTTACAGTCAGTCACGATGGTTGACGAGGTAAGTGCTGTGACCCTCGAAGCCTTTCAGCAGAGGGCATCTGCTGTTGAGGTAGAGACTTTGTTTGAGGAAGTGCCTCAAGATAACATCCTCGATGAGGTTCCCCCTCCCATTGTACCATCTTATACTCAGGTCATGCCGCCTTGGTGCTTTCCGATGCTTCCCCTTGCTTGGCAGTGGACGGTGTGGTATGGCTTTAGGCATCAGGCAGGACTTCCAGTCCCTTCTTTGGAGGAAATGTTTGCCATGCTTGCATTAGCGGAACAACGCCGTATGCAGTTGGGTACACATCAAACAGCTGAGGGGTCTTCTTTCAGTGTCTCTTCACCTGTCATGGATGCAGTCTCTCATCCTGAGTCTCTGCCTCGTGCCGATGAGCCTTTATTTGAGCCTGATCCTCTTTTTCAGCTCTTTGACCCTGAACCTCTTCTGCCTGAAACGTTTGTGCCATCTCATGGGTTGAGTACTTCCTCTGACCTATCGCCTCCACCAGTGTCTGAAGTATTTGACGAATCTGTGCCACCCAGTACGGTGTTAGTAGCTGAAGAACTTCAAGGGCAAGCTAGTGTAGTGGCAATACCCGAAGTCACGTCTGTTCTCGCAGAGGCACTTGATGATATCTCAGTGATTGAAGATCCTTTTTCTTTTATAGAAGAGGACGCAAGTGTTATTTCCTCCGCTTCTGTGTCTCAACAAACACCACCCCTAACACCTCAGTTAGAGGGAAATGCTAGCGTACCAGCGGTTGTGTCTTCCTCTCCTCAAGTATGGCATCCGCAGTATGGGCAAGGGGTCTGTCTTAAAGTGATTGAGTTACCTGAGCGTACCGTCTATCGAGTTGCCTTTCCTGACCCCATTGGCATTCGTTTGTTAGATGCTGCAACCGTTGGGTTGAAGGTACAATATTAAACGATGAATCTGCTTGCGTGCCTCACCTGTTCTGAGCCGATGTAACGCCAAAAGGGTACGTCGGTGTCTGATAGACGAGGCTTAATATTGTCTAAATGTTACAAATAGAGATTCTTTTGCAGTTTTCTTCTAGCTGGACGAAATAATGAGTACCCAGTACGACATCGGTCAACGCTTCCGTTCATACACATAGGAGAGTAGGCTTTTTTCCTTAAGGTTCGGGGAGTCTCGTTAGAGAGACAAACGCTTGTTGTATGAGGTGTTAGAGAGTTTATGGGGTTTTAGACTGGCTTGGCTTATCTAAGCTATGTTACGGCATACTTTCTAACCTGTAAGAGAGACGCTCATGAACGGTCTATTGAGATTAGAGAGAGCTTTACTATGATGAACTTACCTTCTCCGGATTCTTCATCTTCTTCGTCTTCTGAAACGCCTTCGGAAGTCCTGAAACCTTTCTTAAGCTTACCTGCCACACACCATCCTCAAGAAAATACTGCTGTTTCGTTTGTCAAAACAAGCTTATACCCCCCTAGGGTTGGAGAGCAGAGCCGTCGGTTTTCTACGCAGGAAACGCCTATCCGAGTGAATCAGCCTCTGATATTGGACGAAACACGGTCTTCAAACCTTTTATCTTCTTCTCCTGATATGATGCCTGATACGATTGGAACCTTTATGAATACTCAGCCACCTGTTACACCCCAGCCACTTTCTGAGGAAGAGCTTCATAAGCTGATGGATGAATATGAGGCCATTCCAGTTGAAGGAACGTTTCAAAAAAGCTTGCCTTCTTGGCAAGAGTTTGTCGTATTTGTCCAGCAGTCTGTATGGTTCAAGGTGAGTGTTGGGGTTTTGTGTCTTGCACTTGTCTATTATAGCGATTGGTTCAATCCTACAGCGTCGTTTGTCTTAGACTCCTATGGTGTGACTCTTCCTGTGACCCATGGCACGCTCATGGGGTCATCTCAGGTTGGATTGGCGGCACCTGTACAGCAAGCGATTCCTTTGAATGCTCAAACCACGGTTGTACTTAAACAAGGTGCATCGAAGGTTGAGCTGATTAAGCAAGCTCGTTATACTTTGACGGGTAAAGTCATGGGAACCACACATTTTGATAAGCTCCCTATCACGGCTTGGGAAAATGAAATCATTCCTACGGATGTTACATTGGCTTGGGGACAGCTTGCATATGATAGTCCCCAGAAAGAGGTGCGCTATTGGCAGGCAAATCGTGAGTTTTTCTTTGCGTCTCAACGTTCTTCCCTCACGAAAGAGTATATCTTGAGCCATAGCTCCAATACACATCTTATTCCTGCAAGTGAAAATCTTAGAAAAGCATTGAAAGCAATGCATTCAGGGGAGCTTGTTGAGTTACAAGGGTTTTTAGTGAATGTGAAACCTGTGCAAACATCAGGGGTCACAGAAGGCGTAAATGATTGGTGGCCTACCAGCATGTACCGAGACGATGCTGGGGCTTGGTCCAGTGAAACGATGTACGTGACACGTCTTAAGATAGGTCAAAAAGTTTATCAATAAACCCTCTTAATTCACATGGTTCATGTAAGCGTGTGCTTTAAAGGGTGTTCGGGGATAGGTTCTAATCGCTTGCTGAGGAGAGCCTGATAGTGTCAAGGGGAGCGTGTATTCGTTATGGGGCAAACGCAAGGGTGGGAAACCCTATTACAAGATACCTCTGCCGAGACTCCTGCGAT
>JBJTUH010000016.1:0-3127 GCA_046080605.1 Vampirovibrionales bacterium
TTGCTGGAGCGACTAGGTCGAGGGGAGTACACCCTCACCCAAACGCCGCCAACACCGCCGCCTGCACCTGGGCAGGCGTCACGTGAAGATAGCGCTGCAGACTAGCCAAGCTTTTATGCCCACTGACCTGCTGAATAACCGATAGGGGGACGCCTGCATTACTGAGCATAGTAAGGCACGTCCTCCTAAAACTATGCGTAGTTATCCCCAGCCCGTCTAGCCCAGCCAGTATCAGGCACTCCTGGATCACCTGGCTAGCGCTGCTGGGGTGCAGGTGCCCGGCCCCATGCCGCCCGGGAAACAAGTACTCCCCCTCAACCGGGTACTGCTGCAGGAATAGCATCAGGCGGGGGTGGATCGGAATAGACCGGCTAGCCAGCTTGCCCTTGGTTTTGGACTTGGGCAACACCAACATGCCCCCCTTAATATCCTCCCGACTCAGGGCGCACGCTTCAGCCACCCTGAGCCCGCAAAAAAGCATGACCCCGATCAGCGCCCGGTCCCTCGGGTCGGTGGTCGCGTACAATAGCGCGTCTATCTCGTCTTGAGTCAAGACCTTAGCTTGTCCTGCCATGGTTCACCTTGTGCCAGTTCAAAACCATTCTACCTTAGATAATTTATATTTTCTAATGTAGAAATGACGTATTCTCGCCGTTCTAGCCCCTGGAGTACAAGACAAGGGCATAAGACAGCGTGAGACAGCCCGAAACCCTTGAAACCTCGTTAGGCTGTCTCAATACTGGAATGGTGAGAACGAAAACCGGCTAAGTGAGATCGGGCAACTGGCACAAGGGTAAATTGTCACACCAAACTGGCACAAGGCAGGGTAGGCAAAAGAAAAGCCCCTGGGAGGGGCTGGCGTGGTGGGGGGGAAAGTGGTTGACTAGCCTACTAGCAGTGCCCCTGTACAATAACCTTCCTGAGGTCCAGGTGGCACTAGTGCCAGTCGCTGGAGAAGCTGGTGCAAAAAAGGAAACGATTCCTCTAACTCCTCGTGGAGGATCTTGACCTTTTCCTCCTGTCCGTCAAACTCCACCCAATAGTACATTCCGTTAAAAGCCATGTCGGCAATGCCGACCTTGTCCTTCGCAAAGTAGTAGTAACATCCAGATTTTGTGACGGAGTAGCCGTCGTCAAAAGTAATCACATAGGCATAGCTTCGACCTTCTGCAAGGCTACTTGACCTACAATATCCTTCATACGTATATTTCATCGGTTGCCTCCTCGGCTGTAGTAAACCATTTCAATATACCTACACCATATCGAAATAGCAATCCCCTGCCGCAAAGAACTGGCACAACTTACCGGCACAAGGCAGGCTTAAGCAACTGGCACATAGCAACTGGCACACTGGGCACACTATAGCCAGCAGTGAACCGGGTTTCTGGTGTGCTGCTAACGGTACTGGTGTACTGACTGCTATGACCGCAATTACTCAGACCCGTAGAACGGCGGTGTATCAAAGGTTTGACTTTGACGCTAGCAACGCTGGACTAGATTTGGACTAAATGTGGCTGATCTAAACACTATTGCCATCATCGTCCCGGTCATGAACAGGCCGCAAAATGCTGCGCCGTTCATGCAATCTTTGGCCGGTGCGGCAAAAGTTTATGCTGTTGCAGAGCCTACAGATATTGCTACTATCCAGGCATGGCAGGAAGCAGGCGCTACAGTTTTAGACGCTTCTGGCCCCTCTTTTGCTGTCAAGGTAAATGATGCTTACCGGCTTACTACAGAGCCGTGGTTATTCATTGTAGGCGATGATGTTTGCTTTCGTCCTGGCTGGTTGGAAGCTGCATTTAAGTATGCTGACAAGTTTAAGGTCATTGGTACTAACGACCTATGCACGACCCGCGTAAAACTAGGAGTACACGCAACACACTTTTTTATTGCTAGGGACTACATTGACACCGTAGGGGCGTCTTGGGATGGACCTGGCATTAAAAAAGTGTGTTGCGTGTACCCCCAACTTTACTCGGGTTGTGCATAGGTCGTTGGTACCAATGACTTTGAACTTGTCAGCGTGCTTAAATGCAGCTTCCAACCAGCCAGGGTGAAAGCAAACATCATCACCAACAATGAATAACCACGGCTCTGTAGTAAGCCGGTAGGCGTCATTTACCTTGACAGGAAAAGAGGGACCAGAGGCGTCTAAAACCGTAGCGCCTGCTTCCTGCCATGCCTGGATAGTAGCAATATCTGTAGGCTCTGCAACAGCATAAACTTTTGCCGCACCGGCTAACGATTGCATGAACGGCGCAGCATTTTGCGGCCTGAGCATGACCGGGACGATGATGGCAATAGTGCCTGCGTCAGTCATTTATTCATTCCGCTCCATTTAGATAAATAACGTTGTGCTGACTCTTGCCATGCTTGACCTATGTTATTTTGGCCATAATGGATAGCGGATATAGATGGAACATATATAGACAAGTCTTTGCTTGTAAACTGCTTTGAAATATCCATGTCATAATGATGAAATGTAAATTGAGGATCAAATCTAATCTTGTTGTCATGAAATGTTTGAGAATAAGCTGCCATAAACAAACCGTCTATTAGTTTGACGGTACGATCTGGGGTGCCAAATAAATCCCAATGACCATTACTACGAGCAACACGACCACTCCAAAACTGTTGATCTGATAATGTGCCTTTTAAGTCTGTAACCGCCCAAGAGGTTTGATGGGGCAATGGATTTGTATTGCCTGCTAGTCCGACCAAGTGATGGCTCTCAAGTGCTGCAACTAATCGCTCATGCCAGAACCAGTCAGTAATCTCTACGTCATCATGGACAAAAACAAGTAACGCTGGAGCGTTCTTAGTAGATTCAATTGCTTCGTTGTAACGAATACTAAGCCCATCCGTATTTTCAGCAAAAAGTTGGATCTCTATCGGAAGGTGGGAGAATCGCTGAATCGTCGAACCCAACGGACTTAATGCAAAGTTTTCTGCGCTGTGTCGAGTGCAACATACAATCCTAGTGGGAATCATAATTTAGTCCAAATCTAGTCCAGGATTGCCAGGGTCAAAGTAAAGCCTTTGATATGTCGCCGTTTTACGAGCTCGAATAGTTGCGGTCATAGCAGGCAAGCTATTTGCCCACTTTATTGTTTATTAAAGATTAGTA
>JBJTUH010000017.1:0-4623 GCA_046080605.1 Vampirovibrionales bacterium
ATAACCATTTGGATTATTGACAGGGAACAGGGCTTATACAATACCTTTTCTGGCAATATGGAGGATATAACCTTTACCAAGAAAATGATGAAAGAGTGGCTTGACTTTGTGGGTCATTTATCGTAACGTGAAGGTCGCTCACTGAAACAAAACAACCTAGACCCGCTTTTTTCCCCGAGGCGGGTTTTTTTATTGAGATAATTTTTTTGCTATTTCTTCGGTTAAATCTTCCCAATCTTTCCAACCAAACTCTTTGGCTGTTCTTAAAAACGCTGCTATTTCTTTGGGATATTTCCAAATAATAATCTTTAAATCCGATGAAATTTTGTTAGCAAGCGCCAGCATTTCATCTTCATTTTCCCCTAGTATTTTTGCAATTTCACGGATTTTTTGTTCCACAGGAGGTTTGCAATCGTCCCATTCTATTTGGAAAAGGTAAGTCGGACTTACGGCGATCATGTTAGCAAATTTTCTGAGGGAAATTTGCTTTTCCATGCGCTTACGCCTAACACGTTCACCAAAGGTTTCTTTAATCATCTTTTTTTACTTTATTTTCTCTGGCACTTACAAGTCTTTCCCCTGCTTTTTTCCGATCTTCCTCTGACCAATCACGGGCACCAAAGGGGTTGTGCCCATATCGATAGGCCCACAAAGGGCATTGTTTTTCGTCGCATTCCTCTATGGCTTTATACAGGGCCTTAGCTGTATCCCTTTCCGCCTCATACCGTTTGCAATACCTGCACTTTTCGCGGATCACGTCCATTAATGGCTGCTTTTTATGGCCAGCATCTATGGCCTGCTGCAACGTAGGTTTCTTCGTTACAGGCTTTCTTTTTGGTTTATTTGTCATCATTTATCCTTTCTTTTCTAAAAAAAATCTTCTTCGTCTTCGACATCAGGCTTTTCTACTTTGAAAAAAGGATGTTTCATATCAATGGTTTTGCCATTCATCATTTCTACAAATTCTTTTTTAAAAGGCGGCGCAACGTAGTCCTTGTGACCCAAAATTGCCGTTGCGTATATCTCTGGGGGATTTTTTCCATGGTGTGCTATGTACATAATCTCAAACAGATGAGACAAAAACATCTTTACGGCATGGCGTTTTGCCATTGAATGAATATGGGCGGGTGGCAACTTAGGTGTCCCGTCCTGTTTACCAGAATACCACTTATAAGCGACGGTTCCCTTTCCAACTTTTTCTGCTTTCTTTAAAGCCGCTTCTTGGTATTCACCTTTGTCATTTTTCTCAATGTAAAACGCCTTTTTTTCCAAGTACTCTTTAGCGTAGAAAGCAGTGTCTTTACCTGATACCTTGACAAACGATTCACCTAGTTTCCAACACAAAACTTTTAGTTTTGCATTCCAGGGACGAATCTCACCTTTTTTCCATTCTATAGTAGGAATCAATCCTGCAAACTTCCAAAATCCACCCGCTGAATTGACTTTCGTGACATCCAAATGGGCCAGAAATCCCGCAGCAATAACAGGACCAACCCCGTCGTGCATTCTCATCCATTGCCCTACGGGATGCGTTTTAGAGTACATATCCAAGGCAGATGCAACTTGCTTTTCTAAAACCATATTTTGTTTAAATAACCAATCAATAACAGAATTAGGCTCATCATACCCACTTAAAGCGCGTATTTGACCCGCTGTTCTGATTCTGTTGTCCTGCATCGTGTAGTAAGCATCCACAAGAAACCTTGCTTCGGGGAAAGTAAGAATCTTTCCCCCCGCCTTAATATCACGCGATAACCTTTTAATCGGCTCAAGGTTATCTAAAAAAGCCTGTTGTTCTTCAAAAATGTTCATGGCTCACTCCTGATTTGTGTTTTTTCAATCTTTCTGGTTCATTCAATGGCTGTGTTTTTTCTTTTGGTGTGGTTCATTCCAAGGTCGTGTTTTTTCTTTTGCGATGGTTCATTCGATGTCATTGTTTTTTCCGCTCTTATGGTTCATTCCGGTTTTTTGTTTTTTCATTCATAATGGTTCATTCCCGCCTGGTGTTTTTTCAATATCAATGGTTCATTCCAAAGTTATGTTTTTTCGAAGGCATTGGTTCATTCCATCGTCCTGTTTTTTCAATTACAATGGTTCATTCACGGTTTCTGTTTTTTCCGCTTTACTGGTTCATTCTATCGTGGTGTTTTTTCATCCAATTTGGTTCATTCGCCTGTTGTGTTTTTTCAAGCGTTTTGGTTCATTCCCTTTCAGTGTTTTTTCGCGCTCAATGGTTCATTCTGTTTTGGTGTTTTTTCATCGCATGTGGTTCATTCCATTGTTGTGTTTTTTCAGCGAAACTGGTTCATTCCCTAATCACTACCACACAAAATTTAGCATGTCAACAATTTTTATGTTGCAGCAATAGACAAAACAACTTCTTTTTCTAAGTTAGAATTGTTTTTCGTATGTTTTTTAAACACTTGTGCTATCTCATGATAGGGGGGATACCACGGAGAATTGGCCTCCTTCAATTCCTGATAAGCCATCAAAAGCGACAAGGCAGATATGCGACCATGAAAATCCTCCGCAACTTCGTTTATCAAAACGGTTAGGGTTGCCTCACCATTAGATGCGTGTTTAATGGCCATCAGACGGGCAAGGGCATCGCTTAGCATCTTTTTGCTGGCAAGGATACCTTGCAACTTGCAAACATCATCGTAGAGGCTTCCTAGCGCGTTTTTGACGTATTTGGCATCTTGAGGCTCTTCACCCAACAGATCATAACTTTCCGTTTTGGTTTTTGGATCCCACCGCAAACCGTATCGCCCCTTAGGTTCCAAGGCCGAGATTACGTCGAACATGGATGATTTTACGTTCGTAGTCGCTGAGCTTGGGAGCATGTCCCGTATCCTGCTGGTGTCCACCGAAGGGCTTGTGTTCCGTTCCGTTGGGACCGTTAAGATTGTTCCAATTTTCTCCATTTGCGTTTCTCCCTTTGGTTTCATGCGTTTCAAAAACAGTTTGCCACCCGCGCTCGATTGCGGTTTCCAGCAACTTTGTCGGATCATTGCCATCGTTGTAGAGCTTTATGATTTTGCTGATGAGCAATTCCTTTGCCCGATCCGTCATGGGCTTTTTGATCTCTTTCCGATAAGCAAAAAACTCCAACAGCAAATCCTCGGGAATGTACTCAGGAATACATATCGCCGTTGCTGATTCTGCTGATTTCGCTGACGGCGCTTTTTTCTTCCCCTTGGGCACAGATGGGATTTCATGGGATTCTATGGGCAAATCACCACATCCCCCTCCAGGGGGATTATAGGGGGTTAAATGACCATCTGAACAATCTGAACCTTCTGAACAGTCTTTAGGTGTGGTTACTCGTTGGTTGGTTGGCTGGTTACTCGTTGGTTGACTGGCTGGTTGATCGTTGGTTGCATCTTCTTTTTTACATTGAAATTTGTCATAATTAACAATAGTTAAAATAGTAAATTGGTTGGTTGACTCGCTGGTTATGCTGCTGGTTGAAATTAGCTTGTTTAAAGACGTTCTTAATTGCTGTTCAGATAGCCCTGTTTTATCAGACCAAGCCTTTCGTCCAAAAATTAACTGGCCTCTTTTTATCTCACGTCCTTTCCATTCTTTGGTTTGCCAGTTTGCCTCTAAGAGCAAATGGACCCATAGGCAAACGGTATTTGGATCATCTGACCATTCCCAGTTTTTCATGGAATACCACAGCTTTATAAAGCCCTGCCCTTGGCTGTTTGCTAAATCTGTATTCATACATTGACTCCGCCTTGAAAGTGACGGGCATAGCATTCAGGAAATTGGCACCTTAAAGACAAAAGAATGTTGCTATAGATTTTATCTATGGCGGATGACTGAGCATCTGTAAGGCCGTTAAATCTATAACAATAGTTAAGGCACCCTACCAAAAACTCCATTAAATCTTGTTCTTCTGGATGAAGGGATTGTATTAAAAATCGAATAATTTCCGAATAAGAGCTACTTCTTGGTGGCAAGGCACACTGATACAATACTCTCATGGCACTTTTCCTTCCTCTAGCCTTCCTCGTTAAAAATAATTGGGGCAACCCGTCCCGAGGAAGGAAGAGTGGGCTTTCGGCTGGCCGGCCTAGCCCCAAAGACATGGTACACTTCTTTTCAAACAAAGAAAGGCATAACATGACAATATGCCAGTGTCAAGATATTTTCTATTGACATGCTAAACCATATCGGCTAGGGTGTATAAACCAAACACAAATAAGGGGTTTCCATGACTGTCTACACTACACTTAATAAAATACGTTATTATAAAGCACAGGGTTTTGATTTTAGGGCAGCTAAAAGGTTCTGGAAAACGCTATTGTTTAGTTTAAATAAAAAGAAAGCTGATGACGAACCGGTAGCCCTTATTTCCGTATTGCACAGTAATGGACTTGGTGATGCTATTTGGTGTTTACGGACTATTTCTGATGAACACAGATATAAAATTGTTCTTTTCGCTGCTGACGTTGCCGAAAGAGTGTTGCCTCTCTTTGAGAAACAATACCCAACTGATTTGAGACCTAGACAAACAATTCATGCGGCTAGAGATTTTGTAGCAGGAAAAATAGGAGAAAAAGAAATAAATACATTCGTTAAGATTTTTTTTACCCTTGATTGTGCTTCTGATTGGGT
>JBJTUH010000018.1:0-10053 GCA_046080605.1 Vampirovibrionales bacterium
CGTATTGGCAACACCACTCGTACCAACGAGTGGAAAATTGACCGTGTGGGAAATACCGAGGTGGTTCAACTTCGTGGAGAGTTACTTCCTCTTATCAGACTGGATAAAGTGCTTGAGTGGGACACCGTTGACTCAGCTGCCAGTGCAGACCCCGTAACGACAAGCAACGACCTTAATATTTTAGTCTTGCGTCACGGAGATCATCAGTATGGCTTAGTGGTAAACCGTATTGAAGATCTTGAAGAAATTGTGATGAAGCCACTTTCAGGTTTGCTACATCATACCCGATGCTTCTCTGGAACGACTATTTTGGGAGATGGTTCCGTCGTCATGATTCTTGACCCTCAAGCCATAGCCCATATGGAAGATTTACAATTCTGTGAAAAAGAAGCCCGTAAAACCTTTGGGATGTCGATGGTCTCAAAAGCAAGTGTCGAAGAGCGTGTGAAGGTCTTGCTCTTTAAAAACCACGATGCAGAAACTTTTGCGGTGCCACTCAGAGATATGTTACGTATTGAGCAAATTGATCTAACCGATATTAAAGTGGTCAGTGGTAGGGAGTTTATTGAATGTCGTGGGCATATGCTTTCCATCATTCGTTTAGAAGACTATCTCCCTGTGCGTCCTGCTGAGTTTTCAAGTGCCACGGCGTATTTATTGCTGCCTAAGCTGGGTTGCCAAAAAATGGGTGTGCTGATTAGTGAGTTCATGGATGAAATGGATGTCAATCTTCATGAGGATGAACAACTCTTTGAAGAGCGTGAAATTCGTAATTCTGTGCTGGTGGAGCATGAGCTGGTACCTCTGTTAGATATTAACTTGCTCTTGAGACGTAACGGGATTTTTAAAGAAATTATGGAAAATGCGGAACTTCTAGGTGGCTCGTTAACCGATGGTTTAGCCAGTGTGTTGCATACCAACCATGCTGAGACCCTTTCAAGAGTCATTTAGTGATTCACTTTTATGTCGTAATGCTTTTCAAAAAGGATGATACCCCATGATGAATGTCATAGACTCTCAAACAGAAGTGAATCTTTCTACTTCTACCGCCACGGCTGAAACGTATCTACAATTTTTACTCTTTCTTATTGAAGGAAAAAAGTTTGCTATTGACCTAGATGATGTCAGAGAAATCAATCGTGTGCAAGCTTGCATGTCGGTTGAACGTGGCTTTGACTGGATTGAAGGACTCATTAACTTGCGTGGTTCTGTGGTGACGATGATAAACTTACGCAAGCGCTTGGGGATTCCTGAAAATAGTCATCTTGCGGAGCGCTACCAGATTATTCTCGAAGAAAGTTGCAGTGCTTATTTTGCCTCGTTACAGCCTACCAAACAGGGTAAAGAAGGACAGTCTCAGCAACGAGAACGCCTTGGTTTAATTGTGGATAGTATCGGCTCTATTTTAAATGTTTCTGATAAACACCTTTCTCCTCTTACGGGTACCAGTGGCTATGCTGCCAAGGAACAGTACCAAGAGTGCATTAAGGGGGTCATTAAGGTGGAACGTCAGCTTATCAGTATCATTGACATCGGAAAAATTATCCAAGACCATGCAAAGGGCGTGAAGTAACCAAAGCCTATGAAGGTAGAAGGGTGCTTTGTATCAAAGCGTGATGTTAAGGGCATGAGCGTTCTCTCTCACGAGATCACTACGGTGTATGTTGCAATGTGTCAACTTATGGTACTGTGTGGCTAGGATGGTCTTGGTCTGCAAGGCACAGTTTGTTGTCTATATCACACACACCTTTTGTCACACGCGCACTTTTTGCAATCATATTGCAATCATACCGTAAGAAATAACCATACCTCATGCCAAAACGTATTTACTGGGATCATGCGGCAACTACGCCTTTGCATTCATGCGTTCGAGAGGTCATGACCTCTCCTGAAATCCTTGACTTATTTGGAAACCCTTCCAGTTTGCATCAAGAGGGACAAAAAATAAAACGTTACATGACTAAAGCATGGCAAACCATTTATGCCTGTTTGGAAGTTCCTGAAGGAACCCTAGGGGTTTTAACAGGAGGAGGTACGGCATCGGATAATCTTGCAGTGTTGGGAGTTATGAGACGTTTAAAACAGGATGCGGGGTTGACGGGTGAGCCGTTTAAACGTCATGTTATTGTCACCAGTGCGTTTGAGCATCCCGCTGTGCTGGAGGCGGCACAACATTTGGCAACCCATGAGGGGTACCATCACGCCATGCTCCCTGTGACATCGGAGGGTTTTGTACTGCCTGAAACCCTTGAGGCTTGCTTGCAACGGTATGAAGGACAGGTAGGGCTTGTCTCTGTGATGCACGCACATAATGAGGTAGGGAGTATTCAGCCCATTGCTCAGTTAAGCCATCTTGCCCATCAGTATGGGGCGTTGTTTCATACCGATGCGGTGCAGACCGTCGGAAAACTCAAGGTCTCGATGGAAGCCTTAGGGGTCGATTATTTAAGTTTTTCAGGTCATAAGCTGTATGGTCCCAAGGGAACAGGCGTGCTTTTGATTCATCCTAATGCACCTAGACCTCTGCCATTAACGTTTGGTGGAGGGCAGCAACACGCCCTACGTCCGGGGACAGAAAATACCCTAGGGCTTTTGGGGCTTAGTACTGCCCTACAGTATTGTGATGAGCATCTCGCTTCCCATAAGGCTCATTTACGCCACTTAGCACAGGTACTTCATACCGCTGTGTTACAAGAATTGTCGCCTTGGGCAACCCTTCATGGCACTGACGATTTCACTTATCGGCTCCCTGGTCATTTGAACTATGCGTTTACCTATGGTGATGCTATGAATCGTCGACCTATTGAGGGTGAGTCGATGGTACTTAAGCTTGCATTAAAGGGCATTGCGGTTTCTAGTGGCAGTGCGTGTCATAGTAGTGCGTTAGCGCCCTCTGATGCCCTTCTCGCCATGGGGGTGCCTATGGTACAAGCACAATCCTCTTTACGCTTTAGTTTGGGTATAGAAAATACCTTAGAAGAAATCCCTCTTGTGGTGGCAACCTTACGGCGTATCCTTGAAAAACATGTGCTTTAATACGTTCACTGAAAAGATACCATGAAACACTTACTGATTATTTTAGGTGACCAACTGGATCCGCAACACGCTTACTTACATACACTGTCTCGTGAAGACACCCTGGTTTGGATGGCAGAGGTGCGACACGAGTCCACAAAGGTATGGAGCCATAAGGCACGAATGGTGATGTGCTTGAGTGCCATGCGTCATTTTGCCCAAACGCTCCGTACGCAAGGATGGCAGCTTGAGTATCATGCCCTTGAGGAGGAACCTTCGTATGCGACGTTTCAAGAAGCCCTCACGGCTACTTTGCACCGCTATCATCCTGATAGCGTCTATATGCTTCAGGCAGGCGAGTGGGATGTACAGCAGGCTATTCAAGACACGTGTGATGCCTATGGTTATGCTTTGCATCTTCAAGATGACCCCCATTTTTTATGTTCTCTTGAGACGTTCAAACAGTATGCTCAGGGTAAAAAGCACCTTCGTTTGGAGTTTTTTTACCGTATGCTTCGCCAAACCCATGGTGTTTTGATGCGGGAGGGTCTCCCTGAAGGAGGGGCTTGGAACTTTGATGCTGAAAACAGAGGAAGCTTTGGTAAAAAAGGTCCTCCGTTGCATCCTGAGCCACTCAAAGTACTCCCCGATACCATCACTCAGCAGGTGATTCACCTTGTGGACACGATGTTCCCTGACCATCCTGGAGACCTCACCACGTTTGACTGGGCGGTCACGCCCGATGAAGCTCAAGCCATGGTGGATGATTTTATTGAGCATCGGTTGCCTTTGTTTGGGCTGTACCAAGATGCCATGTGGCAATCTCAGCCCTTAGCCTCCGCATTGCCTTATTTATTTCATGCTCGGATTTCTGCGGCACTTAACCTGAAGCTTTTAAACCCTCGGGTACTCATCAGGCAAGTAGAAGAGGCTTATCATCAAGGGAAGGTATCGCTTGCAAGTGCTGAAGGATTTATTCGTCAAGTGCTGGGATGGCGTGAATACGTACGAGGGATTTACTGGCAGTTTATGCCTGGCTATCGTGACCTCAATGACATGAACGCTCAAGCACCTCTCCCTACTTTCTATTGGGACGGGAACACAAAGATGAATTGCCTGCATCAAAGTATTACCCAAACGCTCACCTATGGGTATGCCCATCATATTCAACGTTTAATGGTGACAGGCTTATTTGCCTTATTATTGGGGGTGCGTCCGCAAGCTGTCCATGCGTGGTATTTGGCGATGTATGTGGATGCTATTGAATGGGTTGAGCTTCCCAATACCCTTGGGATGTCACAGTTTGGCGATGGAGGACTGATGAGTTCTAAGCCCTATATTGCCACAGGGAAATACATTCAACGCATGAGCAATTATTGTACGACGTGTCCGTACGATCCTGCCCTTAAAACAGGAGAAAAGGCTTGCCCGTTTACAACACTTTACTGGGCGTATCTCATGACGCATGAGACACGGCTCGCTAAAAATCCTCGGATGAGTTTACAGGTGAAAAACCTTCATAAACTCTCCGAGGAAGAAAAACAAGCTATTCAACAACACGCTTACCATATTCGGCAAACGCTTTAACACCATCTAGTGTGCCTTTAAGGCAAACTAGATGAATGGACATTACTCTTTACGACCACCGCCACGAACTGGTACTGGTCTCCTGAGTGAAAGTGTATACATCACAGTGTTAGCATTATATAAAACCCTTGACGTATCAGCTTTAATAGCCTCTATCATGGCATGTTTGACTTGATTGAGACGATTAAAGTGATGTTATTATAAAAACAACATAATCGTAAAAAGTGCCTTTATATTTTTAGGATAGGGTCTGAATGGGACGAGTTTTCTGACCAAACAGCCCTTTTCTATTTGTGTAGAAAAGGGCTGTGAAGGCTTTTAAGTACAGATGATATCGATGTTAGGCAGGAGGCGTTGCGGCATCTGAGCCACCCGACCCACTGGGGGGGGCTTCTCCTTCTGAGCTGGCGCTTGCATCATCTAAGGCACCTTCTTCCACATCAGCATACTGATTGGCTAAAGACTCCTCAACCAAGTACAGTGTAATCGTCGCTTGCATCACAACAGGACGTTTATTATCAATAAACTCTTGACTATCTGGGGTGATATCATCATCATTCGAAGAATCAACTATTTCTTTGTTTTTATACACTACTTTAACACGTATGGAAGAAAGCTGATTAAAAAATTTGACATCATTCACTCGTAATAGTTCTGGCCATTCAGTGAGCTTTTGTACGAAACTTAAAATGTTGGCATAGTCTCCACGAAAGGCAACACGATAACTTAATGTCCGTACCTGTGCAATGGTTTGGAACTTTTTAAGCTCTTTTTTAAAGGCTTCTTTAGGGTCTTTTTTAGGTCCTTTTTTCTTGGGAGCATTTGCTGTGTCTTTTCCATCTTTGGCACCTTCGGGTGCGGGTGTTGTGGTATCTCCATTTGAAGCCCCTGCACTTGCATCCTCAGGTGGCTTTGAGGGTTCTGGGGCAGGTGTAACCCCTGTGCCTACTTCTGGGATAGGACGCAATGAAATCAGTGTGTTGCCAGTTTGGTGTAGCACATTGATGAGATCTTTCATCGTGGCTTTTACTTTATTCTCGTATTCGTTTTCTTTGTAGGTTCCAATTTTAATGTTGGCACCTGTGCCACGAAGGGCTTTTAAGTTGGCAAGGTCGGCATTGAGTTCTGTAATCTCTTTTTGCTGTCCTTCCACTTCTTGGCGTGTTTTAACCACTCTATCATTGGCTGCTGTGGCTTCATTGATTGCACCTTCTAGGCCTAGCATCCAGCTAATACCAAGAATGGCACCAAAGACAACGACAGGAATCAGTGCTGCCCGACCACTTGTTGCATTACCAGACATCATGAGGGATAAACCTTTCTTTACGTTTTATTACGTCGTATGGATGAAAAATAGCGTGGGGGTTTGTTTCACCCGCTTGGCGTGCTGTCTTTATAACTTCACTGCTAACGCTGCCATGGGGGTTTGTTTGTGAAGCGTTTTAGGAGTGTGTGTCGCTAAAGACTGCTTTTTTTGTATGGGTTTTTCAGGGGTCATTGCCTGTTCCTGAGTATTAGGCGTGGTACCAGTTGGGCTTTGCTTAGCCTTTGCCTCAGCTTCTTTCTTACGCTGGTCTACAATCGCCTGTAACCCCATTTCATCAATGTTACCATCCATCTCAAAACCGTAAAGAGGTGTAGCACCTACAACGGTTTCTTTCACCACGTTTAGCATCATCTGATGGGCATAATTACTTTTGTCAAAATTGCCTGCAAAGGTCAACATGGCTTCGTGGTTAAGTGCTAAACCAGTCATTTCTAAGCTATCTTGAATTTTGACGGTGTCAAGCCATACTTTATCAGGGGTAAAGGTTTTTAAATCATTGACGAGAGACAGTAAGAGCTGATTTCTTAAAATGATTTTAGTGCCTACATCACGTACAAATTGGTCTGCTTTGTTGTAACGGGTTTCTTTCAACACATCTTGGTTCAATTGTTCAATTTGGTTTTCGTTGTTGTCTTTGTTAATGGTTAATTCAGCGTACTGATTATCCATCATACCCTTAAAGACAGAGGCTCCAATCCAAGTAATTAAGACCAGCCCTATCGCGACCGCTCCAGGGTAGATAAACTGCAATTTTTTCTCTTCGTCAATATCTTGAAAGAAGGAAAGCAGTGAACTTGACCCGCCACCTGAACCGCCTCCCGAAAGCGAGAGACCTCCTCCAGTGCCACCTCCGACACCCTTGACTTTTAAACCTAGCAGCTTTATTTGTTCTGCAAATGAGGACAGCAAATTAAGGTCAAACGGGTATCCTGTGACACACTTCATGGCAGTTCCTACGGTTGCCAGAGACACCGTATTAGAGTCACAAGGGAAGTCAGGAGATAAAGGACAGGGCTTGAAAACAATACTAAAATGTTCCTTCAGCTTTTGGTTTAGGTCAGTACTTGCCCCTTCGGTGAACCAGATTTTAATATCTCGTCCACGCATCGTACGCTCAACTTCATCCACAAAGTCCTCAAGAATATCGTTAATTTCCAAGGGTTTTCCGTCGGGGTATCTTGAACGGATGAACACCTCTCTAAAGTCCATCAGAATACTGCCTTGGAAGACACTCAAGCGGACACGGTCAGAGGAAACATACATACTTCCCCAAAACATGGTGGTTCCCAATTGTTGAATGAGCGCATCCAAGACACCTGTCACTGCCATCCCACGTACTTGAGTGATGGGCATGACATCCATGCCGACCACTTTTAATTTTAGTTTGGCACAAATATCTTTATAGGCCAGAATGGAGTCTTGACGCACTGCACATACAATAGAGGCTTGGCTCCCCTCCACGGGACCAAAGGCAACGGCAGGCATGGAGCCGTCATAACTTTTGTATCGTAATAAATCGGCAGTTAAAGAAGAATATACTTGGGAACGTTGCATGGAAGAAGCAACATCTGTCAGTTTAAGGGTTGACGCAGGGACTGCCAGTACCACATTCCCTTTGTATCTTAAGGTTGCTGTGACCTTTTCAATAGCTTGTTTCAGCTGGTCAGGTTTCTCGATACTATCAGCTCCAGGGCTGAAGGTTCCTAAGGGAATTTCTGTGCGGAAAGACGCTTCAATCCCGTTCAAAGCACTCGAGTAAATCGCGCCTTCTACAAAATACTCATCAATCGCAATACCTAGCACGCGGATTTCTTTAGACTGTGCTTTACTGAGCATCATCACACATCGTATCCTCTTAGCATCACATGGCAAACAACAAAAAGGTCAATAGTTCATATCTTCATGTCTTTTTTTATCTTTAGAGCCTTTCTTAGGAGCCATACACTATTTCCCAAGAAACCTCTCATTCACGATGAAACGAGACTTACGCTTGAGTATACTGAACTTCTCAAAAAGTCTGATGCACACGAAATCATTTCTCCTATAAACAGGGGAGTGTCTGTGTTGTGTTTGCTTTGGTGTTTCTTTTTTAGACGGCGATAGGGGTTATTTCAGGTCTGAATGCCTCTATGACATCTAGTAAGGACGGGCATGCTGGCATATCAGGGAAGCAATGTTCTACCCATGAAGTATCAAGTCCTAGAGAGGTCGCACGCTGTACGCCCTGCGTAGGAATTGCATGAATTGAGATAGGTTCAATCAGTGTTTGGAGTGTCTCTAACTCATAGCCTAGTACCATTTGAGCGTACAGTTTCCCAAACGATAATTTAGAGCTTACTTGACGAGAAGCAACGTTTAAAATGCGTTGATGTGTTGAAGAAATAGGCATGGTGTGGAATAATTTGCACGAAGCACCAAGCTCAGATAAAAACTGGGATTTTAAGGGGTTCCAGCTTTCATTTTTGGGCGTATGGCTTGTGTAACTGCTGATAAAAGGATGGTCTGTCAAGCTTTGGCTTAAGGTGGTATAACGAGCAGTCCATCCAATCAGCCACCGTGCTAAAAAATGAACATCTACACTTGAGGTATAGTAGTCATGGAATAGCTTGACAGGTGCCGCAGGAGTGGCTTGGCGGAGTGCTGTTTCAAGCCAGCTTAAAAAGGTAGGTTTTTGTGATGGACTTACAGCAGTCTGATGACTTGCTATTTTGAAAGGGTGTAGGCTACTGGGCGGTGTTTTACACCATGGTTCAATGGCATGTCGATGTCCTACAATATTGGTACGTATCACCCAGCTATGTGGGGCTTGAAGGGCTAATGTTTCAGCTAAAAACTTTGTACGGGCGTATTCGTTCACCAGTACCACGTCTTCTTGCTCATGATGACGTGTGTCATCTTCACCTTGGTAGTAATGGTCTGTAGAAATTTGAAGTAAGGTGGCTCCTGTACGTTGGCTATACTCGCTTAAAATGCCTACAGGGTAGGTATTCACGTGGTATGCCATGAGGGGGTCTGCCTCACAGGCTACTAAATCCACGCATGCAACGGTATGAATGATGGCTTGAGGGGCATAAGTGGCTAATAGTGGCTTAAGCCAGTGGGCATCTGTGATATTGCCTATGAGCCAGTGCCATGATTCGGGTAACCATAGCGGGCGGGGACTACGGCTCACTGCGACGACTTGCCAAGGTAAATGAGCCGAATGATGTAGGGTGTAAAGGTGTTGAATGAGTGCTTGTCCTAACATGCCTGTTGCGCCTGTAATCATTAATACGGCACGTCTTTCCTGAGAGGGATAGGAGATGGGCATTGCGTGTCTCTTTCTTCAATGACAAGGCAAGGGCTTTGATGATACGACAAGGTGTGATGGTGTGTATGATGACACATCACACACGTTCCACTGTGTATGAGTATAAGGCACTTTCTTTCTTGAGGGAAAGGGGGTACACTAAGAACGGGTAGGGTTTTATCTAAACCATTTCACATTTTCTTGATGGGGCAATATGACAGGATCATACATAAGCGTTTTAATGAGTGATTTCCGAGTGACGGATGATATGTTTTAGGGTGAGTTTATTGTTTCAGTGAGTTAAACCAAATGACACTACATGATAGTTCTGAACCTGTGAATGTTGCTTTAAATGAGGCGGCTCACCTTGTGGAGCCTCCTGTTGTGAATGCCGTGACCGAGTCCCATGTGCAAGATGACCCCTTCCGTTCAGGGTTTGTTGCCCTTGTCGGGAGACCCAATGTAGGCAAGTCAGCGATATTAAATACTTTGGTAGGGCAGAAAATTGCCATTTCAACGCATGTGCCTCAAACCACTCGTCACCGCATCCGAGGGGTGGTTACAACACGTAAAAGCCAAGTGATTTTTTTAGATACGCCAGGGTTTAGTAAGCCCATAGACCATTTAGGCAATTATCTTGTGGAAGAGGGGCAAGCTGCACTCAAGGAAGCTGATATGCTTGTGGCGGTGATGGATGGTAGTTTACCCCCTGGGAAAGGTGATGCATGGATGCTTGCACAGGTGATTCAGGCACAAAAACCTTGGATGCTTTTCGTGAATAAGTTAGATTTGTTTATGGGTCTGTCTCAGGCACAGGGTGCCAGTGCTTCTGGAG
>JBJTUH010000019.1:0-10750 GCA_046080605.1 Vampirovibrionales bacterium
TGGCACTGATGCCTGAAGTGCCTCAAGCGGTAGAGCGTTACCGTAAGTGTTTAGTGTTTACCCAGTATATTGTGACGCAAGACGACCTAGATGCCATGGTGCGACAACTTCCAATGTTTATGGAGGATAATCGTACAGGATTACCTAGAACCTTGCACCGTATTAGTGCGATGCGTAATCGTCAAGGTGATATTATTGGTCTAACGTGTCGTGTTGGGCGTGCCATTCAAGGTACTGTGTCTACCTTGCTAGACCTTTTTCCTGAAGAGCATAGGGCGTATCCTAGTATTTTATTTCTCGGCCCTCCCGGGGTGGGTAAAACGACCCGATTAAGAGAAATGGCTTATTTGCTTGCGAATGCCCGTGGGTTGAGAGTGATGGTTATTGATACTTCAAATGAAATTGCAGGCGATGGAGATATTCCTCATGCTGGGATTGGACGGGCAAGACGGTTACAGGTTGCTTCTCCAGAGTCTCAGGCACGGGTTATGATTGAAGCCGTTGAGAACCACACCCCTGAAGTCATTATTGTGGATGAAATCGGGACGCTAGAGGAAGCCCAAGCCGCTAGAACCATTGCAGAACGAGGGGTCATGTTGATTGCTACGGCACATGGTCGTGTGCTTGAAAATCTCATTAAAAATCCAACGCTCAGTGACCTTGTAGGTGGCATTCAGTCAGTGACACTCTCTGATGAAGAAGCGCGACGTAGAGGCACCCAAAAAAGTATTTTAGAACGAGAGAAACCGACGACTTTTCAAACCCTTATTGAGCTACGAGACCGTGATACCCTCGCCATTTACCATGACCTTCAAGCATCGGTGGATCGTCTTTTACGTGGAGAAACCCCGCTCCCTGAAGTAAGAACCTTAAACCAAGAGACGGGAGAGGTTATCTTGAAACGTCCTAGTGTGGTGGCTTTACCTGCTCATTTAGCACATAAGGTAGGAGCGGGGATTTCAAACCATCAAGAAGGCTCTTCTTTGCAAGGTTCCCCTTTGACGCAAGAAGGTAAGACGCATTGGGCAGAACGTTCTAAAAAGCATGGTGCCAAACGTCACTCAGAACGCCCACTAGAGGAACGCTTTGCCAAATGGTACGGAGAAGAAGCCTCTGCCACGGTGGTGTTTGAGGAAGCCTTTGAAGGAGGGTACCCCTTAAATACGCTATCACATGAGGTTCCCTTAGAGGGGTATGAACGTGATACCTTGGGGTCTCAAACGCCTACCACAAGTCACAAGCTTTCCTCTATGTCGCTACACCGTGCCACAGATGCAGAAGCCCGCATGCTTGAAGAAGATGCAACCTTGGAAGCGATTACGGAAGCGATGCTGCGCCATCGTTCAGAACATGAGGAGCTTCCTCCTGTCACAACAAAGCGTAAACCCTTTCAGGTGTATGCGTATGGTGTTTCAAGTGGTTTACTCTTGAAAACGTTGCATCATTTACACTTAGAGGAAACCGTTGGAGTCACCAAGACTATTGAACATGCCGATGCCATCATAACCTTGCGTCATCAGGCACGGGCAGGAAGTCGTATTGCACGTTTGGCACAAGAGTATGAACTTCCCCTCTATTTAATTGGGGCGGGTAGTCCTGGGCAACTGATTCAAGGGATTTATCAAGCCCTGAAAAAAGCAACGCAAGACTCTGCCCATCAAGCGTTAAGTGGGTATTGGGAAAGTTTCTTGGCTGCTTCTCAGGAAGCTGTAACCTCTCAAAAGCCCTACCATGCAGAACCTCCTTCCCAAGAAGCTCAAGATGCGGCTTTGCGTGCCGTTCAAGAAGGTATTACTCAAGTGATTGAAACAGGAACTCCTGTCACGCTTGCCCCTTTACCTGCTCGATTACGCCGTATTCAACATGAAACGATTGAAGCCCATGAGGCTCCGTTGATGAGTATGAGTATTGGCAAAGAACCTCAAAGACGTGTGTGCATCAGCTTACGTCGTTTTGACCCTGTACTAGACAAGCCTTCTAATCCAGTCGATTAACCCTCAGGGGTCTGGGTTTTTTGGCGCAAATACTCTCCTAGCCAGTTAAAGGCGAGAATACTCAAACAGAGTAATATCCCAGGGGCAAGCGTCCAAGGTTGGGTGGTCAGGGTTTCAATGCGTTGACATTCTCGTAGCATATTCCCCCAACTTGCATCGGGTTCTTGAATCCCTAGCCCCAAGAAGCTCAGCCCACTTTCCGCTAACATACTTCCTGGAATGGCGAGCATCACAGAGACTAAACAATATCCCCACGTTTGAGGTAACAGATGACATCGCAAAATACGCCAAGGGCTTGCTCCTAAAGTATGTGCCACATCAATAAACTCTCTTTTCTTGACCGATAGTACAAGACCACGCACCACACGGCTCAAAGGCGCCCATCCGATAAAAGACAAAATCATGCTGACTAAAATAAAGCGGGTGGCACCTGTGAGGTCATTGGGGAGTAAGCTTGATAGGCACATTAAAAGATACAGTCCGGGAATGCTCATGAGTACTTCTGCGATACGCATCATGAGTAAATCCGTTTTTCCACCCGTCATGGCGGCAATGCCACCCCATAGTAACCCGATGGGAAAAGCGATGAGTAAGCTGAAAAATCCGATAAATAATGAAATACGTCCGCCCCAAATCAGTCGGCTTAGGCGGTCTCTGCCATTCGCATCTAATCCGAGGAGATGCACCCCATGAGAGAGGTCTTTACGGAAGGTACTCTGTGGACTGATACCCAAAAGTTTCCATCCTGTCGGGGTGCTACAGCCTAAGCATACCGAGACGGGTTTAAAGGGGATGACAGGAGTATATCCGCTCCAGTACGCTTCAGGGATACTCCGTTGCGTCATACTAAGGATGTAAGGTGCTTGTATCGCTTGGGCATGAGGTGCCAAGTCCTTGGGAGAAGGTGCCTGCCAGTAGAAGGGTGTAGGTGGTAGGTTCGCCATGGTATCCCACGCTTGATGTTCTGTGTAAGGTGCCGTCCAGGGTGCAAATATCACGACACTGTAGAGCGTACCCAGTATCCCAAGGGCAAGTTTTACTGTGAGAGGAAGCATGTGTAATGTTTTAAGTACGTGACGACCTGATGGAAGGTCACGCTGTATTGAGAAAGAGGGTAGGGTAAAAGAGACCATCGTGAGGGTAAGCGTTCTGTGATAAAAATACGTTTATTGGATGCTCTCACTGACTCGAGGGTCAAGCCAGCGTAAGAGAATATCTGAGAGAATATTTCCCATCAGTAACATGAGAGCGGATAGCATCAGGCTTGCCATGACTAAGTTTGTATCGGTTCTCAAAATTGCTTCATAGGTCAAGAGTCCTAGTCCAGGATACTGTAAGACGGTTTCCGTGAGAATCGACCCTGCCAATAACCCCGCAAACTCATAGCCTAAGAGCGTTGCCATGGGATTAAGCCCCAACCTTAAGACGTGTTTTAGCCAAATCCGTCGTGGAGGGAGTCCTCGTGCATACGTATTACGGATGCAACTGGTTTGAGTGACTTCAAGTAAGCTGGCACGTAATTGGCGCTGTAGTCCTGCGATACTTCCCAAACTTAGTACGGTGACAGGCAATATCAAATGCCAAGCACGGTCAAGGGTCAGGCTCCACCACTGAACCCACCCTGAGGCATGTCGTAAACTGTAGGAAAGCCCTTCGGTTTCAATGCCTCCAATGGGTAACCAGCCCGTTTGGGCTGCCACAAGTAACCCTATCAGTGCGAGGGTAAATGAGGGGACTGCCATCAAGACACTCCCTGTGAGGGTGAAGGCTTCATCCCACCATGAACCAACCGCCCAAGTGGTTAAAAGCCCTAAAGGTAGTGCAAGTAACCAGCTAACCAGTAGCACACATAGGTTCAGTATGAGTGTGTTACCTACCCGCTCTTGGAGTAGCCAGAATACCTCTTCTCCGTTAAACGATTGTCCTAGGTCAAGGCGTAACAAGTGGCTTAACCATCGTAGGTATTGGACGTGAATGGGTTGATTAAGCCCTAAACGTTCCTCTTCTTGCTTAATGGCAGAGGCTGACATTTGCGGATTGGTGCGTAATGCAGCGAGAGGGTCAATCGGTTGTTTCAGTGTGAGAGCGGGAAGAATCGTCGTAGCGTGTTGCCCTGCGATGGCAGGCAATACGACGGCAGGGAGTGTAAGGTTTAAACGCATTAACCCAAACCCCAGTAGTGAAATACATAGCAGGGTTGGGAGTGCTGATAGAAGACGACGGAGTAAGAAAAAACCCATATTCAGTTTGAAACTCTTATTGTGCAGTGGTTATGATACATGAGAGCTTGGTAACATGCGACGTATCCAACGATTCATCATGGTTTGATGCGTGGATGAGGCTGAAGCATGAGAAGGAGCGTGTACCGAGGCAGAAGGGATACTCTGAGAGGTCTCTGTTGAACCCTGAGGATTTGCCATGGCGGGTTTAAGTCCTGCACCAATCGTTTCTTGGAAAATCCACGCATTGACGGGTGCAAGTCCCCAAGTCTCTTGATGAGGATAAGGGGCTTCGATAGGGTGTGAGGTCTCAAATGCCTCGATGTCGTTCGTAGGATAAAGAGGAGGTACTTGTAAAGGGATGGTACCATTTGCCTCAAGGTGGCTAGGCGGCATAAAAGGCTCTTGTTCTAGTGGATGGGTCTCATGAGGTGACGGTGTCAGCGTCTCTATGGCGGAGGGTTCATGAGATGCTTGAGGGGCAAGTGTGGTCTCGTAAGAAGGGTTGTAGGCTTGTGTGTAGTGTGTAAGCTCTGCCTCAAGTTGTTGCAATGAGGGGGTGGCTTCTGCCTGAAGGTTCACGTGAGAAGCTTCTGAGTGATGATGCACCATAGAGGTATCAAAGCCTGGTGCCATAAGCATTGAGAAGTCCTCTGAAGCAGTCTCTTGTCCGATAAAGCCTTGTCCTAATTGTTCGGTATCCCACTGTAAGGCAACGTCTTGAGAGGGTGCTTGCATCTCGTTGGGTCTGGTTTGGGTTTCATAGGGCTGAGGTGCCACATACGACTGAAACTGTTCGGTCGCTTCGGAGGGTACTTGCTGTAAGGTATGAGGCATCACCTCTGGCGCCATTGCAGGATTGTCTGTATGACTGGAAGCTATTTCCTGCCAGAAGGGATGAGCTTGTGCAAAAGCTTCCTCTGAAATACTTGCCTCTTGCGAAGTGGTCCATTTGAGACCTACAGGTGATTTTTCAGCGGGTAATCCTTGCATTCCCAAAGCTCCTCTGGCTCTGGATGCCCAGCCACCTAGAAACATACGAGCAAATGCACCAAGTAATAAAACGCCCACAAGCACAACGGCACCGTAAAACCCAATGTAACCCAAGCCACTTTCTGGGATGCCCATGCCTTTTAACATCTCTTGGACAGGGTCTTGTGAAGGCTGAGCCATCACTTTCACAGGTCCTTCTGGAGATGCTAAAGACGCAATTGTAGAAGAGGATTGTTGGCTTTGTAATGTTTTGCTTGCGGTATCTGTTTGTATCACTGTTGCCGATGAGCTAGGAGCGGATACGCCTTGAGTAGGACCCGATGAGGTTGCTGAAGCTTCAGTTGCAACAAGTGTGAGAGGGGTTTCTTTTCCCTCAGACCATGCCAGTATATCGTCTTCCATCAAAGCATACGGGGACTGTATCATGGGCATCACCATCATCATGCCCAAGGGACGACTTTGAGAGACCCAAGCGGCTTCTGAAGTAACGAGTGCCTGAGATCCTGAAACAACCTCATGCAAGGGTTCCTTGAGACTCGTCAGGCGGTACGGGCGTAACACCCTCGTGTTTAAAGAGGCATGGCCTAGGCTTAATACCTTCGGTTTAATGTGCCATAGAAACCCTAAATCGCCGTGTGCTAAGGTGTCCCAGTGCGTGTTTATCCAGTGCCATGTTCCCAAATGTTCAGGAGTAACGGCTAGGGCTAAATGAGGGCGATACTCACTTTCTAGCATTTGCCTTAGAATCTGATGGGGCATTGCTTTGGTTATTTTTGACGTGATAGAAGCTTGTGTTGTGCTAAGATGTGCTACCCCAGCCGTACTTGCCAGCAAGAGCTGTGCGGTGGTTGGTACCGCCTTTTTTGTCGTGGATACTTTTGTGGTTACGGCAGTACTACGATGCTTGGTTGTAGAGGGAAGCTTAGGATGATAAGAAGCTTTACGAGGAGGATTTTTATCCCAAAACCAGCGAAAAGCTTGCGAGTGCCTTGAGGATGTAATATTTCTGCGCGTTTTTGTCTCGGTGTGTTTTTGTTTCCCCGAGGAGGAGCTTAAACCGTCATAACGTTGAATGCGTGGCAACGTTGGGGCTTCTGAATGCTCTGCCATGGTATGAGGTGATGTTTCCATGGCTTCCCATCCCTGATGTTTTTTCGGGGTAGGAGGTTGAGGCAGGGTGGTGAGTCCTTGGGTGGAAGGCACATAGTTGACCTTGAGTTTGACTTGTCCTGTGTGCATATTGGGAAGGATAATTTTTACGGTGCCATCTTCACTAGGGACAGCTCGACCGATATACTGCCCCTTGTTATCCAATACGACAGGCATACTTTTTTGTTTAGAAGAAAGTTTGGTACTTTTTAAAATAATTGAGACGGTGCCATCCTTGGTTTCGGTGACAACATCGGGTGGTTTGTCCGAGCGTACACGAACCTCTAGCTGTTGATGCTCATCTTGAACAAGTTCAAACCCGTCTAGTGTTGTTTCTGCATGGACATAAGGGGTATTTAGCCAACCTAGACCCTGCGCAATACTATACCCTAGTAAAAAAAGCAGGCATCCTGTGAACCCCTGTTGAAAGAGTCCTTGCTTGTTGAGGTTGAAAACCCCCCATCCCAAAACATACCCAGAAGTCTTCTGGGGGTTTACAGAACCAGAACTGTTTGGCTGACGACGCATGGTGCAAGGAAAGCTTAGAAAGAGGAATCGTGGTAAATGTCACAAAATGTAAAGTATTATATGTAACATAAGTGTAACATATATTTTTTAAATGTAAAACTTTGTAACGTTTTTAGTGCGTTTTATCATGAAGTAGTGAGGCTTTCTACGCTTTTAAGTGAACTATTTTAGCCTCATATGATAAGAGGATATCCTTGCAACCCCTTTCAGCCTGCTCAGGGAACACATGTATACTACTCACTAGCGTGAAGTGCCAAAATCCTTGATTGGTTGTGGGGATGGTGGTTTTGAAGTGTTTTGTGGGAAATAGAGCAATCATGTTAAAAGGCATGCAACGATGGGAAGCACTGTGGGCTTGGCGTTATCGTTTAACGTACTTCCAACGCTTTGGTGTCATTGTATTGGCTATTATTATCCCTAGCTTATTCGTATGTGGGGCGTTGGGGTCTGACCTCTGGATAAAGTCAGAAATTATTCGTACAGAATATCAAAGTGTGACCGTGTTGCAGCACATGGGACACCTTCTTGAGGTTTTAAGTCAGAAAGAGATAGCACGTGCCTCTGTCGAAGCACAAGAACTTCTCCATGACTATGACACTATTTTATGGCTTCCTGAATTGTCTCCCGACGGATACAAGCAAGCTCAGCAAATAAGTTCATTGATGACCAATACCTTGCCTTCCAAACGTACAGAGATTTTTGAGTCTGAACGTCTTACCTGGATCCAAAAGCGTAGCTTCCTGTTGCTGGACACTGCTCACGGTAGATGTACGCATGGGGCATTGAATGGTGCTTTTTATGCTTGATTTCTTGGAACCGTTTGATGTGATTGCAGAAACCCAGCATGCCATGGGTGGCACGGAGTTAATGAAATATGGCTTGCTGGCTCGTTTACCCGCAGAACTGTTAGCCCCCTTTCATATCATTGTGAGTCGTTGCCGAGGGATTGACCCTCAACGCATTCCGATTTTTTGGGCTCATGACTGTGCAGGTGACCCCGAGTGTGACCATTTGGCACATGGAGGGCATGCTTCCTATCGTCATTTTGTGTTTGTTTCACATTGGCAAATGCAATGCTTTATTGAGCATTATGGTATTCCTTGGGAGAAGTGTTCTGTGATTGAAAATGCCATTATACCTGCAAGTATTACGCTTGCTCAAAAGCAGTTTCCCTCTATTCCTATCACTGTACCTTATACGCCTGAGGTGTCTCGTGAACCGATTCGCTTAATTTATCACACCACACCCCACAGAGGTTTAGAGCTTTTATTACCAGTGTTTGATGCCTTATGGAAAAAGTACCCATGGCTGGTGTTAGAGGTGTTTTCAAGTTTTAAACTCTATGGCTGGGAACATAAAGATGCCATGTTTGCCTCGGTGTTAGAGGGATGCAAACAGCATCCAGGGGTGAGATATCATGGTGCTGTTTCTCATGAAGAGGTGCTTCAAGCGTTACAAACGGCACATATTTTTGCTTACCCCTCTATTTGGCTTGAAACTTCTTGTATGAGCTTAATGGAAGCCATGAGTGCGGGGTGCTTATGTGTGCATCCTCAGTATGGTGCATTGCCAGAAACTTCGGGTGGGCTTACCCATAGCTACCCTTGGCATCCTCATACGCAAGCTCATGCACAGCGCTTTTATCAAGTGCTTCATCAAACCCTCCAATCTTTACACTGGCTTCATCCTCAGTATCAAACAACCCCTCAAGGACAAGCATGCCTTCAAGCTTGGACGCTTCAAAAGCATGCTGCCGACATACGTTTTTCATGGCAAAAAGCAACCGCTGCCTGGACGCATCTTTTGCATCATTTACTATGACATTGACACGGTAAGTTGTAGGATGTTCTCGTAAGAACCCTTATGGTAAAGTACACTCATGAGACTATTTTAGGGATTTTTTCAGTGTTTGGGTTATGGTTCACTTGATGAAGAGGGTACTTACTACGATGGTGTTTCGTCCTCAGGTCGTTCAATCTAAGCCCCCCTCATGGGTCGCGCGGTTATTACTGCCGTTTGCCTATGCAGCGATTGCCTATGTGTGCGTCTCAAACCCAGGGTTTCAATGGACATGGCCTATGCTTGTGTGCTTACTAGGGTACTGGATTTTAAGACAACATATTGGCCTATTCTCACGTCATCATTTGGTACAAGCCCTAGGAGGCATTGCGTTTATTCAAGGTACTACAGACGTGTTACGTGCGTATGTGTTGCCCTTTTTTCAGGCAACTGATTTTACTCGAAGCCTTCCGTGGCACATGCTTTCTCAATGGCTAGGGCTTATTGGCATAGCTTTGGTATTGGCGGTGGTTGTGATGGGGAGTGTGAATGCTTTATTGGGCAGAGGGTTTTATATCCCTTGGGTGAGTGAGTCTTTAGGCTTAGAGTAAATGACGTGGTGTGAAGCGTCACAACCTTAAGAGAAAAGGGAGTATAACGCTTGCCTTTTCTCTTAGGGTTTCCCATGACGTTTTCTTGGAGGCCTTAAAGTTATCGACCTGCGAGACTCTATTCTGGGTCTTGGGTTTCTTGTGAGGCGTGAGGTTTTTTAGGTGTGCTAGCTGCAATGATTTTTTTGTACTCTTTCTGTAACTTGCTTTGGATTGCGACCCATCGCAATATTTTGGCGTGTTTGAGCTTTTTCTCGGTCTTCGTCTGTTGTAGGTTCTCTTCCTTCAATGAGTTTTACTGCTTTGTGAGCTTCCTCAGGTGGAAGACTTGAAACGAATACGGCTCGGGTTGCGAGAGGAGCAAATAGCTTAGAATCAGTTGATGTTACTTTACTTTCCAGATTGGATGCGACAAAAGCATCACGAGCGGCTAAAACGGGTGTGTGACCGTGGGGTTTGAGGCTATTGTTGGTAGGATGTGTGTGCGTGTTATGAGGAGGCTTTGTAAAGAAAGAGGGGATTGAAAATGAAAAAGAGAGTGTCATTGGTACAACTCCAGTAAGACAGCAAAAGGGAAGGACTCTGTAAAAACACGTAAGCGTCTGAACCATGAAAAAGCCTTATGATGGTTCGCCTGATATCGTGAGATGGTGCTACTACATACCATTTCTATGCGGTGCATAGAAATGAAAGACTTTTTATTTTTTATGTGTAAGACCTCAAATCATGGTTCCATAAAACATAGCGTTGCGTCAAGCACCGTAGCGTTCTGAGAGTGTTATTTTATAATGTTGGGTATGATATTCCACGCTTCTAATACTGAGTCTACACTATGCACCAAATGTTGTAATAACTTCATTGTCGCTATCACCATCTCTTTACATCTCGAAAATGCTATCGTTTTACGATTAAATCGTGCGACACAATGCCTTGTTTGAACATTGTGTCTCTCTATTGTATGCGTTTCCTTCTTTGTCTGCACTAACCTATTCCAAGGAAACACTGACTTAAATCCCTCCCACCTATCTGTATAAATACATCCTATCTTTAAATGACCTAGCTTCTCATATAATCGATTCACTGTTTCAATAGTGCGTTCACCGCACTCAAAGGCAAGCAACTCTCCATTTGACCTATCAATTGCTTTGAATATCCAGAACTTCTTTTTTTTTCTTCAATATAGTGCCATAACTCATCTACCTCTACAGCCTCAATATATCGTCTCTTCTGAGATGGTTCAAATCCGTTTGCTATCTCTTTTACCCAACAATGAACAGCATAATTAGAGCATCCTAATACTTTTGCAATAGAACGCATGGTCATGCGTTTAAGATATAAGTAGACAGCGAATCTTTTAATAGCTTCACTGTAGGTGTGGAGCGTAGCTTGTGTAAATTGGAATCCACACTGTTTACATTTATAGCGTTGTTTCCCCTGATGTTTACCAGATTTAATACTTGAGCCCTGACATTTTGGG
>JBJTUH010000020.1:0-20463 GCA_046080605.1 Vampirovibrionales bacterium
TGATAGCGACAATGAAGTTATTACAACATTTGGTGCATAGTGTAGACTCAGTATTAGAAGCGTGGAATATCATACCCAACATTATAAAATAACACTCTCCTAAAAAGCACAGTCTTTTGCTTTTTAAGTTTTTATCTTATAATATTGGGTACTATTAAGGTTTTACTATGCTCGTCAGTCATACCATGTTGGGAGTGTCACACACATGATGTCAGGTTCAAGTTCCTCTAATACGGTTATCCCTCAAATTGCTGCTGATTTATGTGAGGCAGTGGATAATCGTTTTCAGCTTGTGTTACAAATCTCAAAAGTGGCTAAGCACTTATTGGAAGACCAACGTGATTACTATCGTCATGACCCTTTCCAAACGAATACAGGCTCAAACCAACCCGAAAAAGTGATTTACCAAGCCTTGATTATGAAATCAAGTGAAATTGGTTCAGGCAATGAACTCATTGGCTAAGTATCTTTTCGTGTAAGTGTTTGTACACACGTGGCTTTACGTACACTTGATGTTTCGGTGCAACCTTGCGGGGCATCTCAAGGTGGGTTGCTTGGGCTAGCACGTGACCCTGGTGGCATGAATATGCTACTTGGGGTTTTAACCCAAGTGCTGGAAACCCCCCCTTGGCAATGGACACCAAAAGAGATTCAACTTATGGTGACCCCTCAGGCGAAAGCACGCTGCGTCTTATGGGGGGTAGCTGAGGGGTGTTTTCTCCCAGAAGATACAACGCCTTCTATGCTTGTGAACACAACGAGGCTAAAAGTATGGAGTGCGACAAGCTTGAATGCGTCTTGGGAGGTTCCTTGGTGGCAGAGGGCGTATCACTCCTCTATTGAGTGCCATGTGGTGATTGACCAACCACGTCACTTGAGAGAACGCTTCCAGTATGAGGTAGCCATAGCTTCGAGAGTCCAGAAGATGCACTATGCACTCAGTCAATTGACATGCCTTTATGGCTCTGAAGCAACACTCCAAGCCTTGCAAGCGTGCTATCCCGATGAAACGTTTCAAGCCGTGAGCTTCTCTCAAGAAGCTCACCCTTGGTATCGCTTTCTTAAACAATTTCTGAGCCAAAGCGTCTTTCCTCTTACAGCACCCTTATTAGCATGGACGCAACAGCTTCCAGTAACCTCTTTAAGTCTTGGCATTATTTTAGAGCCGTTTAGCTTACGAGACCCTATCCACTGTGAAAAATATGGGAGTGAATGGGACAATGTCATCACGTATTGCAAGGCACATGAGCAGCAGGAGACTGCTCAAGCACAACAGACAAAGCCTTACCATGCACTACTTAAACCCCATCCTTATCATACAGAAACCTCGCTACAAGAGGGGTTACACATGCTTTCTTTGGCATGTCCTGCCTGGCAATTTCATGTATGTCCTCAAGCGCTACCTGCCGAATGGTTGTTACAAGGTTTACAAGCAGGGTATTTTCCTCTGGGTATGCCATGGTGCGGCGTTGCATCTAGTGTATTGGATGAATTAGCACTTCTGGGTGCGAGGGTGTATAAAAGCTTTCCTTCATCTGACACGCTGCCTTGAAACGCTTAGGAGGCTCCTTTGAGTGAAGGATGTTTGAGTGAACTTTATGCTTGCCTCTTGCAGTGAAAGCTTTTTTTCGTTATATATATAGTTAGCTTCTAGCATCCTATGTAATAAAAGTATACGGGGAGATGGCTGAGTGGTCGAAAGCGGCTTCCTGCTAAGAAGTTATAGGGCCATAAGCTCTATCAAGGGTTCGAATCCCTTTCTCTCCGCACAGCCCGTTGAAACTAGTTTCAACGGGCTGTTTTTTGTGTTTTAACAGTCCTTTTGGTACACTGATGCTAATCACCCTCTTCTTCAAGCTCTTGTTGTGTTGACTTCTTCAGTAAAGGAAAATTGCAATGATGTTTTCTTCTTCTTGTTCCGTCGCGCCTTGTGATACTCAACCTGAAACACAATCGTACCTCAAAGGACTCCTTGCAGGACAAACAGGCTT
The DNA here is from genome assembly GCA_046080605.1 of Vampirovibrionales bacterium. Lineage (GTDB taxonomy): Bacteria > Cyanobacteriota > Vampirovibrionia > Vampirovibrionales > JAJTHC01 > JBJTUH01. The sequence continues at coordinate 1,992 of JBJTUH010000020.1, forward strand.
AATTATGGGTGTGGCTCACCAAACCAGTATTGCTTGGGCGATTGCGAAAGCCCTTGATGCAGCAGGCATGCGTTTGGCCTTTACCTATCAAGGAGAACGTTTAGAGGAAAATGTACGTAAACTCACGGCAACCCTTGAAAATGCGATTGTGCTTCCCTGTGATGTCACCAAAGATGAAGACGTGGATGCCTTGTTTCATCAATTGAATGACATGTGTCCTCAAGGGCTGAATACCGTAGTGCATAGCGTTGCTTTTGCCAATAAAGAAGACCTTGCAAACCCTTTTGTACAAACCAGCCGAGACGGCTACCTCTTGGCACAGAATATCAGTAGCTATTCCTTGACTGCCGTCACCCGTGCCGCAATGCCTCTGATGGAACGTGCAGGCGGTGGCAGTGTGATTACCCTAAGCTACTTAGGGGGAGAGCGTGTTGTGAAAAACTATAACGTCATGGGTGTGGCGAAAGCAGCACTTGAGATGAGTGTAAGATACCTTGCGGCTGATTTAGGGGAAAAGAACATTCGAGTCAATGCCATTTCTGCAGGTCCTATTAAAACGCTTGCTGCACGTGGTATTTCTGGGTTCTCAACCATCACTGACCACATGAAGCAAGCAGCACCTATGCGTCGTAATATTGATGCCATGGAAGTGGGAAATACCGCACTGTTCCTTGCCTCTCCCCTCTCTAGTGGTATTACAGGAGAAGTCATTCATGTGGATGCTGGGTTCCACTGCGTGGCTTACTAGGAAATGGATGCCTCGTCTTAGCATTCCGCTTGCGTTAGCACTCCTCAAAGAAACAGCTTGGTCGTTTCTTTTGACCAAGCTGTTTCTTTGATGCTTAAAACATAGTGCGTTCGTCACTTAGAATCCGTCGGAATTGCCATACACCGCTCCAAGCATCCTCAAGACTAAAGGGGAGGGGAGCATGAGCCATACTTGGCTGAGGACGTTGACGAGTCGCTACGGGTTGGCACCAGTTAGGGTGTGTATCAATAAATTGGGCAAGAACCTCTAACGCTTTCAAGGCTTGAAGTCTGGGCTGGTGCTGATAATGTGCTTTATGAGTGTAGTGCTTTTGTACATACCGTAAGGCATCTTCCACACGTTGACGTAATCGTTTAGTAAAAGTTTTTGAAGGATGGCTTGCCTGCTGATACGCTTTGGTCAGAGCCGATAGAGGCTGAAGCGTATGGGCAGGACGTGCTTCATAGGCTTCCCAGTGATGAATGAGGGCTTCATATTGTTGTGCTAAGGTTTGAGCCAACCAAGTAAAGCCCTCAAGAAGTTTTGGGGCAATAGGGTGTCCTTGGTGCGGGGAAGGGTGATGCTGTACCATAGCATGCTGGTAAGCTTGAGTAAAGCGTTGAAACGCTTTTAAAGCCTCTAAACGCTTATGGGCTTCAGGCAGTAAAGCTTCGGCTCTTGCTTTCCCTAGTAAGGTATCAAGCTTATTGCCTGCTGGGAGCAAATGCGTTTGACTCCACGCTGCCAGTAAAAGCATTTGAGCCTGTGAAAGGCGTAAACTGCCTCCTAACATGCCACGGCGTGCCATCGCTTGTGTATCAGACAAGGTAGGTTGTGTTCCCTCAAACGAGGGCAGAGGGGAAGAGGAGCTTGCTTGGGTGCGTGCGGTGTAAGTGCCTCGTTCCAGCTGAAACGGATTATCAGACCCTTGCACTGAGAGAGGTTTTGCGTCTTTTAGCCTTGGTGCGGTTGCACTGAGAGAGGTGTCAGAGGCAAGCACGTTTGCAGAACGTTCATCGCTATTGGCTCCTTGAGAGGGCTTAAACGCCTGAACACCTGAAGAAGACTGGTCAGTGAAGGGGTGCTTCTCAACACTCGCCATGGCGGGTTTCCTGTTCCCAAAACAATCTAAACATGATGGACCTATGCCTATCAGTATGCCTTATGCTTCATGGGTTCAGGGGGATATAAAACCGCAAAGTCCTCTAAAAAGAGGACTTCGTGGCAAGGAACACGCTCAAGGACTTGCACCATGGGGTCTACTTGCTTACCTAGCAGGCATTGGTACTAAGCTCGTAGCGGGCTTACACAAAGTGCCACGCTTTCTATCATTCAAGGAAGAAAGCGTGGCATAGACTAAAACGTGTATAGAAACAGAACGCTGGCGTTATACTCGGAACGCCAAGGTATTCCCACGCCATGTGGGTGGAAATAAACTCCCCTGAATTGCCCTACCTAGCCCTGCAAGCACAGCCACATCATAGGCATACACCCCACTAGAACGTAATAATGCCAACCCTGTAACCTCCCCAAAACGATTCACTTCAACCCATAGTTCTGGAAAACTTGCACCTTGGGGTGGGAGTCCTGCATACGACATAATGCCTTGTACAATCTGCGTACGATACCCTTGGACATCATACACATCTGCTTGAGTAAGGGGGGTGATGTCTCCAGTCGCACCGTAGGTTAAAAACTGCTGTAGCATTTGCTCTTGGGTACTTTGCGTGGCGTAACGGAAGGTTGGGTCATTCAGTACCGCCAATAACGGCTGATTTCTGTAAAACGGACGAGGGGGGTTACTATAATGATACGCTCTCCCCTGCTGATAATAGACCCCACTCGGAGGATACCCCCCCACAGGAGCATACCCTGCATGCACCACAGTGGATTGTCCGCGCTTCACGACCACTTGCCCATTCACCGTATAGGTGGTAGGGAATCCACTCACAGCACCTCGTTGCCCATAGGCTGGGAAAGGAAGTATTGGGGTTGGTACCACAGGGGCTTGATATAATGCTGGAGGAGCTACTGGAAACCCTGTCATGGGAAGACCAAGCTGTGACTGTGGAGCAATGGGGGTACCATAGCCACCCGCAACGCCTGCACTATACTGGGTCACACTTTGGTTAAAGACACTCTCTGCCATGGCAGGTGAGGTCAAAAGAGGGGTACCCGCCAAAAGACTAAAACTTACGATAAAAAGAGAGAAGTAACGGGCTAATACCATGGTGGCTATCACCTTTCACGTTCACTTGAACCTATCAGTTGCCTGACAAAGGAGGGGCTACATTATCACGATAAACCACAAGAAGTCACAAGGGTTAATAGGATGAAACCCATGACTCATTTTTTTGTGTGAGACCTTTACTAGTACCCAAAAACACTCTATGAAGCACATTAGAGAACAAGCGTGAGTGATGAGATTATTCTTGAGGTACTGGAGGAGCAGGTTCAGGAGAAGCCGCCTTAGGGGTGGTTTGTGGAGGGGTCTGCTCTTGATGGTGTGGGTTTAAACGCTGTTTAAGCTGGGTGAGTTTATTTTTCCATCGTGCTTTTAAGCCTGTTTTTTTCAATACCTCACCTGCCATGGCGGGGGACGTATTTTCAGACTTACGTGAGTGTGAGTCTGAAAGAGGTAATTTTTTCGAGTTCACAATCCCCATACTCGGAAGGGGAGGCTTTACCAAAGACGGCACCACGTGCTGTTGTGGAGACCGAGAGCGTGTAGGTAGGGTTCTCTCTTGTGCTAAAATCCCGATATTAGAAGATTGTACCCCCTGTGGTAGTTCCGGTTTTAAACGGTAATAGCCTTCCATGAAATCGTGCCATACGCTTGCTGCATGAGAGGAAAATAAACCTTTCAAGGGTTTATTCCGTGAGTTTCCAAGCCATACCACAGCCACAACATCCTCACTAAAGCCTGCAAACCATAAATCGACTTGCTGGTCTGTGGTACCCGTTTTTCCTGCCACTCGATGCCCTCTTAATGCGGCATTCCGACCCGTGCCTCTTGATACAACCGTTTCAAGAATCTCAGCCAGTGCTTTAACAGGACGCTCTTCAAACACTCGTTTGACCGACCGCTCAGGTAGGGGATAGCTTTGGTTACCAGGCCCTAATAGGCGCGCCACTGGCGTAGGCTGTTGATACAGTCCTCCCCGTGCAAGGGTACCGTAAGCCCCCATGAGTTCATACGGTGAAACACCAATGGCACCCAAGAGGCTTGAGAAGTTTTCAGGAATGGTTGCTTTAATCCCTGCAAGACGGCAGGTTTCAATAATAGGTTGTAGCCCTAGTTCAAGCCCTAAACGAATCGTGGTAGTGTTACGAGACTGTACAAGCGCATCTCGTACTTGCATAAGCCCCATATAACGTCCATCCCAATTTTTAGGTTTCCAAGTGCCTAACGTCAAAGGGGCATCTAAAATCGGAGAACTCGGCGTAATACGTCCCATCCGTAAGCCTGTGAGGTATACAAACGGTTTCACGGTTGAGCCAATAGAACGCATCCCCATCGTTGCCGTATTGAACTGACTTTTTTGATAGTCGGCACCACCTACTAACGCAATGACATGCCCTGTATTTAAGTCCATTGCAACCAAGGCACCTTGGTCAACTGACGAAACGCTCCTATAGCGTATAATAGCTTGTTGAAGCACTTTTTCAGCATGGGCTTGGATATTAGAACTAATCGTGGTGTATACTTTAAGTCCACCTCGGCGCACCGTGTCTGGCCCGAATCGGTCTTCAAGCTGCGACAATACGAAACTGACAAAGTAGGGATGCTGATTCAAAGCACTTCCCCCTTGGGGTTTAAGCTTCCAAGAGGCTTGCCTTGCTTCTGCATACTGGGCATTAGAGATATATCCGTATTTCAGCATATTCCCTAACACTTCTTTTTGTCTTTCCTTGGCACGTTCAGGATGATGATAGGGTGAAAGCTGACTTGGTGCTTTGAGCATCCCCGCAAGTAAAGCTGATTGTGCAATGGTGAGGTCTCTGGCAGAAACCCCATAGTAACGTTGTGCCGCTTTTTCAATACCATACGCAAAATTACCAAAATACACTTGGTTAAGGTACAGTTCCAAAATACGGTCTTTACTATAATGTTGCTCTACCCTGATAGCTAGAATCGCTTCTGCAAGCTTTCGACCCACAGAGCGTTCAGAGGTTAAAAATAAGTTTTTGACCAACTGCTGTGTAATCGTTGAACCCCCTTGAAGGTCGCCCCCTTTGAGGTTTTGAACAATGGCTCTGGCGGTTCCTCGAAGGTCAATGCCATTGTGCTGATAAAAGCGTGTATCTTCAATCGCAAGGAGCGCTTTTTTAATGTAGGGTGACATCTCGCCCAAACTGACCACCGTACGGTCTTCATCTCCGTAGATATTAGCAATGGTCTTTCCTGTCACATCATACAGTACAGAGCTTTCACTAGGATGCCAATGTGAAAGTAAACTAATATCAGGTAGACTACCTGCACTTTTCGCAACAATGAACCCAACATTAATAGCGGCAACAAGTAATACCATTAAAAAGCCCAGTAACCCCAAAGAAGTCCACCAGAAATGAAACACCTGCTTTCGAGTTTCTAACGCTTGAGGAGCATCAATGGGTAAGAGTGTCTCTGGAAGGTACTCTCCCTCATGCGAGGGTGCTTCTACACAATAGTACGGGTTCACTTGCAACACGGGGGGCATTAGGCTTATACACTCACGTTTTGTGGTAACGGTGTGAAGACAGCACTTTGTTGTCCTAGCCATGCCCAATAGCTACGACCTGCCACTTGGCGTGCGAGTTGTCTGACCAGTTTCAAAAGGGTGACTCTGTTCTGTGCAATGGTCGTGTCTTCAGCAAAAATCATGACTTCATCAAATAACTGATGAATCAGGGGGGCTAGCTTCAAGAGTGCTTCACACATTCCTTGCCATGAGGATGGAGACGCATAAGCATCACGTAAGGCTTCATACAAGGCGTGTTCGGAAGGGCTTTCAAACCTATGGGGGTCTAATGCGGTAAGATGTACTTCCCAAGAGACCCTACGAAAAGATTCTTTTTGAAGGATATTCTCAGTACGGGTCATGGCATCTCGTAAGAGGTCAAGCTGTGGATGTGCTTGCCACACACTGGTTTGTTCACTCAAAGCGTAGACGTAAGCACGTAACGCATACGGATGAAGCAAGGCAACGCCTGTGTCAGGACCTTCTTGTGCCAAATTGACATAAGGCAAGGCATGCAGAGAGGAAGATGTTTCATGAAGCGTTTCAACCCATGACTGAAGACGAGCCTCATAGAAGCTGACAAGCTCAGGTTTTACTTGCTCCCAAGCACGCTTGTTTGCAAAAGGCAGTGCCTGATAGAACGTTTCTAAAAGCGTATCCAGTGAAACCGTTTGCCAAGCACCTACAAGCGCTTGCTCTGAAGGACTGAACGTCTCTACTTGGTGCCACTGTAACAAATGCAATAGCCCTGCCACTAAACGCCGTAACCCTAGAGGGTCTCTTGAGCCTGTGGGAACTTTAAACTTTGGTTGAGAAAACACAGCAAGGAGTGTATCTAAGCGGTCAAGAATCCCTAACACATGACCTGCAAAGGTTCTGGGCATAAGGTCTCCAGGAAATCGAGGAAGATAATGGTCAAGGATACTTTGAGCCGTGAGGGTTTCAAGCCCTTGTGCAAGGGCGTAAGCTTCTCCCACCTCTCCTTGAAGTTCAGGGAACTCAAACACCATATGGGTCACAAGGTCGGCTTTTAACAGAGGGATGCTTTGTGTGAGGGTTTGCATTGACGCACTAGGCACTAACTGGTGTGCTTCTAGCGTGCCACACATCGTAAGTAAGCGTTCGGTTTTATCCGCCAAGGTGCCTAAGCCTCGCTGAAAGACCACACTATGTAAGCTTTCCGCATGGGCTGCTAGAGGCTTTGAAAGGTCTTCCTGATAAAAGAATAGGGCATCGGCAAAACGGGAACGTACCACTTTGGCATTACCTTCTGCAATTAAATGGCGTGCTTCCTCATTTTTAACACCATTCGCCACCGTTAAAAAATAGGGCATTGCAGGGGCATAAGGGGCATCATGCGTACGAACAAGTAAACATTTTTGATGGCTTTTAAGCACAGTATTCAATACAGGAGAGGGTAAGTGTTGAAACTTTTCTTCAAACGTTCCTACAACCACTTCAGGGGTTTCAGACAAATAGACCAAGGTCTCTGAAAGATCGTCCCAGTCGCCTGAGTAAACGGCTCCCCCTAGGCGTGTTACAGCGTCTTGCACCTGGTGAAAAATTTTAGCACTTCGCACAGATGCCTCAACGGTTACAGCCCCCTGTTGTTGTAAGGCTTGAACGTAGTCCCGAGCATGTTTCAGAGAAATACAGGGCTGAGGGGCTAAGATTCTATGACCATAGGTCATACGGTCTGTGGTTAATCCTGCCCAAGTAAAGGGTACAATGTCAGTATCCAGTAAGCATACAAGCCAACGAATAGGACGTGAGAAACGTAACTCACCTGCTTCTTCCCATTTCATAAAATGGCTCCCTGTTAAGGCTTCCATACTCCGTGTAAGCAGGGTAGAAAGTACCTCATGAATGGTTTGGGCGGGTACATGGTGGCGATATTGTAAATGAAGGTGTCCTTTTTCCTCGACCTGTTCTAGTACATCAGGCGTGATACCCCACTTTTTACAAAACCCTAAAAGAGCTGGCGTAGGCTGCCCTTGAGCATCAAAGGCTACTTTTACAGAAGGGCCTTTATAAATCACCTCTTGCGTCTCAGTGCTTGCAGGGAGGGTTAAATGAACCGCCAAACGACGGGGGGTTATATAGAACGTGCAGTCTTCAGGGGTAAGCTTCACCTGTAAGGTCTGAGCTTCTGTGCATAATGTCGTTTGCCACTGAGAAACCACTTGCTGTAAAAAGCCAGCAGGAAGTTCCTCAGTACCTACCTCAAACAAACAAAGGTGAGGGCGTTCAAGAGAGGAAGAAGGCATTATGGGGTTCATCATGAGGGTACCACTCTAAGCATGAGACATTAACTGAGCAACGGTCACAGCCCCTCACCTTAGCGAGCAAATTTCACGACAGGAAAGGGAAGCCGATAGATGTCTTTCAGTATAGCGTGAAAGCACCACGAGATACAGTGTGATAGAGAAGGCGTAGAGAGAACGGACCGTGCCTTAGTGCATACCCACGAGACTTGAGGGAGCTGTTTCTTCAGAGGTAATCAGTCGAGTCAAAGCATCGTCTGAGGAGACAGAGATAGACGGAGCCATAGAAGTTAAAATATGTGCCACAATGGCGGAGGCATTATGTTGGTGGAAAGCCTGTGCTTCACACCGTGTTTTCACTTTCAGGTATTGTTCGGGGTTATAGAGCCAACCCGTGAGAGTATCTACACAGGTTTCTAGGTCGTACGTCACAACGCCTAAGCCTTGATGATGCAACCACTCATAGGTGGCAAGCTCTTGAGGCATAGGAGGTGTAAGTGCATCTGCAATAAAGGGCGTATGGCACGCCAAAGCTTCAAAGGTCGTGAGTCCGCCCAGTTTAGAGACCAGCACATCGCTGAGTTGCATGACATCCAACATATCGGCTTGAGACGCATCTAACACACTTAATGGGATTTCAGGATAAGCTTGAGCCAATTCATAGCCCATTTGAAGTAGCTTGGGGTTATTACCCGCTAAAAAAAGAAGCTGTAATGGGCTATCGGTAAAGCGATGATTGGCTTGCAATGTTGCTTGGAATAGGGCAGGAATATTCCCTCCCCCTACCCAACCTGCATTAAAGCACACATTAAACCCCTCGGAACGCAATTGGTACTTTTGCTCAAGTGCCAAACGATGATGACGAGACACAGGCTGAAACTTGCTATGAATAGGCATCCCTGCAACCTGAATTTTTTCAGGGTGTACGCCATAGGCTATCAGTTCTTGCTTGGCACTTTGGGTTGCCACACAGTACAAAGACACTTCTGGGCAAGCCCACCCACGCCAAAACTGTGCAATAGGGTCAGTGACTACAGTCACAATAGGGATACGATGCAATAACCCCATGCGTTTAAGAACATACGCAAAAAAGTGTTGCGTCATGGGGTGAACCGAAACAATCATTTTCGGCAAAGTGCGTTCCACAATACGCTTCCCATAGGGAAAAGCCATGTCAAGAATCCATGGATTTTCATGGGGTTTCAACGAATGAATCAGTGCGTAGTAGTATTTCATCCAGCTTTGTTTATGGCGTAACAACCAGTTATACACATGAGCCATTTGGTGCGTAAGCCATGAGGCTTCTTCCAAAACCTGTGTCATACTCACAGACATATGCCATTGCTGTTTGGCGTGGTGTACAAAACTTTCTTTTAAGGACAGTGCCGCACTACGATGTCCTCCGCCTGTATTGGAGGAAGCAATCAAAATTTTATTTAAAGGCGCTAAACCTGACGCAAACGCTATGTGGCTTTGGACGCTACTCTCTGCTTGAGGGAATACTCCCAGTGCTTCAACAGAAGGCAACGTGTGCGTGGTAGATGTGGATAATGGATGAGCCATCAAGAAAGGGGGTTACTCAGTGCAAGGATAAATCACGAAAGCATGTTACGACAAACAGCAGACCGTACACTGTCCTTAAGAGAGACTGTTGCACTTACTTAAACTCAGGGGTTGAAATCGCAAAGAAAGACCACGACATCAACGATCTTTATCAGTGAGGTGAGAATAGTATACCTAGACCAAGCCCTATTTTAAACCATCAGCTTGGGTAAGCTTTTTTATCGAACAACACACACCCGACCATGACCTAGTCACATAAAACCTTGAATGTTCTAGGAACTTGCCACCCTTCGCCCTTTCTACTTGAAACACACACCATCGTTTTTTACAGCCTCAAAGTGCACTCCAAAAAACCTCTTCTCAGCTTGTTTGGTATTAGGCAGGCACACGTGCAAAAAGACCGTGTACACACACCTTGGGGGTTAACCCGAGCCTATACACGGTCGATGGGTATGATGTCAAGCCACCCTGATGGGTGTCATTGACTCGCGATTATTGGGCAGGGCGCTGAGGACGATTTTGCTTCCACTGCTCACGATGGGCTTGGTGCTGAGATTGCATATTCGCTTTATGCTCCTCACGCATACCTTGACGCTTGTCTTGCCATTGAGCTTTGTGGTCTTGGAAAGCCTGCTTTCTTTGGTCACGCTGCCCCTGCCACTCTGTTTTTCTTGCCTCATGACGTGCCTGCATCTCGCCTTGGCGTTGTTGTTTCCATGCTTCACGCTGGGCTTGATGCTGTTGCTTCCATTCGGCTTGCTTGGCTTGTCTTTCCCCTTGGTGTTGCTGTTTCCATGCTTCACGTTTGGCTTGATGCTGTTGCTTCCATTCGGCTTGCTTGGCTTGTCTATCCCCTTGGTGCTGTTGTTTCCACGCTTCACGCTGGGCTTGATGCTGTTGCTTCCACTCAGGATGCCCCGCTCCTTCTTCGGCATGGCTCACACCCAAAAAGGACTGCCCCACACCCATCAAGACCCCTACCACAAGCCCAACACTTAACATCTGTTGCAATGATTTACGAACATTTAGGCTCATCAGTCGCCCGTCCTTTCAAAAAATTCACATGGGATGTTAAAACACACCACTCATAGTTTATTTCGCTCACAATGGGTGCCGCACACATATCGTGCTATTCAGCACCTTATACTTCACACAAGCAAGTAAGGCACCTGACCCTTTTGGGTAATATAGCACTTTTCTACGTATCGGTACAGGCACACCCAAACTTAAACCCTCTGGGCAAAAAGTTTTCCATACACACACCCTCACGGGTACAAAACCCTACCTCACGTACGCTTCCTCAATGTCACAATGCGTGATGGCTTAAAGCGTTTCATGGGGTATGATAAACACATCTCATTGACGTACCAAAAGCTTATGTTTCACCTGTCTTCCCCTTAGCCAACCCGAGGTTTACCGCATGGCTTCTTCTTCTGTTGATACATCCCTTCAGTTGCCTCACGTCCCCATCGTTCATGAAGTAGACATGGTCGTCATTGGAAGCGGTGTCTCAGGTCTTAGTACAGCGTGGCACTATTTACAGGCCTCGCCTGTGCCTCAAACAGTCAAAGTGCTAAGTGCAAAAGAGGCACAGGGGGGATGGGTACAAAGCGCGTCGCAAACAGAAGGGTTTCTACTTGAAAAAGGACCTCATACCCTGTTGGGGCATCATCCTATCCTGCAAAGTTTACTTCCCGCCCTCAAGCTAAAGCCCATCATGGCTTCTAAAGCCTCTAAAAAGCGTTTTATTGTGCTTGAAGAGACCCTATGCCCTGCCCCAAGCGTTGCACTCAATGCGATGGGAGGACTCCTTGGGTGGGGGGCATGGGTATGGAAACAACTTTGGATGCCTCCTCACCCAGAAGTCGCGCAGGAAACGCAACACTGGAGTGTGGCGGAATGGGGAAGACAACGTTTTTCACAGCGGTTTGTGGACACCTTACTCACCCCTCTTTGTTCGGGGATTTATGCGGGAAACCCTGAGCAGTTAGGATTCCAAGATACCTTCAAAGCATTACACACCCTAGAATGTGAAGGACAAGGCAGCCTTTTAAAAGGGTGGCTCAAGAAGCAGTATCAATCCTGTAACCCGTCTAAGCAAACACCCTGTGAAACCCCTCACACTAAGAAAAAAGTACCCTATCATATCATCTCTTTCCCCAAAGGCTTGGGTGAATTAAGTGAGGCCCTTGCAACATCCATCGACACTCAAAGCCCAGCATGGCTCCAATCGACACCAAAAGCGAATGCAACGCTTGTTGCGTGGGATGACACACAGCAACAATGGCACATCACAGATGCAACAGGCACCCAATGGCAAACCCCTCAACTGGTCATGGCATGTCAGCTTCAAAGCTGGGAAACCCTCCTTGCACCGTTACTCGAGTCTACACAGGTTTGGGGTGCCTACCGTGAAGTGGTTGACCATACCCCCTATAGTAGCCTGGCCATGGTGCAGCTAGGTATTGCAAAGGAAGCATGTCGACATCCCCTGCAAGGCTTTGGCGCCTTAGTATCACATCGTACAACAGGAACCCCTCAAGCCAAAACGCATGCACAGAGCCGTTCTCCTGTAAGGCTCCTTGGCTCTTTGTGGCCTAGTAGCATGTTTCCCAACCGTAGCCCTGAAGACCATCATTTACTGATTAACTTTTATGGTGGTGCCATTGACCCTGATAGCCTCACTTGGGAAGATGACGCACTCATCACTGATTGTCTACACGCATTGCATCATTTAGGGATACTCAAAAGCCCAACTCCAGATAAAAGCTTTCTGAAACTTGTACAAGTACAGCGTGCCATAGATGCCATTCCACAAAGCACGTTGGGGCATCGTGACAGAGTCAGTACCCTCAAAACAGCTCTGAATGAAGCATTCAAAGGACGGCTCCACGTGGTGGGAAGTTGGTCTCATGGGATTTCCGTGACCGATTGTTTAGCCGCAGGAAAACAACTGGCACAAACACTTACGCCCTAGGCCTCCTCCTCTAGCACCATGCCATTATAACACTTATGAAAGCTTTGGTAGACTTTGGGATCTATTCAAGCCATAATAAGGAGCAAGTCACGTTTTCATCGTAAGGTTTAGGCTTAAAGCTTATTGGGTATATTCTAAGAGAAGTCTCTTAAAATGACAGGATAAACACCCTAAAAATCTCGTGCTGAAGATGGCTTCTTTTCCTCTTTTTCCACGATTGATGCTTTTATGTTCACTACTCTCAATACGGTCTCTGATACTTCTCAGTCACAATACACGCAACCCACCAAACAAGTGAGGGTGCTATTTGTCTGTATGGGAAACATTTGTCGTTCTCCCTTGGCAGAAGGTGTCATGAGAAAAAAAATAGAAGATGCTGGACTCTCCCATCACATTGAAGTTGCCTCAGCAGGGACACACTTCTACCATATCGGAGAAGCACCTGACCCTCGCTCATGTGAAGTCGCAACCCGCCATGGCTACTGTCTTGACGGACAAAAAGCCCAGCAGGTCAAACCAGAGCATTTTGAGCACTATGACTACATCTGTGTGATGGATCAAAGAAATCTAAGAGATATCAAGGCATTTTTACCTGAAGGACAAACGCTTTTGCCTTCGCATGTTTCGCTATTTCTGGAAAAGTTTGCCCCTGAATGCTCAGAAACAGAAGTCCCCGACCCTTACTACGGTGAACACGACGGATTTACGCACGTCTTACGTTTAGTTGAACAAGGCTGCGATGGACTGCTAAACACCATCATACCCTCACGAACCCACTGAAAAAGGATAGGCTGGGTTACCTAACGACTCGCCATAAACCCTATCATTAGCCCCCATGACAGTGCGTGTGTCTTCTGTTCTTTGAAATAGCATCTGATTTTATTGCCAAGCGTTCTTATGTATATCGCTTGATGAAAGCATAGCCTATTTTTACCCAAAAGCCTTTCCACTAACGATGTTATCTCGCTCACCTCGTTTCAATCCCTCTTTTTTACTTCTTAATACAATCCCTTAGAAATACTTTTTTGATTCATGATGATGGCTCCCTACACTCCTTCTAAACCTTCCCATAAAAAATCTTTTGGAAAGTCTAAAGCTTTTGGTGAAAAGAAAAGCTTTGGAAAAAAATCTTTTGGCGATAAAGAACGCTTTGGTGACAGACCTCGTACTGAAGGCTCGTTTGAAGAAAGAAAGCCTTACGGTGAAAGAAAGTCTTTCGGCGACAGAAAACCCTTCGGCGATAGAGAACGCTTTAGTGCCAGACCTCGTGGGGAACGCTCGTTTGAAGAAAGAAAACCTTACGGTGAAAGAAAGTCTTTCGGCGATAGAGAACGTTTCAATGACAGCCCTCGTGACGAACGCCCTCGCCGTAAAACGCCTGCGTTCTTTGAAATGGCACACCAAAGCACGGAAGAGCATGCCAGTACTGCCCTAGATACCAATGAATTGATGGCTATCGGTCGCCAAAGTGTGCAAACGATTTTAGAAGTTGCACCAGATCGTATCCAAAAGATTCTATTCGCAGGGGAAGAGCCTCCTACCCGTGGAACCGCCAAAGACCTATGGCAACTTGCAAAAATGCTCGGCAAGCGTGTTGACACTGTGCCTAAAGTGAAATTAGACCAAATGCTCCTCCAGCAGCAAGAATCCCTCTTAGCAGAAGGGCATCTTCAAGCACAAGTGGAGTCACTCTATCATCAAGGCGTGATTGCCATTCTTAGCCCTCAAAAGCTTTGGACGCTTGAAAGCTGGCATGAAGAAGTGCTTGCCCCTCATGAAAACCAAGGTAAGCCTGCCTTAGTGGTTTTATGCGACGGCATCACAGATGCACGAAACTTTGGTGCCATTTTGCGTGTGGCAGAGGGTGCAGGTGCGGTAGGTGTCATTATCGGGAAGCATCGTTCTGCAAGTTTCAGCGTGGGAGTTTCAAAAACCGCCTGTGGTGCTGACCAAACCATGCCTGTGATTCAAGTGACCAACCTGAACCATGCTCAGAGCTATCTGAAAGAGTTAGGCTTCTGGAGTGTGGGAACGGTCTTAGACACCGAAGCACAAGCATACCAAACCATTGACTATGCCACTCGTACAGTCTTGGTACTCGGCAGCGAAGATGAGGGCGTAAGCAAGCAACTCATCAAACACTGTGACTTTAAAACCTACATTCCTATGTTAGGAAAAGTACAAAGTTTGAATGTTGCCACAGCCGCAGCCGTAATGGCATTCCATATTCAAGGACACTGGCACGCCAAAGCCCAAGGCTAAATATTCGTACTGCCATCCCACGGTATCATAGGTTTAACCTAGCTACGGTGGGATGGCATCTTGAAGAGGAACCTTTTTTCATGATGTCTTCCTACCCCTCTAGGCGGTTTGATACCCTGACCCATGCTGGCACCGATGAAGCGGGTAAAGGCGACTATATGGGTCCTTTAGTCGTTGCAGGGGTATGGGGAAACCCTGCAACATGCCAAGCACTTGCAGACTTAGGGGTGTGTGACAGTAAACTCATTAGCTCGGATACCAAAACCCGAGCGCTTGCAAAGCAGATTGTAACCTATCTTCCCCCTGAACAATGGGCGGTGTTAGTGATTGCTCCTGAAGCGTACAATCAACGGATTGAATCCCTTAAACAAGAAAAGAAGACACTGAACCATTTAATGTGTGAGGCACATAGTGCTGTGCTATGGAAGTTACTCAGTGGATGCCACACAAACCACTGCGCAGAGCCTCCTTCTAGCCTTGTAGTAGATAAGTTTAGTCAGCGTCCTGGTGCCTTGCAACAGGTTTTTAATCAAGCACTTAAGCGTTTACCTAGCACATTACAACACGTCAAACTCTTAGAGTGTGAGAAAGCAGAGAGCCAGTCCACCATGGTGGCAGCAGCAAGTATTCTGGCACGTGCAAGCTATTTAGCCGCACTTGAAAAATTAAGCGAAACTTGGGGAGGTGCAACCTTTCGCTCAGGTGCGGGAAGCCCCACCATGCAAGCAGTGCAAGCCCTCATACGCCAGCACCAAGGCACCCATACCACCGAGGCACTCCTCCATGCCACCGTAAAGTACCATTTTAAAAGTACCCTTGCCTTTTTACAAAAGTAATCTCTACGCCCCCTCATGTTCATGTCTCAAGCATAGCCGTAAGGGGCAGAGTCTGTTATAGTAAGGCATAGTCTATGGTTTAGGCACAAGATAATGCCTCACTTTCATCGTGCGACATAGCCTGTGCTTCCTTTTTTATTTACCTTGAAGAGAGCCTTTTCACCCCATGTCTTCTGAAACATCCCGTTCTTTCCTCAAAACCATCGTACAACCTCTACGTCAAGAAACACCGTTATGGTTTCAAGTGTTGGTCGTGTTATGCCTCTTAAGTTTTACGCTTCAACTTCTCACCCCTTGGTTACACGCTTCCAATACCCCTCCTTCGGTCGAAAGCCCTTCAGACACTTCAAGTCTGAGCATTGAAGCCAATGGGGTTCCGCTGGGAAGCCTCCTTAAAAAAGGCAGTCAAAACCTACAGTATGGTGAAGCACATATTCAAGTCATCCGACTGTGGGGAGCCATTGAGATGGAAGACAATAACGGAGGTCCTCTTGCCTCGTTACAAGGAGGCACTGATGCCATGAGCGTATGGCGTGCCTTAGACCAAGCCACACAAGCCGACACCACAAAAGGCGTGCTGTTATGGATTAACTCCCCTGGGGGTACGGTGGGTATGAGTCAAGAGCTTCACGAACGTGTAGAACGCCTGAAAAAAGTGAAACCTGTTCTGGTATTGTTCGGTGATGTAGCAGCCAGTGGCGGCTACATGACGGCTTGTGGTGCTGACTATATCATGGCACCCGCAGGCAGTTTAACGGGGTCTATTGGGGTCATTATGCACAGTATGAATATGCAAAGACTCTTTCGAGACAAACTGGGGATTGACCCCGTCACCATCAAAAGTGGCAAGTTTAAAGATATTCTTTCCAACAGTCGCAGTCTGACCTCTGAAGAACGTGTCATGCTACAAAATATGATTGATACCAGCTATCAACAATTTCTAAGCATGGTGCTACAAGGTCGTACCCAACACCTAAAAACGGTGGCAGAAAAAAATCGTCGTATGGGGCTGATTGAAAGTGTGGCAGATGGACGGGTACTTGTAGCAACCGATGCCCTACGGTATGGACTCATTGATGAGATTGGAACCTATGATGATGCGGTTGAGAAACTACGTGCCATGATTGCACAACGAGAAGGCAAGCCTCCTGAAGCGTATGAAACACTCCCAGCCACAGAGTCCAAAGCAGGCATGCCTTGGGGGCTAAGTCAGTTTTTAGAATCTAAGCTGTCCATGTCTCTTCTACAACACATGCTCCAAGGGGTTTCCACGCCTTTCACGATGTCTCATCCTGAGACGTATTACACCCTAAAACCCGCCTCCGTGTCTGGTACTCCCATGGCACGTACTGAAGGAGTTTAAGCTTTTCATGATGACGCAACCCTCTTTTTCTTTACCTCCTGAATCCTCCGTTAGGGCATCACGTGCTTATCATCCATGGCAGGTGCTGGCTCTGGGGTTTGAATCCGTGTTATTCCACCCAAAGATGACTCCTGTCCCCTCTCATCCTGAAGGAATACAGGCTTGGCAAGCACTGGGACGTACCTTTTGGATTCTTGCCTCGTGTCTTACGGTGTTACAGACCATGATGACAGGAGACCCCTTGGGTGCGATGGGGTATTTACAAGGGTTTTTGACAGGTGTAGGCACCTTAATACAACAAAGTATCTGGATGGTGCTTTGGATTGCACTTGGATGTATCGCCTTATGGCTCTGTGGTCATCAGGCAATGCCTGCCTCAAAGCATGCGGATGCTGAAGTATTCGCACACACAGAAGAGCTATCGGGCTATGAAAAGCTTGCTTACAGCTTCATACTACCGTGGGGGGTGTGGAGTACACTGAACCTCCTCATGACTGTACCTGATACTCTGTCGATCATAAAAGGTCTATTTACCTGTGTAAAATTGGTGATTTTATGGCGTATCGGTACGTGGGGATATTACCTACTGCAGCAGCACTACCCTGAGGTCAATCGTCGTAAGCTTTTAGCGCTAGTAGGTAGTCTTGGGTTGTTCCCTTTTTTCCCTTGGGTACCGCTTATGGCAAACTGGATGGGGATAGGGTTTATACTTCAGCTTTTGAAGTAATGAAGCCTGTGCCTTGAGGGATTCGAACCCCCGACCCCTTGGTTCGAAGCCAAGTACTCTATCCAGCTGAGCTAAAGGCACATAACCATGTGATGCTTCTTAGTATGCACTGAACTTACTGGTAAGACAAGCCAAAACGACTATAAAGCGTGAGGAGACACCCCACGCTTTATAGTCGTTCAGCTCACTCAAGGCATCTTCACCTTAAAGGTCAGCAATCATAAGAGGTTACTCTAAGCCGTCCAAAATCCGAGGGGAACATTTATCTACCGTTGGCTGGAATGCTTGATTCATTTGTTCACGGGTGTTACTTGCCTTACTCATGGTAGTGAGTTCTTCTTCTGAGAAGTTTGCTTCAATATCGCTGGCAAAACAGCTACAGTAATTCTGAGCAGGTTTCACCCCTGTTTTTTTAGCAACACCATCCACACACGCTTGCATAAAACCTTTATGAAAGTCTTCCTTAAAAGTAGGAGACCATGGCTGGTGAGCTTTCACGCCCATAGGTTTGGAAACTTGAGGCTGTGCCATGACAGGGTTCGTGTGGGCTTGGTTTACCCGAGGACTCACGGCAAAGCTAGCACTGACGGCACCTAATAACACGGCAAGAACGAGTGCCACAATACTACATAGAGATGAGGTACGAGCGAGACGAATAAGCATTAAAATCTATTTCCTTTCTTTAATGTGCATGTTCACCAACGGCGGTTAAGACTACTGGGAACATTTCGCCTAAAATGGCTTAAAGTTCACTATAGCACACACAAACCCTTTAAACGGTGTAGCACCTGAGGCTTTAAGACTCTTTTTAGAAAGAAACGGTTGTATCGCCTAGCGTGTATGCGTGTCAACATGCCCCACAGGAAGGCAGTTTCTAGGAAAAGAGATTGACTTTTGTGCTTGATACCTTACACTATAGAAAAGTGTACATAGCCTGTTTGTACATATTTTTTCACTATGGCTCCCCCTATAGTGGGCAATTGGCTCAGCGGTAGAGCACTTCCTTCACAC
>JBJTUH010000021.1:0-39787 GCA_046080605.1 Vampirovibrionales bacterium
GTACTACTTGACGATACACTATCAACACTCCCAAGCCTATCAGTAAGGTGAGCAAACTCAAACTATCTTGGTACCATCCCTGTAATAGCCCTACCAGCCATGGCGGGTGAAAGCTATTCAATACACCCTCCAAAAGCTTTAACACGCCATACACCAAAGGGCTAATACTTAATACAAGCCGAGTAGGCACCCCAGCCACCCCTTGAGGATGCCAAAGCATCCACAGCACAGGTAACCCTAAACAACACGCATAGATTTCTGCGGAAAGCATGAGCATGTCAAGAATATTGGCGTGTGTCAGTGCAATCCCTAGTGCGATCGCAGCACTAAAAACACTGGTCACTTGTGCCACACGAGTCATGACACGAGGGTTTAACACCGTATTTTGTAGAAGCGTCACTTTAGACCCTCTAAAATAAGGCGTGAGCATGTCTTGTGTCAAGGTTTGAGACGCAACATTAAGGGTTGAGTCCATTGTGGAAGAAAGTGCAATTAAAAACCCTAATAATAGAAGCGTTAAAAGAGGTAACGGGAACTGAAACGCATGGTGCGTCCATGTCAACCAATAAAGCAGAGGAGTCAGCTTTTGATGGGCAACATCCGTGGTGTGATACGCCATCAGCCCCTGAGGTTCATGAACCAGCAGTCCCCAAGCACCAAAACATATCAGTAAAACACAGGCGTAAAGCACGACTAAGGTCAACCAAGCTCCTTGAAGCCCTTGCTTTGCATCATGATACGAACGGGTTGCTTGCATACGTTGCCACATTTCAGGCGCAATCACCCAAGCCGTGATAAGACCCAGCTGTTTTGCCATGAAAGGTAACAACGCCTGCCAACCAGCAGGAATAAACTGCCACTGCATGTGCCAGTGGAGTGCTTTGGGCAATGCAGCAACACTGGTTGAAAGCCAATGCTGCGAAAACCCTGCAACAGGTACATACACACCCATATAGGTCAGTATCACGCTTAACGCAAGTAGCCCAATCCCTGAGCCATACAAAGCCACTTGAAGGGTATCCGTAACAACCACAGCACTAAACCCACCCAAGGTAATGTAGCTTACAAGCCCTGTCCATCCTACGGCAACCGCCCACCCCCAAGTGTCAGGAAACAACACTTTCAAGAGTCCAATCGCAGCAATCATTTGAGAACTCACAAACGTGACACTGGCAACCCATAATATGCCTGCAAACCATAGCGTACCTAGACCACCGTAGTAACATGCCAAAGCTTCGGGGAGCGTATCACAGGGTAGCTTGCTCAGTCGCTTAAAGCGGTCTAATTTAGGAAGCATCAGTGCATAAAGTACCGCACACGTAAGCAGTAAAGGCATCGCAACCTTCCATAAGGCAAGTAACCCACTCTGCCCAAAAGCTTGAAAAGTCCCTAATGTACTGCCTGCACCAAAGCACGCAGCCACAAAAGCAATTCCCATAGAGCTGGCACTTAACTGACGATCTGCCAGATAAAATGTTGTGGGTGTCACTGTCTTGTTTTTCAATCGATAGCCTAAACGACCAAGGGCAATCATACAGCCAAAATACACGAGGGCTAAAATAGACAGTCCTGTTTGCCATGTATGAGGAGGAAGAGGTATCATCATCAAAAATAAACTCAAAGGATGCAACAAGAGAAAGAAAAGGATAAAACGCTTACGAAAAGCATCAAGAAGCTATCAAACAGATCGTGTTATACTGATAAACATAAGCCAGTAGCCCATCATGATGCTACCGTCAAAGATGTTTCTTCACAGTAACGTAAAGACAGACATGAGTGAACCTTTCATGAACCATAGGCTAACATCCAATACAACCGTCTTGAAAGTATGATAGACCATGGGTAGACGTAAAAAATATGAAAATCCTGAAGTGGTCATCCTTGATGCAGCCCAAGAGCTGTTTCATCGGTATGGGTTTCATCGTACGACCCTTGAAGATATTTCTAAAATAACCTCTCTAGGAAAAGCGAGTATTTATCAATGCTTTGAAAACAAGGAAGCAATTCTACTTGCCGTGGTAGGACGCTCGTTAACAGGGTTACATCAACGTTTACAAGCCATCGTACAGGCACAATGTAACCATTCCTCTAGTGTTTTATCAGAGTCTGATTGGGAAGCACTCTTAAAAACCATCCTGTTTGAAGAAGCTTGGTTTAAGTTTCAAGAGGTTTCAGCCCATTTTTCGGGCAAAGATGACTTTCTTTTACCTCCCCCAATTCCTCCGCCAAAAGCTCGACAGATGTTCGCCTCTTGGGAGGCCATGTTTACAGGCGTACTCGTGGAGGTCTTGACCTATGGCGTGGAACAACTGAATCTCCAACTTTCTAGTACGCCTGAGAACACCGCAAAGTCATTACGTAACGCAATGGTAGGGTTTTTCCCTCCCGTGGTGTTATTGCGTCAATTATCGCCTGAAGCTTTTAAAACAGAGCTACATCAGTTATTGGCATTATTATGCAAGGGTATTCGTAGATAAAACAGGCTTCTTCGATGCCACCAGCTATCCAGGACGAAAGCCCTCTCACACGCATAGGAAAGGGCTTTCATTCGTTGTAGACGTATCAGGGAAAAGCGTGTTAGTACACTTCTACCATCCATCGACCTGACTGTTGTAACTGAGCAAGTATCTCACTCCAAACCAGTCCTCGTGCGGTTGCGGCAAGTTCTAAGGCTTCAAAGATACCAGGTTCCATACCACGCAACCCACAAATATAGAAGTAAGCGTTCTCTTGCGTCAGTAAATCAAGTACGGCATTGGCATGCTCTGCAATACGATGTTGCACATACATACGGTTGCCTTCTGCGGTTTTTTCTTCACGACTCCGAGCCGTAATCACGTGACACGTGTCAGGGTGTTGTGTGGCATAAGCTTGTAGCTCTTCTTCATACAACATATCTGCCTGCTTCTGCACCCCAAAAAACAACATCGTTTTCCCAGTTTGGTGGGCATGTTGCACATAACGCCAGTGCATGAAAGCACGGAAAGGGGCAATACCTGTCCCTGTTGCCACCATAATCATGTGGGGGTTGTCATGCTGGGGGGGAAGAAACGCTTTACCCACAGGACCCGTCACCATGACTTTCTGTCCAACTTCCAAATCACAAATAAAGCTAGAGCAAACGCCCTGAATGGTTTCGCCCGCTTCATTTTGATAGACAAGACGCTTCACACACACGGTGACCGTTTCCCCGTTCCCATCATCGCCCACCGAAGGAGACGCAATAGAATACAAGCGGAGCTTATGGGCTTTCCCTGTTTTGGGGTCTATCCCTGGGGGAAGAATCCCCACGCTTTGCCCCTCAAGGTAACGATAATCACTGCCCTTAAGGCTTAATACCACATGTTTAACATCATTATCAGAAGTCGATTCTGTTAAGCGTTTCACCTCAAGCACTTCTGCTTCCCAAGGAGCATTCGGCTTATAAAGATTAGAGGGAATGCTTGCAAGGTCTGCAATAACGGCACCGCCGTGACCACTCATCATCATGGTTAAAGTATCCTTTCATCACACAGCATTTAATCATAGAGCGTATTCAATAGAAGAAGCGTAGCACGTATGAACGTATGACTTACGACAGCAAACAGTGGCTTCATGAAAGCCTGTTGATGACACAAGTGTTTAAAGCATTCATCAGCCAGAACGTGAAACAGAACAGACATAAAAGTTCTACACCGAAGCATGGTAATACGATACACACTTCGCACAAATTGACACAAGTTAACACCATGCCAAACCCATAGTAACCCCTAGCATAACACAAGAGAGCGAGAAGATAGCCTTTATCCTTACGATACTGTAGACCCTCCTTTTTCATGCCTCTTCGCACCTAGCATAAGAAATGTGCCATGTCGCCTATTCAGCGTTTCGGAGCTAATCCTCCTGCCTACACCATGCCCGAACCCATTGGTACGTGGATGAATAACCCAAGCCCCTTTACGCCAAGACGCGCAGGGCAAAGTGAGGCTCAGGCATTTCAAGATTGGTTTGGCAACATGTGGGAGTCTGTGAGTAACACCGATAAAGATGACGTATACATGGAACGTGTCGCAGGTAGTATCCATAAAGACTTATTGGACGCAGCCCCTAAATATCCTGAAAAAAAGAAAAAATCTAAGGCGATGCTTTTCTGGGATCAGTACGGCAAAAACTGGCAAACTTGGCTCATGGCACTCGGTGGACTCTATCTCCTCAAAGGCTCTCTCCCCTTTATGGAAAATATCGTGAGGCACCTTTGGAAAGCATCCCCAAAAAGCCTTAAGACAAACAACTGGCTTGAAACCATCGTTGAATAGCCATCAAGAAAGTCATGCTGAGCGATACTTCTGAAACGTCAAGGTATGATAAAACGCTTCAAGTGTTTCGCCTTCCAGTGCCGTGGCTGAAAGCCAAAGGGTTTGGGCTTTTGAAACCCCTTGAGCCAAAAGAAAAGCCTCACGCTGCGTTTTTAGCTCTGGGGCAAGCAGGTCTTGTTTATTACAGAGTACCAAGGTAGGAAGGGTATCGGCACCCAGTTCTGCTAAGGTTTCTTGCACGCTTAAAAACTGCTCGTACGCATGAGGACTCGCAACATCCCACACATGCAGTAATAAATCACTACTATGGGCTTCTTCTAGCGTAGACTTAAACGCATAGACCAATTGGGTAGGAAGTTTACGAATAAAGCCTACGGTATCCACTAGCACATTGGGGCGTAACGCATCCCACGTCTCTGCACTCACAGGTGGAAGGTCAGGATGAAGGTACACAGGGGTACCATCATAGCTTGTGTAACGCAATGCCTCTTCATTCGGCAAGAAAAAGGGACGACTTAACGTATCAAGCGTGGCAAACAGTTTGTCTTCTACATACACGGTTTTGTCGCCACTGAGACGACGCATTAATGTCGACTTCCCCGCATTGGTATAGCCCACCAGTGCCACCACATACGCAGGATTCCGCCGTCCCTCATGGCGACGAGTCCGTTGGCGTTCTCGTCGTTGGGCAAGCTGTTCTATCTCGGTTTCAAGCTGTTGGATCCGTTCTCGAATGTGACGACGGTCAAGCTCAAGTTGCGTTTCTCCGCTTCCACGAGTCGCAGCACCTGCCCCCGCTCCTGTCGCAGTTTGTCTGCTTAATGATTGGTTACGCCCTGCAAGTCTGGGCATATCATATTTTAAACGTGCCAGTGCCACTTGAAGCTTTCCTTCAGGCGTTTTGGCACGTGCTTCAAAGACATTCAGAATCACCTCACTTCTATCCCATACAGGCACCCGTACGAGGGCTTCCAAATGACGCACTTGCGTCGGAGATAAAGTTTCATCTACCACAATACGTTCAATGCCATACTGTACCACCTCAAGGGCAAGCGTCTCAGCCCTCCCTTCCCCTAAATAAGTGCGTACGTCAGGTTTCGGACGATGTTGCACCACGGTGGTTCGTACGTCATACCCAAGGGTATCTAGTAACTGAACCAGCTCTTCCATGGTGGTTTGGGCTTCTTGTTTTACACTCGCTTGAGACGGATGCACTGAAATCACGATCGCTCCTGGACGACGGGCTTGGCACCATGTTTGAAACGGCGCATACACCGAGCTTTGGGCATAATCAAGGGCATCTGCCCATGTGTCTAAAAGAGGTGCTTCAAGCGTCTTAAGAGCCTGCATAAGGTCATCGGGATGGGTATACCGACCACATTCCTGCAAGCGTAGCAAAGGCTGTTTTGTCTCATGCTCACTCGTAGGTACTTGGAACACAGGAAAAAGCCAGCGCCAACCAGCAATACACGTTGAAACACGCTCTTCCCATGGTTGCGTAGTAGCAGAAAGTTTGTCATGTTTTTTATGCTGTTTAAGAGCCTTCCGAGAGACCTCACCCGCTTTATGTCCTGTGGTTTCTAAAAATAGACATCCCCCCAGTTTTAAATGCAATATGCCAGAGGTATCTCCCTCTTGTGGTTGTCCTTCCCCTACATGAAAGCTCCAAGCCCATAGCGTACCAGGCTTATGGCGGCTCACCACCGAATACAAGCCAGGTACCCGATGCAACAAGGCAAGCGGTGCGACGACCACGTGAAGGAGTTGCCCTTTCCCATCCCATAAAAGCGTCAAAGGTGTACGGTGCATTTGAGTGATATGTGCCACCGCACTCACAAGCTCATCCTCCCACCATGTTTTCGGAGAAAGCTTCCAGTGCTCAAACTGTTCCAGCTGTTTACGTGAAGCACTATCCAAGTGATCCTTGGCACCCAAAAGAAACGAAACCATGGATAAAATTTCCCCTGACAGGCTCAAAAAGCTTTTTATCATACAAAACCACAGACACTCCCTCCCGTAAAAGCCCCGTTCAAAACAGGCTCCTTAGGTGTCATAGTATCTCAATGGCAGTATATCGCTAATGGTCTTGAAGGTCTACAATGGCAGGAGAACGGTTCCAGTGTGCATGAAGATACTGAGCATGGGGTGTAAAACCAAGGCTCATGTACAAACGTTGGGCTGCCGTTTCACTCGCCTGATGGGTCACCGTGACCGTATGAATGGGTGTTTTCTTCAATCTACGAAGTTCCTGCAACCGTAGTAATTGCCGATAGACAAGACGTTTACCCAGTCCCTGACCCTTCACATCAGGATGCACACATACCAAAGGAATATTGGCAAGCGTACGTGAAAACTCTTTCATCAGGGCAAACCCCACAAGATACCCCGAGGCGTTATAAGCAACCTTACTACTTGTGAGAAGCAAAGACTCTGATAACTCATGAAACTCTTGCAGAATAAGCTCTAGGCATCCATCTAATGTTTTATAGCGTGGTTCCCACAACGTGTCTGTTTGTTTAGAAAAAGCGGTATGTAACAATTTTGCGAACTCAATCGGATGAGTATCATCCATCTTAAGGCTACGAATGGTGAGTCCATCAGGACAAGGGGGACCCTCTTTTCCCCATGAAGACTGTTGCCAGTGGCGTATATCTAGCCGACTAATCGTCACAGGGCTTTTATCCGCATAGAATGCGGAAGGCAAATAAATTCCTGAGCGTTGAGTGACATCAGAGGATACAACAGAAGAGGTTTCTAAGGTATCACTTACCTGTTGAATCACATCAAACAAGGTCTCTTGAATGCCTAACAAAGGAAAACTCACGGTTAAGTAAGGGGGATGGTGTCCCTGAATATCCTTAAAGATACCTTTCAACAATACACTTGCCCCTTGTTGCCATAGACTGTTTTCCAGTAAGTCCTCAGGCGGGTGTGCTTGAAGCCAAGGCGCTAAAATAACCTGATGGATTTCAAGTAAGTCAAACGCTTCTGGCTTCAAAATAGCCAATCCTACCACAGAGGATTCCTGTGTTTCAGGATGAACATAGACCAAAGCCACAGGTCGCAATAGCTCCGCTTGAGTCAATAATGTCAGTGAAAGATTAGGAGGAGGGGGCACCTCAAGACCAAAATTGCTATACGCCCAAGGTAAAAAGCGATAGTACAGCCTTTCTGCGGCTTGTAGCCAATCAAGTTGGTCAGCTTCACGAGGACTTAAGTAGCTCAGCCCAACAGCTTGCCAATGACCTTCCGTGACCAAAGGCTCAATCGTACCTGTCAGATTAAAAGGTTCACCCAATAAAGTTTGCATTACGATAGACACTCATACAAATGGTTCAGACCATAACGGGCAACACACACTCAACACAGTACATCATTCACAAAATCTACCAGCAAGAGGCATTCTGCACAAAGCTATTTCAAGATACATGGTAACGCACTTATCCCTCAGAGACATCCTCTTCACACAGGATTAGTGCTTAGGATGCTTAGACGTTTCATACTCACTTTCCGTTTTGACAGCATCCTTTTTAGGATGGGTTGCAGGCGTATGCACTTTAGAAGCCTCATGTTCTGCGTGATGGGACTGACCATGAGAGACCCCATGAGAGGCACTGCGAGAGACCTCACCATGAGGTTGTGAAGGGGTTTCCGTGACATGAATGGTTTGAATATGCCCTACAGGGTGGAGAGGAACCTCATGAGGCGTTACCTCCTGTAAGCTTGCCTCATGCACACTGGTTGAAGGGGTTCCATGCTCAGGGCTTAAAGAAGTAGCATGAGGGGCATGAGTGGACGCAGGGGCAACGCTATGCTTGTGAGTAGCGGGAGCAGATACCTCCTTAGCGGGCTGATGGGTAGCATGAGGAATAGGCAGTACTCGACTCAGAGAAAAGGCAGCAGGGTAATGTGCCACCACACGCCAGAGTTCCATCCCTACATTCATAAGCAGTAGCACACCAAACAGGATAGAAAACAGGGTGCTTTGAAACCCAAAATCACGACGAATCTCTTTTTTAAGTGCCGCAGTAGCCTCTTCACGGCGTTGCTTCAAACGCTCAGCCACCGTTCCCACAAACGTATCTTGCTCATCTCGATACCGTTGCGTAAACTGATGCTCCAGATGATTTAAACGATGTTCATACTGTGAAACCACATGTGCCAACTGTTGCTCTAGCCGATGCTGTATCACAGTATCCACTTGATGTAAAACCTCAGGAGACAAGCTCTCTGAAAGAGAAGGGGTCGTTGCACACATCATAAAGCAAAGCCTTTACTCAAAAAGGAACATGAAAAAGCACACATCATAAAGCTCTAGGCTAGGGAAATCATTAAAGCGCACTTAATGCCTCATGTTTCTCCCAAAGTACTGCATGAGAAGGTTGCACACTGATACCTTCCTCCGATACAGACCATTGAAGCATCAGGGGTTCGTACGCCATCGCCTGGTAGGCTTGTACCCATTCACACAATAGCGTTTCAAGGGAACCTACGACCACCTTGGGGACTCTCTTAGAACGTTGGGGCTTCGGAGAGGAGACACGAGAACTGGCAGGCTCAGTAGAAGACTGAGATGCCTCAGTGAATACCAACGCTTCAAGCTCAGAAACAGAGGTATCAGAGCGTGATGGTGTCTCGGCTTTCTGAATATCAGACGCTTGAAAAACCATCGATACGTCTAACACATCCTCTGAGGTAACCGCTACTTCTCGTAGCTGCTTCCCCTCAGAAGCCACAGGCTCTACAGAAGCATCGTCCTGTGCCAAACGAGTTTTCTTCTTTTTCAGCAATGGCATAGGAGGAGCAGCAGGGTCACTGGCTTGTTCCGCAATAGAAAGCCGACTTTTGGCATGTTTACCACTACGTTTGGTACCCGCTTTAAGGGACGGTGCCTGATACGCTGAAGTCCCTTCTGTACCATCCATCTCAGGTGTCGTGTCATGCTCAACAGATAGCCCGCTGACTTCAGACCCCATGGGGTCTTCTGAAAAAAAAGACATCACGCTTTATGCACTTTCATGAGTTTGTATTTTGTGAAGAAAAGAGGAAACATCGTGAAACTCAAACTTCTCTACGTGGTGTACGGCTCATGGTAACATACCTCACAGTTCACTTGTGGCAAGAGAATAGGAAAGCTCCTATGATAATGGAGCAATGAGATGGTATTCCATAAAAAAACCCAAGAAGAGGGTCTCTTCTTGGGATAGTATGTGTTACAATAATCGGAAAAGGATACAACCTATGACACAACGGTTATGGCTTCTTTTTGCGCCGTGTATTTAAATAGTTCAGAAGATCCTCAATCATATCACCCGATACCAGGTTATCTGTATAATGGGCTGTTTGACGATTTTGTTCCCCCAAACGTTGCTGTGCCAAGCTGTTTAACCCCATGAGGGTGCGTGCTTGAGTTTGACTATCGGCACGCATATCAAGTGCTTGATTGATACCCGATGAAAGAAGCTGTTCTCGGGCTTGCTGGTCAGACCGTAAGCCTGAAAGAATATTCAACTGGGTTTGAATACTTTGCTGATAGGCACTAGCAGCCTGTTGCCTTGCCTGCATTCGAGCTTGGTCAATACGTTGCCCATAACGCTGTGCCAGTTGCTTACGCAATAGGGCATCATAGCTCCCTCCCGTGAGTCCTCGGGCAGCAAGTTGCTCTGTCACTTGTCGAGTATCATTGGCTTTATCTTCCTCAATAAGACGAGTCAGCAATTGGCTTGTGGTGTCATAAAAAGGGTTGTTATAGACATCCTCTACACGGGTTTGCGTAGGCAATGCCTGAATGGCTTGAAGCGATTTCTCTTGCAAAAGAGGCTGTTGCTGGTCAAAGGCACTGCCAAAATGGTGTTGATACTTCATGGTACCATTCTCTTGCGTCATCGTTCCTGAAGGCGTTTCAACTCGTGGATTCAGCAGCCCTTTTATTTCGGCTTCCCGCTGAGCCATTTCTGCGTTCATGGCTTGTTGGCGTTTACGGTTCGCACGGGCTTTAAATAAACCTCCCCCCAACTGAAGGGCAAGAGAAGCGGCTTGGGCAAAAATCATAGGAAGCATCCTTCTATTGGTGATGAAACAAAAAACACTCACATAAAAACAGTCAAAAGACACCCTTCAAAAGCATCGGGGTTGGTGTGATACGTTGCGGACAGATTCCTAAAACAAGGGAGGCATTTGTCTAGTAAACGTGTGGGTGGGCATACTTGAGCGATACCTCAATTTTTTAAGTAACCCTTGGTATCGAGCCTCTGCCAGTTGTGCTTCAGGGAGTCGTCCTAACCTTTCATAGAGTCGACTCATAAGCCCATAGCGAAGGAGCGCTTCTCCCTCAGGCGGAACAGGCATCGAGGTAGAGGGTGTAAGAGTTTCAGGAAGTTCAATGCACGCATCATACCAGAGTGTCACCTCATACCCCGTGGCTCCCCATGCCATATTGGCTTGCCGAGGTGCAAGCCTAAGCTCCCCGTCTACTACACACCAAGCAAGGGAAGGCAACTCACCCGTAGAAGCCGCTTGTCGTGTACTTGGAAAGCGTGTAGCAAACGCTTCTGGGGTACAGGGAATGCCACCTTGGAACGTCTCTTCAGAAGAAGGGCGTGTTTGCTTAAGCACCAGTTCTCTTAAACGAGACCCTCTCAGCCCCAAGGAAGCGACATCCCATGCCCAATAGGGAGGGGTTAATTGCGTATGAAGGGTTTTAGGGGCAGGAAGTATCCGTTCGGTACGTTGCCATTCAAACCAACCCGCTTGATTGAGGTCTTCCACCAGTAGTTGCATGAGCGAACTCGCTAAACTATACGGAAAAGGCTGTGAGGCTGAAAAACTCACAAGCTGTCCGTCCAAATAGCATTGTCGGAAAACATCTGCCATAAAACTCAGTAACGTGGTATAACTCATCATAAACGTGGGTGACACTCCTTAAAAAAAGGGACACAAAGCATGACGCATTTATCCAATCCGTCCGATACAAAGATTACTACCCGCTTGAGGTGTGGTGACACGATGACGTTGTTCAGGGCATTGAAGTAAAAATTCGTACACCGAACGAGGTAGTTTATTTTCGCCAGGTGTGAGGTCAAATCGAATCCCATTCAGGGTCACCGTGTCACATAGCTGATAGATACTTCCGTCACTCAGAGGAATCATCATATCCGAATGAGGGTCTGGCACAATCCAAACCGAAACCAAAGGCTCTTCTTGAAAGGCTTGCAACGTTTTGGATTGCTCTGTATCAGCGGGACGAATACGTTGTACAGGCGTTTTCACCACATGAAGTGCCGCCCCTTGAGGCACAGTGACAGGGAGGCTCTCGGAAGGACGTTGTGCCATTCGTTCGGAGGAAAGCGTCATCATGAGAAAAAATCCTTTCGTGGTAAATAGGAAAATGCTAAAAAACAAGCCATGAAAGCATGGTAACCTTCTACAACCCTTCTACAACTTTTCAAAGTAAAGCCACCCCTACCCCATGCAAGGCTTTGAGTATCCTTGAGCGTATCCTCCTCCCCACAGTGTAGGGAGGAGAACGACTCTTACAGCGATACATCCAGCAGGTTCCTTGCACATGGCGCATTTGGGTTAGTCTGTGACACCCGTTTCAATACGAATCAGGAAACTGTTATTGAGTATTTTAGGGTATTGGTAGGCTTTCCATCCCACCGTTGCAATTTGGTCAAGAGGGTCAGACGGCCCTCCCGTCCCAGCATCTTTGGCAATGACACGGTAACGCCCTGTCCCACCGACATCCACCACCCCAAACGCATCAGAACCACAAAGAATGGCACCGTACACGTCCGCTCCTGAAGCACCTGCCCCTGTAAACACAGGCGCCCGTGTGGTTTTTATCCACGCAACACCACCCACCACAGGAAGATTCAGGGTATAGAGTTTATCAGGGTCACTGTAAGCAAAGGTGTTTTGAATGACAGTATCCCCCACAAGGTCATACCACTGCCTTGGGTGAATAAAGCCAATGTACAACCCACCAAAGCCTGTTTCAGTATCCTTATTGCCATAAAACGGCTTAGCATCGTTGGTGTCTAGGGTACGCACTGCGCGACGTATCATCGCCATGGTTAAGGGATTAGCCGCATTTTGAGCAGAACGCTGGGTGCCAGTGCCAAAAATAACATTCGTCCCCGTCACAAGCTCTGCCCGTACAATCTGCTCAGTAGATTGTGCGGCATGTTCAGCCAATAACCCTAAACACTCCAACGCCATATGGTCAATCCCGAGCGTGTTCAAAGTATCACTGAGTTCAACATAGGCACCATATTGTTGAATGGTTCCCGTGATTTCAGTCATACTTAAAGACAGTGGCGTGGGTCGAACCCCCTCTGATAAGGCGGTAGACACGGGCGTAAGGGCATTTAAGCGCCGATAAGACACTTGGTTCCCCGAGTTTTTTGGCACACTTCGGCGTTGTCCCGCTTTATACATGCCCAAAATGGGAACGGCACGAT
This sequence comes from Vampirovibrionales bacterium, assembly GCA_046080605.1. Classification (GTDB taxonomy): domain Bacteria; phylum Cyanobacteriota; class Vampirovibrionia; order Vampirovibrionales; family JAJTHC01; genus JBJTUH01. Next base: position 12,758 of record JBJTUH010000021.1, read on the forward strand.
CTAATAAAGCACGGTCAAAAAATGGTTTTGAAACTGCTGGCACTGAGCCTAGCGTATCGGCCATCATCATCATGATAAGTCTCGAAACTTTCGTACGTCATAGTAAAGGGAAACTCAATCACCACCAAAGCATTTAGAGCGTTCTCATCATGCATCACAAGAAAACCCGCAAGGGTTTAAACCTTCAAGGGCATCACCTCCTTAGGTCTTGGGCTAGTATCACGTTAAACTTTTACAACCCCAACGCCATACCCAAGCTAGTGATAGTAAAAGCGTGTAACACGTTGTGAAAGTGCCTGAAACTCAGCTGGAGAAAGGCTATCAATATCGGTGCCTTTAGGAATCCCGAACCAAGAGCCATCTTTTCCGTAGGGTGTTGCATCCTTCGTCATAGGGCCTGTGCGTGAGGTACCTGACCCAACGTGACGAGGCTCTACAGGAAAATGCTGCACATGAAGATGCTTAGGAATATGCTTACGCTCAAGCTCTTGAATCGCCTCGGTAAGAATCGCTTTGGTAGAAGGAATCGGTGTTTTATCCATGGCTTGGTTCGCATAGTGAATAATTTTTTCACTCAAAATCCCTTGAAGGATGGGTTCATAAAGCTTGTAATGACTGTACTGCGTTTTGTAAAAGGTTTCTGCTTCTTGAACACTTTGAAGTTTTTCGACAGCTTGTTCCACTTGAATATCGTTAATGGAAGTCAACCATGCAAACTGTTCAGTGTCTGTCTGAGTAGGCACCAGACGCTCTGGCATCATGGCATCAGACGTGGCACGTTCAGCATTGACCTCATCCAATACATCAAACAACTCTGTGGTACCTTGAGGAGCTTCACCATGGGAAGCCTGAGGCGATAGAACGCCTGAAGCATTAAGCTGTGTTTGCTCCAAACGCTCAACAGGAGAAGAACCTAAGCCAAACATTGACAGATTTTCCTGAGATACACTTGTCATCCTAAACGACTCCTTCATACGAGATACACCATGTAACATGTCAACACCACAGAATCCTTAACCTTTGAAACCATCTACCCGCCATGGGCATTCATGAAAGTCCCCCCATCAGCACCCCACTGATGCCTTTCATCAAACCACAACGCGCACATGCCTATAGGTTTTATCCTACGCAACGAAAAAAATACTTTTTGCAGTCCTCCTACAAAAAATGGAGGTTTCTTTCAAAAAGCTCATTTTAAGCCCAAGCTTTAGTAGGGTAATGGGTACTATGTGTTGAGATACCTGACTAAAACGTCATGAGGTTTCATGGCTCAGGTTTTAGAGTGACTTGACCCATTGGATTTGGATTGAAATGTTTTAGCCCTTACAGACGCTAAACGTATGAAGGGTTGTGTGTTGTTGTGATATGTTTCGTGTTTATAAGAAGGATGTGTAACCTACATGCTTGCTCAAAAAACGCCTCGTACTTCCACTGAAAAAAAAGTGAAATCTACCGTAAAAGCCTCCGTAACGACAGATAAAAAAGGTTTGCTCTCTGAGAAACAAGCCACCTCCAAATCAACCGTAAAAAAGCCTGTTGTCAAAAAATCGGCTAGCGTCAAAGAAAATGAGCCTATCCTGACAGAAAGTCCAAAAGCATCCAGTACAAAGGTGAACAGAGAACCTCTCACGAGTGCAGAAAAAAAAGTGAAAGTGATTGATGCAAAGCTCTCTAAAAAAGTAGCCGTTAAAGAAAAAAGTCAAACCAATATCGCTTCTAGTGTGAAGAAAACCAGAAAAGTCGCTCAAACCTCCGTGGTAGCTCATGCAAAAGCACAGGCTAAAACCTTAGTGAAAAAAGTTGCAAATTCAGCAGAACAACTCATTCATCACTTACCTGAAGAAGCTCAAGTGGCTGAGCAAGTGGTACGCAGTGTTGAAGACGTGAAAGCGTTGGTTCTTGCAGGTGTAGGCGCCACCGTTTTAACCGCAGAACGTATTGCTCAAATGAAAGAGCATTATACTCGTGAGGGTATTTTAACCCGTAAAGAAGCCGAAGCCCTTGGTCGTGAGCTACAGGCACGTGCAACCCAACAGGCTCAAGAATTACAACGTACCATTACAGATTCTGTCAGTCAGGCTGTGGCTCAAGCCATCACCAGTTCTTTCAAAGCACTGGGAGTTTTTGGAAACTCTCAAGTCATGAAGAGCATTCAAAAAGAAGCTCAAACCGCTCAAAAAGGAGTTCAAAAGCGTCAAGCGACTCAAGGAACCACCCGCAAAGCGGTGTCAACAACTTCTGACGCTCCTCAAGTGGCTAAAGTAGCTCGTAGTACTCGTAGCACAGAGCGTACACCCTCCGCTACAAAAGAGCTAGTGACTTCCAATGCTTCAGCACAAGGGAATGGTAGCCAAAAACGCCGTCCTTAGTACGTCACTTTATCAGGATACCCTTGAAAGGGTATCCTCACCTTTCGGCAGGTGTGTGCCGATAGTTTCACACCTTCTTTCCCTGGCCTAGGTTCGTTGACCCAAGACTCTTTCCTCCTGAGTTGGTTAACAAGCTAGGCTTTACTTTTGCAACCATGTCCATTCTACCTACGAAGGACTTGAACAACGAGGGGTCGTTATTCTTCCATAGAGACGACTTTTAAATACTGCACCAAAGACGCAATATCATCTTCCGTGAGTGGTCCTCCGTGTTGTTTCCCAAAAGGAGGCATTGCAGGATTGTACTGAGACCCATGCGTTGTCACTTCTTTTAAATGCTTGGCATATGTGGCACTGTCCCACGTTTCTCGTCGGTCTGAGGCACGTAAACCAGGTGCTGCAAAGGTTCCTTTGGCACCTATACCATGGCACATAGCACAATCCGCTACAAAAAGTGCTTCTCCTACTTTTCCTACACCTTTCTGCACATGACACGTGGCACACTCGCCTTTAAATAATGCCAGACGGTCTTTTGATTTCACCATACCATGATGCGTCTTTGCCATGGCGGGTGCTTCTACATGAGCCAAAAGCGTAATGGTAGTAAGAGGATTTTTAGCCTTGGTCGCCCAAATATCAATGGTTTTTTTAACATCTCCTAGCTTATTCGTTGTATCAAGGGTAATGCGTAGAGGGGTTACCTCGCCAGGGGCTAGGCTGGTTTTTTCAGGAACGGCAGCAGTACATCCGCAAGAAGGCTCCACTTTACGAATCCCTAAAGGCTTGCCACCCACATTTTGAAGTAAAAAGTGTGCAGTAGCTTTTGAATCCATCTGTAACGTGCCGATATGCTGACTCATCGGGATTGCCTTTAACACACCTGGTTGATGAGCATCCACCAACAAAGGACGCTGTTCAGGCGTTTGCATCACATACGCACTCCAAGCAACCGCACCCAGTATGAACCCCAGTGCAATACTACGCCGCACCCATCGTAGGGGTTTTCCTTGAAGCCAAGCCTTGTTTGGCTTGGAAGAGGGCTGAAACTCCGAAACAGGAAGGGGCTGAAACGAGATATCTGGCGTATGGTTCAAAGAGGAGTACTTTTGAGCTTCAGGGTCAGAAGAATGAGGTGCCATACATCGTCAAGTCTTAGAGTCTTAGGGTTGAGAGAACAACAAACATCACGTATTACTGCATATATTATCAAATGTTTCATGGCCTCATGTAAATAGTAACTTCTACAAGCTTAACGCCATAGGAAGCGTACACTCATGTATTTGGAGGAAAAGAAGCCAGAGCGTATGTTTATCGTGATACGTTCAGCTACAGTAAAGGGTAGTGAATGGCACTGAAACACTCTTCTAGGTACTCTCTAAGCCATAACACTGTTCCAGTGTTATCTATATGCTCATGTGTGTGTGCTGTACGAACTGTGTACGTATGTGTATCAGTGCTGATGCGTGTCATCGCCTTTATGGGTAAAGGCAACATTGACGAGACACATTGCCCCGTCAATAGACCATCAGCAAATAAACGATACCCTACGTCATGATAGTGTACCCCTTTATACGTTTTATGGAGATTGCTCGTCATGCGTGGTTTAACTCAACAGCCTAAAGAGTCCTTAGCTCTTCTTGCATCATTATGCCAGTATGGTATCCAATACATGAAACGCAAAAGCTATAAAGAACGCTTTATTTTAATTGCACTGACAGTCATGCTTCCTGCTGCCATTGTGGTAAGCACCCTAGGAAGTCATATTTATAGCCAAACCATGATGATTCAAAAAGAAGGACAAGCGGTAGGCTGTATTAAAAGGCTCTATCATATGATGGAACATCTCAAAGCAGAAGATACTCCCGCACTAACCGCTGAAAGCGAAGACATACTACAAGACTATCAAAAGCTTTCTTGGTTAAAGGAAGCTGACAATGGCACACGCTTACTAGCAAAACAACTCCAACAATTGGGGAAAGAACCTAAATCCAACAATCAGTCATTATTTTTTAATGAAGCACAAAAACAGAAACTGATGGGACAGTTAGCACAGGGTGCTATTGTAACAGCCGATGCGGCTGGGCTTATGAATGACCCTAGTTTAGATGTTTCCTATCTTGCATTAACCTTAAGACGCATCATTCAGATTGTTACACTCTCCCAAGACCTTATCGTAGAAACACATCAATTAACCTCTTCGTCAAACGAAACCAAAGGTATTTTTCTGAAAGAATATCTTGAGAGTTGGGGGATGCTTCAAGATAAACTCCTCACCGTGGAAGGCAATACCAATAAATTGCTCAAACGGGCTTCTAACAATAATGCTTCTGTAGGAAAACTCAAATACCAAGAACTCCAACAAGCGTCCCAAATGCTTCAAACGAACTGGGACAAAAACCATCAACTCATTCAAGATACCATCGACATACAACAAGGGTATTTAACCTCAGAGCAAGCTAAAACCATCGAAAAAGCACTTAATGCTGCAGTCTCTGACCTAGAACCCGTCTTTGAGCTGTGTAGCGAACTACTCCTCAATGCCATTGATGGACGTTGGTGGGATGCCGTAGGTGCCTCGGTCATTGCGTTAAGCGCTGCCGTGGGTAAAAACATCATGGTTATTTTCTGGCTTTTATGTATGTATCTTATACTAGAGCAAAGCATCCGTCATATTCAAGCCAAAATGAATGATGTCGGTTCAGGCAACCTGACAGTGCGCTTGACCGCACAAGCAGACGATGAACTCACACAAATAACCCATGCCATCAACGCCATGGTTGAATCATTCTCCATCATGGTCAGTGCTTTAAAACAGGATATTTTAAGTTTAAAGCATCAAGCCCACATCATGATTGAAGCCTCTCAAAGCATTCAAACCCAAGCAGCCTCAAGTACCCAAGTGTCTGTCCAAGCCATTGATAAACTACAACAGGTTGCCAATGATGGGACAACCTTAGACAAAAACAATCAGGAAATCGTTCAGAGCATGGCAGGTGTCAATGAAAACGTACAGACCGTCAATCAAGCCTCTGAAGAACTTCAGCACTCTATTCACACCATTGCAAGCTCCCTAGAAGAAATGACCGCCGTATTAGGAGAAATCTCTCAACATACCAGTAAGGCGGTTCAGGTATCTGACCAAGTGAAAGTGACAGCCAAACAAACCCAAGGCACGATTATTTCACTAGAAAGTGCAGCCAATAAAATTAGCCAAGTGGTAGATGTGATTAAAACCATTGCTTCTCAAACCAGTTTACTCGCACTGAATGCCACCATTGAAGCAGCTAACTCAGGAGAGGCAGGTCATGGGTTCGCCGTGGTTGCAACTGAAGTAAAAGGACTTGCCACAAAAGCCTCTCAAGCCACCGATGACATTCGTAGTATGGTGGTAGATATTCAACAAACCGCCAAACAATCCATTACTGCCCTCACACACTTTGACGATATTGTAGCCACAATGAATGACCTCAACCAAGCCATTGCAGCCGCCGTAGAAGAACAAACTGCAGCCATGCACGAAATTTCTTCTTCCATGCAACAAGCCTCTAGTACCACCGAACGGATGAATGAAAGCATTCATCATACAGCCGAAAGTGCTGATACCGTCACGCAACAAGCAAAAATCACCTCTGAAAAGCTTGCCTCCATGACGCTCGCACTCAAATTACTGGTACGTCCCTCTCAACGCTTACTCATGCAATGTGCTGAAGAAGAACAAGCCCTTTACCTAGAAACCAATATGGAAAAGGTGGAAAATGCTTCTAAAGATACTCTCAAACAAGTTCAAAAAGTTATTGAAACCAGCGAAGAGCTTAAAGGTCGTACAGAACATCTTGCAACCATGGCAGAGCAGTTTCAAACATAATAACCCCTAGGCACTCGTTCCATCACACCAAGCACACAGACCTGTCTAAGTAAGGTGTGTGTGCTTGGTCTTTGCTTGAGTCTGAGACCACGGTAAACCCCTTGACCATGACAAAAACCACCCTAAAACGATCATTAAAATCCTCCCGAAGTACCTTCTAAGAAAACTGTAAGTATTCCTCAAGCTACTGTGCTATAGTTTTTCTCATACGGTTAATCTATGATTCAGCCCCTTAAACCTATCACCATGCATCCATGATGCAGAAAGCTTCAGAGCCTATGAGAACTGCTCCCTATTCGTTGTCCATTCTTTCAGATGCAAAAAGTTGGATTAATGCGTATTTACCCACCTTTATTTTGAGTCTCAAGTCTTTAGGACATACGGTTACATGGGTACATCGTCCTCAAGAACTCCCCGAAGGTGAAATTGCTTTCTTCTTAGGCTGTTACTCGTTGGTTAAAGCGGAAGACTTAGCAAAACACAAACACAACCTTGTCGTTCACGCAAGTGACTTACCTAAAGGACGTGGGTGGGCTCCTCTTGCTTGGCAAATTTTAGAGGGAAAAAACGAGATTCCTATTGTCATGTTTGAAGCTCAAACAGGCATGGATACTGGCAATATCTACCTGAAAGACACCCTAACCTTTGAAGGTCATGAACTTTCAGATGAAATTCGCCAAGCACAAGCCATGAAAACTTTAAGCATGTGCCATACCTTCCTCAATGGATACCCCAGTATCTTGGCATCGCAACAAACCCAAGAAGGTGAGCCAACGTTTTATCCTAGGCGCACGGCAGAAAGCAGCAAGCTTGATATCCATCAAACCATTGCATCACAATTTCAGCTTTTACGCATCGTAGACAACCAAGAGTACCCTGCATTTTTCGAATATCAAGGGCATCGCTACACGCTCACCATCCGTAAGAATGATACCTAAACAGGGGAAGAGGCGACAGAAAAAGGTTCAAGATGGATGAGCTACGAGGAAAGAATATAGACGGATTCCGTTGTGTAGCCATAGTACAGAAGGAAATCGGATAGCTGATTGACGTTATATCAACCCATCCCGCCAAATTGGGACTTTTTCCACACCCGCTGAAAAACACTGACTCACCTTAAAGGGGTACAAGAGCAGTAAACTCTCCTCGTGGTTCCAAACTGATGCCATAGTGTTCAAGAATCGGTATTAGGGTTTCACGGTACTCTAACGTATTCCACTTACCCTTCACAATGGCGGTCGCAATATAGGGATAAATGGCGTTATCCCAGTGGTGTATCCCTCGTTGCACGCCTTGGTCATGGGCATAGCCTCCTTGAAGCCTAAGCTTCCGACAGGTTACCTGAGCTTTTTCTTCAAACGTCCAAATGGTGTCGGTTGCGTGGTGCTGTAACAGCTTCAAAAAAGACCCCACACGCCAAAAAGTCGGTTGAATGGAAAACATCCATGCTGAGTTTAAAGACAATTTATGCAAGGTTGACTCAAACGGCATAGGGGTGCTGATACAGTCGCCTCCCTTAATCAGCTTGATATAGTCAAACAGCGGACGCTTAGTCATCCACCACCCTTCTTCTCGGTGCATTGCCTGCAAGTACACCTCTAGCTTTGCAACATCTGGAAAGTCGTATAAAAACATATCCTCATGGGTGAAGAGTATGATAGCCTCTGAAGGAAGGGTGCTTAAACATTCCATAAGTCTCGTTGGATAGGCTTTGGTATCATCATACAGTAACGGGGTATACGCTGAAGGAATACGGCTATCCTGTTGATTCACACATATCATATGATGCTTCAAGCACTGTGCAAACCGCTCCGTTTGCCCAAAATACGCCGGCCATACATCACTATAATCAGTATGGGTGTACATAACATGGTACACCTGTGAGAGTAATGGGGTTACATCAGAAACGGCAGAAGTTACAAGGGTCATGCACACTACTCCTGAGTGATATTTGGCGTGATAAGTTGCGTAAGTAAAGCATGCCAACGTTCATGAACCGAAGCACGAGCGTTAAACGCAAGAATCATTTCATGGTTAATGGGGCATCCGTGGGTGAGTATCTCCCACAGTGCCTGAGCAAAGAGAGGCTCATGCCCTTCTTTTAAAGGAATCACTCGCCCATTCACCCAACCCTCTTGCTCAAGCTGAATGATATCAAGTGAAATATTGGTATCAAAACTCACCACAGGGGTTTCATTGGCTAAAGACTCTACAATCATCATCGGACCTGCATCCGTCAGACTGGTACAAGCGAATACATCACACATTCTGTACATGTCAGAAAGCATCGTCCTATCAGAGGTTTCCCCTAGATAGTACACAGGTAAGTCTGTTTGCCAAGGACGTTTATCACCAATGGCAACAATGGCAACCCCCAGTTCAGGCTGATGTGCATGAAGCGTTTCTATATGCTGAATAATACGTTGAAACTCATCCCATCCTTTACGAGGATTAAACGGATTGGTCGTCCCCCATAAAATCAGGTGAGTATGCTCAGGTGCAATCCCATAGCGTTCTCTAAGGGCAAGCTTAGGTTGTAATGAGGTAGGGTATGCCTCAAAAGGAATGGGGATAAGCTGTGCCGTTTTATAATACAAAGGGGCTTTATGGGCTAAACTTAAACTCCACGAAGAAACCACCACCACATGCACATCTAAACCATCCCATACGGCTTTTCTGGGAAGGGCTGCTTCCAAGGTAAAGGCATCCCGTATTTCAGGATAATGCCCTCCATCTGACAGGAAGTCATGTCCCATCCCTACCCAAATCATTTCACACTGATAGATTTCTTTTAAGCAACGCATTTGTTCAAGCGTAATCACATCCCCTGCAATGACAAGCACCTTACACCGAGGCATATGCTTCAGAAAAGAAACCCCTTTTTTCTTATGGAGTTTATGAATAGGGATATAAGGATACCCCTCCACCTCTTCACAGACAAAAAGCGTATGGCATGAAAAGGGTAAGTTTTTTAAAATTTGCAGAATCACATGGTCGCCACTGAAGCTATTGCCATAATGGAAAAAACCTCCTATGAAAAGAATATCCACTTCTGTTTCAGGAGGGTGTACCCAATGGGCATACGTTTTTAAAAGTGCCGTTTGTAAGGTCTGTAGAAAAGAAAAAGAAGACACCATGAGTTTGAGTCAATTCAGAAGAGGAAAACTACCCTACGGCAACCATACACTCGATAGGGAAAGGGAACTTGCAGTTCAAACATGCAACACGCACGTTTGTCTAAACGAAATACACTCGAATTATACCACAGGGGAAGAGGGGTTAAAAAGCACCCATCCAAGCAAAAGGGGTGATACTGTCTGAAATAGACTCAAACCCTACTCAGAAATATCGAGTTCTTTGCCTTTGAACATCTCAAGTAATAGTTTCTTAGAGGCTTCTAACTGTCTTTCATTGACAAACACAGGTGGGGAAGCTAGGACTTCTTTTAATCCTGAAGAAGCCTGAACCCCTCCTACAGCGGTATCCTCTTGCGGTACAACCTGTTGGGTTGAAGCAGTCATAGAGGTAGGTAGTCCCTCTTGTTGCATCATAGACGCTTGAACAGAGAAAGAGGGTGTCATAGGTGAAGGAGCTATCGAAACGCCCACGGTGTCTGTCACACTAGGTTGAACGACAGGAATCACAAGAGGCATAGAGGCTTCTTTCGATAGCACCTGTTGCGCTTCAGTCAACGCAGGGGTAACGAGAGCCACAGGAGAAGGTTCAACACCTTGAGGCATGGTAAAGGAGGGCGAAGCTACCCACGTAGGAGCAGGCACAGGAGAAGCGACAGGCGAGGAAACAGGTACCCCCACAGTCCCCTGCTGCGCCACTGGTATCATGGGCAAACTAGGGGCAGGTGCGGAGGGGTTCATCATGGGCTGTTGAGAAGCTTGCAACGTTAATCGCCACGGAATGGCATGCCCAAACGCTTTTTGAATGGCGGCTGCAATCTGGAGTTGCTTATTAGGGTTGAGCAAGGTCTGTTGATGCGTCATGCTTCTGCACTCAAACACCAATCCCGCAGGACTCGCTTCTACAAGGCGTGTTTGTTGCGTAATAATAGGACGAATGGTCACGGGCAAATGCGGACTTAAATGAGCCATAGCCTCTTGAGGCGAAGCAGGAAATGATGTAGGCACAGAAGTCAGGGTCACTTGAGGCAATGAGGCATCCATCATGGTACTTGTAGGAGTCACACGAGGCTGTGCCTGAAGAGGCACACTTGGCATGACTTGAGGAATCGTAGGAATGACCTGGGGAAGCGGGGCATGTGCGACATGCCTCTCTACAGAGGATGGCTGCACAGGTGATACTGCAACAGGGGAAATATTGGGAATCACTGGAGAGACCACTACGGGCACTGCACTCGGTACGGCATGTGCTACACCCTGTTGAGATGCTTCTAGGGGTTTCACAAGTGCTTGTGCTTGGGGTAGCGTCTCAGAAGGGGAAGCAGCTTGAGGGGGTATCATACCCTGTCTCTGAGGTGCCACAAGCTGTGACGGAGAGGACAGCATGGCTTCCAAATGTTCAATGCGTTTTTGTAATGCATTTAGCGTCAAAAAATGCTCTTCAAATGCAAACTTCACCAAGGTACTCTCAAGCCAAGTCAATGGGTCTTGCGTATGCCTCAACTGCGTTTCCAGATGTGCTGTCTGTTGCAACAAAACACTCAAGCGTTGCGGTGAACAGCACTGTAATTGCTCTTTTAATGCGTTTGCATAGGTTTCTTCAAGCTCTAGCGTTTGGCTTAAACGTTTAAGCGTTTCGCCCTTATCCGCATACATAAGAAGCATCATCGCACGCCAATGTTGTAACAACGCCCGCTGTATTCTATAAGCATCTAGCCCTCGTGATTGTAACGCATGCAACACTTGTAGCACTTGTTCAGGGCGTTGCGTTAAAATACCTTCTGAAAGTTGTAATACCTCATGTTCAGGCAGCTGCCCTAATAACTCCGCAACCAGCGTGTAGGGTAGCGGATTGGGGGCATATTCTTTAGCAAGGAGTGCCACTTGGTCAAGCAGGCTTAACGCATCCCGCATCCCACCTTTTGCCAGTCGTGCAATCATGCGTGTGGCTTCAGGCTCTAAGGTAAACCCTTCTTGGGTCTGTAAATAATGCAAATGTCCTGTAATGGTCGGGGTGGCAACACTCTGAAAGTCAAAACGCTGACAGCGACTGATAATCGTCGGTAATACCTTATGCACTTCTGTCGTTGCAAAAATAAAAATCACTTTATCAGGAGGCTCTTCCAATGTTTTCAGTAACGCATTAAACGCTGCATTACTTAACATATGAACCTCATCAATAATGTAAATCTTATACCTTCCGTGCATCGGACGGAATTGCGTGCTTTCAATCAACTCTCGTGCGTTATCCACGCTATTATTACTGGCAGCATCAAACTCAATGACATCTAGTGCATTCCCTGACGCAATACTTTCACACTGCGGACACACCAAGCAAGGTGTGACCGTAGGACCTGACTCACAATTTAAAGATTTTGCCAAAATACGTGCAGAACTTGTTTTCCCTGTCCCTCGTGGCCCAGTAAATAAGTAGGCATGACTGATTCTGCCTTGCGTAATCGCCTGTCCTAGGGCTTTGGCAATCGCCTCTTGCCCCACAAGGTCTTGTAAACGTTGTGGACGATATTTTCTAGGGAGGGGCGTATAAGCAGTCAGGGTCATGACTCTGGGTTAGGGACTCGTAGGACTGGTTGAAAAAAGAGACTGATACTCCTCTGAGACCCCATGGGTTTTTGCATACAGAGGATACACATTAAGCACATACTGGTAATCTGTTTGAGCGGCATTACGTTCTTTGAGGGCATACAAACTCTTCGCACGATGATGGAAGATTTCAGGTAGGGTACCATTACGCTTAATTGCTTGTGTGTAATACACCACAGCTTCCTTATGTTGCCCCAAGCCTGCAAGCACACATCCGTAAGTGTCTAAGGCGGCTTCACTTTCTGGGTTAAGTTTTAAAGAATGCTCAATCAAGGGAAGTGCTTTTTGAAAGTTTTTTTGATTTGCATACACATACGCTAAATTGTTATGTGCTTCGGCAAGCAACAACGTTTTGTACGCCTGATGCTGTTTGGTGGTTTCAGGTAAAGACTTTGCCAACGCAAGCTCTTGTAAAGACACACGCTCGGCATCTTTCAAATCGCCACTTTCAGTATACAATACCCCCAATAACGAGAGGATATCATAGTTTTTGGCATATCGAGGGTTATCAAAGGGCTTCAACAAACGAAGTGCTTGTTGAATGTCATACACGCTCAGGTAGGTACTCGCTAAACGAGTCCGTGCCTCTAAATGGTCAGGCTCCAGCTTCACCCATTGCTCATAGGCTTGAATGGCTTCTTGGGTTTGGTCATTCGCCCGATGAAGATCACCCTTCAAGGCCCATGCCTGTGCCTGTTGAGGTAAAAGCCTTACCGATTGATTCACGGCAGTCAGTGCTTGAGGCAGTCGCCCCTCTTCCGCCATTTCAGCCGCAATCATCAGTGCAATATTTCCTGTAGGCGTTTCAATCGTTTGGAGTTCTTGAATACTTTTAAATGGAGGAGCCGTTTGTAGCTGAAGCTTCTTCATTAGCGTTTGCGAGACAAACCCATGCGACAACCCTGCCCCAAAGGAAGGCATCAACGCCTGTACCTCTCGAAAGGTAACACTCAAACACACGACCCACAAAACAACACTCCCTGCCTTCAACACACCACTACATGCACAAGACGACATGAAACGAATCACGAATGAGTACATTCTTTTAAGGGAAGTCATAACACGACATACCTATTAGGTTTGGAAGGAATGAAAGAAAAGTCTTTTATCGGTAGGGTCATACCTTTTGGCATGAACACACACCATAGTCTTTTAAAGTATTTTACTGAAGTTCATTTGAACCACAAAGTTAAACGTTATTTTAACAGTAAAGAACCCTCTCATGATACCATGAGTTTCCCGCCATAGCGTTTAAATGAAAGTCAAAACCCCTTAACACTGTAAAGTATTCATCGCCAACCGTGTCCCAACAACACCAAAGGTAAGCCCCAAAAATCTCATTCACATGATGACTCTCTTACGGCACTAAAGCCATATCACGTCAAAAAGCATGAAAAATGACAAGCAAAAGTGAGCCTCCCTACTGCCTTTATGCTTACAAACACTCCCAGACATACTCAGATCTATCGTACCCTGTTAAAGAGGATACCTTCTTTTTAGATGATTTACACCGCTCCTATCAGTACAACCCCGCAACAGTGGCAAGTCATGCAAGGGTGGCGTGGGCTAGAAGCCATCACCAGCAGCAACAACCCTGCCTTTCAACTTGCCCTAGTACCAGGAAGTACAGAGCCTGATGGTCCGTTTTCAACGTTATGGGACGCAACATTCTTGCAAGCATATCAATACGACAAGCTCTCGCAACAGTCCCTACAACAAGCACAACTGCAACTAGCACTTACAGAGGCACAAATCCCCATGCAAAAGAAGTTGCAGCAGTCTTATATCAACAGCTTTAAGCTCAGCTAACCCGTTTTAACCATGAGGATGGGGGTGGGGGTGTACTTCTTGTTGTTGCAACGACTTCAAGCCACCATACACTGCACCCATAAATGCCGTGCTTTCATAAGGCAAAATCACGGTATTGGCTTTACTTTGAGATAAAGCACGGAGTGCATCAAGGTATTTAAGCTGAATGACCCCTGCAGAAGGATGAGAAGCATTCAACATACCAATCGCCCCTGCCTCAGCTTCTTGAATTTTCTGAATCGCTTCGGCCTGACCCACCGCACGTGCAATAGCAGCCTGTCTTTCACCCTCAGCACGTAAAATAAGAGCCGCCTGCTCCCCTTCAGCAGCACGAATGGCAGCTTCTCTTTCCCCTTCAGCTTTCAAGATAGCCGATTGTTTTTCCCCTTCAGCAATCAAGATTTGAGAGCGTTTCTCACGCTCTGCACGCATCTCTTTTTGCATGGCTTGCTCAATATCTTTTGGGGGGTCAATGTCTTTGAGTTCCACTCGATTCACTTTCATACCCCACTTCGTCGTGGCATCATCTAAGACATGTTGAAGTCTTACATTAATTTGGTCTCTGCTCGCAAGCGTTTCATCCAAGGTTAATTCCCCAATAATATTTCTTACCGTGGTCAAGGCAAGTTTTTCTACCGCATTCCAAGGTTCTGCAACCTCGTAGGTTGCCTTAAAGGGGTCAGTTACTTGAAAATAGACAATCGCATCTATTTTCATGCTCACATTTTCCTTGGTAATGACAGACTGAGGCGGCAAAGGCAATACCTGTTCACGTAGGTCAATAATACGCATCGAATCGACAAAAGGAATTAAAAAAACAGGACCCGCACTACGTGTCCCCACATACTGCCCCAAACGTTCCACCACCCCAATGGTAGACTGTCGAACGATTTTAACCGCATTCACTCCTGTGATAATCAAAGAAATCACAAAGAAAAATAAGAGCATTGAAAACAAGACAGCCATGGCAGGTCTCCTCATGGGTTCCATAAAATAATGACAAACACCTATCAGACAAAAGCGTGTAATGTTACAATAACAAACATTCTGCTATCAGCCAAGCACCGTATGGAGGAGATGACCCTAAAGGCATGGCATCGCTTTACGTGTTGGGAAGCTTCAAGCATTCTTTACTGTTCATGTAAAAGTTTTTATGTAAAGACTTTTATTTTAAACCCTGCTATGATAAAGTAGGTTCTTACAGTGAATGCTGTGATACTTCATCATAAGTGTTCAACATAAAGTTATCGCACTGGGAAGTGCCGTTATATTCAGTCATTTTGTTCGTCACACGCTGTGGAAAATGCTTTTTAGCACATCTTTTTTTCAATAAAAGGTTTCATCCACACAAGTGCTGACGTACACAACCCCCATGGTTCTGTGCGTGTTATGAGCAATGGGTCAACGTTGGACATGGGTTTTAGGTAGGACTCGCAAGATACCTACATGTTTCATGTTCCTTGACATACGCTATGGTTTAGCTTTGAGATAGTTTGATTTTCCAAGGTTGCTCTTGTAAGTCATCTTCGTGAAAAAAGCGTTTTGAACAGAGTATTCCACACCGAACACTCTAAGGACTGTTGAACCTCATTCATGGTCTTACATGTTTTTATTTGTCTACATCAAGTATTGTCGATTCAAATAGGTTTTTATTCCAAATGATGTCACTTCAAGCCCGTCAAGTTGCCAGAGAACTCGCCTTACTTTCTTTGTACCAGACCCCACACGAAGAGGGTCTTGCAAAGTTATTACGTCCTGCCATCCCTGAAACGGTGAATCAAGCCTTACTTGCCTCTCAAAGCAAAGCAAGCGTTCCTGTCTTACCTCATTTGCATAAGCTCATTCGCCTTTCAATGGCAACCCTGCACCAGTTTGCACAAGATACCCTTCAGGAGAGTGAAAAACCTTTATTAGAGAGCTTGAAGGTCATTGAACGTATAGAGTACGATTACCAACGTACCGTACGGACTGCTTCGGCTACCGTGCTTGCAGAAGAAGGGGTTCCTGTTCCTGTAGAGTATACAAACCCTAAAACAAAACCCATGAAAAAGGCACTTGTGAGTGCGTTACAAAGCTTAGAAGCCATCTCTGATGCGTTGCGTTTACCTGAGCTTGTGTATATGAGCGGACATAAACAGGTACAAGCCTACTGTGGTACACTTTTACAAACCTTGAGTGACCACTACACAGAGGTCAATACTCTCATTGGTAAGTATGCTCACGGGTGGCGTTTAGACCGTTTAAATCCTATGGATCGTTGCGTCTTACAACTTGCACTAACAGAGCTACTCTACATTGAAGAAGTCGATGCCCCTGTGACCATGAACGAGATGATTATGCTCGCCAAGCGCTACAGCACCGAAGAAAGCTATCGTTTTGTGAATGGCATCTTGCGTTCAGCCATGGAAGACCATCAAAAAAAGCAAGAGTCCGTGAACCGAACCTTAAACCAGACCTCTCAAGTGGGCTTATAAAGACACGTAGGTGTTGCCTACCCAAAGAATCGCCAAGATTTTTCATACCGTCCTAGCACATAATTCCCACTCCACAAGTCATACTGGAGTGTGATATCTCCTAGTGTCCCCGAGGATAACCATGCTTGTTCTTCTGTCACACTTAAAGACGGGATAGCATGTTCTGCAAGACGTTGATGACGTACACTCAGAGCATCTTGGGTAGGTTGAAAAGTCATGGTGAGCTGTTGCGTAAAGTGACGTAACACCAAGGAACGACCCTCTAGGAAATGTTGTGTGGCATGCCAATCATTCATTTGAAAGGTTTGACGTATTTGGTCCTGCCCCATTTTTACATAATTTAAAATACCAGCGGCTGTTTTCAAAGTATGGGTGTAGCGTTGCCCTGCCATATAACTATGATACGTAACAATATGAATTGTAGGGGAAACTTGATACAAACACCCTTCCCAAAAACTTTTATGTACTTGGGTTAATGGAGCTTCTAGCTGCGAGGGTCGATGACTGGGTTCTAACAGAGCAGTTGCTTGAGCAGAAACAGACCATGGCATCATGGAAGAGGCTTCAGTAGGGGTTTCATATCGTGTGGGTGTGTAGGTTTCAATACACTCTACCCCCACATACTGCTTTAATGGACTATAATTTTCAATCAGATGGGTCTCAGGTGCTTGAGGCAACACAGAAGAGGCTTGTTGTGCATGTAGCTTTTCGGCTTGAAGACGATTGAGTGCTTCAATATCCTCTTGTAACGCTGCTTTTAAACGCTCCCGTGCAACAGGTGCCGATGAGTCTAGCGTCGTTGACTCTGAAGCAAGCTCCTCGGTCGTCTTAGCGTCTTGAGAGGTCTTTTTACGGGCATGTTTTGGATGCTCGTCACGATGAAACGCTTGAGAGAAAAAATTGTGCAGAGAAATCATCCTCGTGAAACCCCTTGAACCTGAAGCCTAACGCCCTAAACACTCATACAATAGACTTGGGATACATGACTTAAAGTACCTGCCCCATCCTGATACCACGGAGGCATCCATAGAGACTGACGGCTTCCACGGTCAAACGTGTATCACACTCACTCAGTATGCCAAAGCTCTCCCTGATGTAAGAGACCTCCCACTCAAATACCCTACGAGGATAGGATATGACTTGTTTCATCTCCTCTGAAAAACGCATTTTAGAAGGTCATATAAGGCCATGACCTAACAATAAGACCCACCATAGTTAGCATCACTTAACTTTGAGGTACCAACAGACGGTACACCAGCAAAGCATCTGCCAGCTCTCCTTGAAGCTCAAGCACTTTCAAACGGGTTTGAAATGTTGAGAGTTCTCGCTGGTTTACCATAAATAACGTAGAGTCTCCTAGCTCTAAGCGTAAGCGTTCTCCTGACTCCATTTGAGAGGCAAGGGCTAGCTCTCGTTCTGTTGTTACAAGACGCTCTTTAAGGAGCTTAATTTCATTATAGATATCTTGTAAGTCAACTTGTAATGCTTGAAACAGTTGCTTTTTTTCAAGTTCAAACTTGGCAAGCTTACTTTGAGCCTGAAGGATTTGTCCTCGTGCTTCCCGCTGTCGGAAAGGAACCGCATTCACCATAATGCCTGCTTTTAAGGTGGTACCTATCCCCCCTGAGCCTGTATCTCTACCCACTTGAAGCCCAGCATTCACCTCGGGTAAAAGATTATTTTTCGCCAGTTTCAAAGACTCTTGGGTCGATTTCATTTGTGCGTCTAAAAACTTAAACTCAGGACGATACGCTAACATCGCCTGTGTTGCATCCGATAAACTCAGAAGCTCAGGGCATGCTTTCAAGGTAGGTAGCGAGGAAGGAAGGGTCTTTTCAGGGGATAGTTCAGGTGCTGGATAAGGGATCCCATCTTCTTGCCACCAGTAAAGTCGCCATTTATTGAGCATTTTCTGAAGCACCCTCGCTGCTTTGAGGGTATTTGCCTGACGAGTAGTAAGCTGTTGCTGTGCTTCTATCGCATCAATCTCTGGAAGGTCTCCGACTTTCGTACGTTTCGTAATCCAAGCCACTCTATTTTCAGCCACACGCTCAATTTCTTTGGCAAACTGATAGGCTTGATGTGCCACAGCAACATCCCAATAAGCGGTACCTCCTGCCAAGAGCGTATCCAAACGGGCTTGCGTTACAGCGGCCTGTGCTTCCCAAGTACCGTACAAGGCTTGCCGCTCTGCCACACTTTTTTCATTCACACCCAACCCTCGGAGTAATGGCACTTTGATAAAAGCACTGTAGGTACCACCCTCTCCACTAGGCGTACTCGGAGATTTGGGGGTGCCTCCTGAAAAGTCCGAACTCAGACCATATTCAATACCAGAGCGTGTTTTAACACTACCCGTGATGTCGTACGTACTACCTGAACGAGGTTTAAACGAGCTATTATAGCGTTGCGTATCTGTCACCAGAAGCAGTCTAGGGTCAAACGCACCCTGTTTCTCTTGATATTTCCCTTGGGCTAAACGCTCCAATTGTTTTGCCCCTAACACTTTAGGATGAGCCAGTTCAATTGAACGAAAGAAGGCTTCAAACGTTGGAAAAGAAATAGCGGGCGTGACTTCAGGGGTGGTAAGTCCTTGAAGGGTGTCTTGTGCCGCCTGCTCCACAGTGAAAGGAGCCACTGGCGTAAGCGTTCTCAGAGGTTCAACCCCAAACGCTTGGAGGTGTGTCGCCCCCATCAGTAGGGTCACAAAAGCGAACGCAAATGAATACTGTAAGAAGGAAAACCTACGCATACTTTATTTTGCCTTTACTTTTCGTTTAATATCTGCTTTCTGCTTTTCATCATCGTCTTCCGCCCAATAGCTACCCATCGCTTGGGAAGCTTTTTCATAACTAGACCCCTTACTGTCTTTTAATTTTGCAGGGTCTACCACAGGAGGAAACCCATTGAATTGCCGCCATAGTTCAAACCATAAAGGCACTGTTTTTAATAACACCCAACCTGCCACTTTTGACCCTGGTCGTAACTTGTGTAAACTAGGCCATGGCTGGTCATTGTGTCGTTTGAGGGCTTCAAGGTCAGGCTTAACCAAAAGTCTAAAGTTACTATTACCATCATCCATGGCATCCACAACAGCAACCCGCCCCGCAAACGTCCCCACCATAGCAAAGGGCCATCCTGTAAATTGTACTGCGGGCCATCCTGCAAACTGTAAACGTACAGGGTCTCCAGGAGCAATTAAAGGAGCATCATTATCATTCACATAGAGTGCCACGGCAACATCAGCGGTTTCAGGTACAATAGTGGCAAGAATATCTCCCGCTTTCACAGTTTCGCCTGGCCCGATGGGTAAAAGGCGGACGACTCTTCCGTCACAGGGTGCCACCACACTTTGTTGGGCTTTCCGAGAAGCAATATTTTGGAGTTCAATGTCAAGTTTAAAAATCTCAGCATCCATAGCAGCAAGGCTCTCACGAGCCGAGGCACTACTTGCCATCACATTGGAAATACCTGCTGAAAGGTCAGTCCCTAGGCGTGTTTGGTCAAGTTGTGCAATACTCAATGCCTGCCTTGCTTCAGCAAGCTGTGCCTGTGCCGACTCATACGCCGCCTTAGCACGGGTTTGGTCTAAGGTCACAAGTTCTTTATCTCGAGTAGAACGGAGTCCTTCCGCTTCAAGTTGTACCACTCGACGAAAGTTTAATTCAGCTGTTTCAAGCGCTTGGGCTGCCGCATCCACATTCTGTTGTGAGACAATCACTCGGTTTCTTGCCTGACCAATACGCTCGGTTTGGGTTGGGAGTGCCACTGCACGAGAGTTCTCTAAAAGCCCTCCCTGACGCTCAATGGCTGCTAAACGCTCAGTCACCGCTTGTTTTCTTGCAGCCAAAGCTTGTCGCTGTCCCTTGAGTTTTTCAACTTGCTGGGGGTCAAGAAACTTAGGGTCAATGTCTTGTAGCATTGCAAGCTTTTGCCCCTTTTGTACCAAGGCTCCTTCTTGAATAAACCACTCAACCACCCGTCCTGAGATTTGAGATTCAATCACTTGCGGGCGCTGCATCGGAGAAAAAATAGTCACCTTACCATACCCTGTCACGCTCTGTTGCCAAGGAATGAGCACCAACCCTAACAGGCAAACCAACAAGACAGAAAACAATACCCACGCAAAATGCGTATACGTACGGGTCGTTTTTACACGAGTCATGGCATGGCTATGGGCATACGGTAATGAGGAAGCTGCGGTAGAAGCACCCGTGAACGCAGAAAGCATCATAAGAAACATTCACTCCCTCTTAAATGAGCGATTAGAATAAAACAATGATTGAGTTAAATAGAGGAACACAAGGAAGAGTCACTCTCGATTAAGAAGAAAGTCTCCCACCGTGAGCTGGATGAACCTGTTGTACCCATTGCTGATAATAGCGACTAGGCTGACTGAGTAGCCCTTCTTCATAGAGCCAAGGTGCTGACTGCCCCATCAGTGTCGATGTCTGAGAGGCGACATGAGAGGTATCAGGATGTCCAAACCACACATAACGCTGACATCCTTGTGCAATCAGAGGAGCAGACGTATTCACCATAAGGCTCCAAGGAAACACCGATGACCCTGCCACAGTGAGTAATTCATGCATCAAAGCCATACGTTCTTGCCAAGGTAAAATGTTCAGCAAATCATCAAGTAACAACAAATCAGGCTGTTGTAATAAACTCTGTGCCAATAAAATGCGTACCTTTAAGGAACTTTCAATATTACATCCACTTTGTAGCACAGGGGTTTCCAAGCCCTCTGGTAATTGTGCAAGGAGTCCTTCAAGACCCGTTAATTGAAGCACTTGCGAGACAAACAGAGGATTCGTTTCACGGTAAGGCATGCCCATAAATAGGTTATCCGCAAGTGTCCCCTGTAATAACCCCTGTTGCTCCAAGCTTAAGTAAGCAACTTTATGATGCCACTGCATTAAAGAAACGCTACGCACATCCACCCCATGGAGTTCACACAAGCCCTTTTCAGGAAGGGTCAACCCTGCACACACCTTTAGTATAAAGTGGCGTAACGCATTAGAGTCTGGGGTTCCTACAAGTGCTAGGGTTTCCCCCTGTTTCAAGGTTAGCGAAGGAAGCACAAGTGAAGGGGTATGTCCTACGGAAGCAGTCTCTGTAGCACCCCAAGAGACATGAAGATGTTTCAGTGCCAGCAGAGGTAATGAAGTTTCTGAACGGTCGTACGTTGTATCAGGTAAGTTGACTGGATGGTTGGTATTTTCAAGCAGAGGTAACTCTGTCAGCATGGCGATTTTTTCCAAGCTGGTCATAAGGTCAAAGGCAGGTTCAAATAAACTAATCAGTTTATCCATGGCAACCAGCATTTGAATAACGACAAGTTCACTTGCCACTAACTGCCCAAGCGTCATTTGCTTTTGAATCACTAAGGTGCCGCCCAATGCTAAAATCCCCACGCTTGCCAAGGCATAAAACAACCAATGGGTCGTAAATACCCGAAACAGCACATGGAAATGTGCCTTACGGGCCGTTAAGTATGCCATTAAATGATGGTCCGTCACCGTATGCCAAAAAGCTTGCGATGCGTGACGACGCACCCGTACCTGAGCCCCTGCTAAGTCTTGCAACCAACTGGCTAACGCATATTTATGATGAGACTCCTCTATACTGCTAGGTAAACCACCTTGGGTTAAGCCAAACACAGCAAGGGCTAAAAACAGTAAAATACCCAAATCAAAAATCCATAAGGTAGGGTGATACACCCCTAGCAAAATGAGTCCTATCAGTAAGCTGATACATGAACTGGGGCCATCACTCAAAAGCTTCGCCCACACTTTTTGCAAATTCACCACATCAAAAAAGCGGTTCAAATGCTCAGGAGGGTAGGTTTCCTTCAGTAAAAAGGGTTTCGCAAGTAATAACCGTTCGGTAATATCTAATGCAACCCGAACAAAAATACGCTGTTGCAATTTTTCTATTAAACTCACGCTCATGGCCTTAATGATAGCCACCATACATAGCACACCCAACAAAATCCCACTGAGCGTAATTAATTGCTGAAATAACACCCCAGCGGCAATCGTGTTGACCAAGGCTTGAGCCGTCAGGGGTACTGCCAAAGAAAGCAGTGTAATCACAAGCGTATAGGATACTAAAATAAGGATGTCTTTCTTATCATGAGCCAACAAGATAGACAATCGACGTATCATCCACGCCCAATGGTATTCACTATTATGATGAGCATGAGACGTTCCGTGAGCTTGAGCAGAGAGCATAGCAAAAAGGAATGTTCTTTTTTAAATAAAAGATAGAAGCAGAGAGAGCTAGCACATGTTACATATAGACGAGTCTATGGTACCACAAACGATACAAAAACAAGCACTCTGCTTTATCGTCTCTTTGAAGGGATGGCACAAACTGCACACTTGCTTATGCTCGGTTTGAGGTCAATCAAGCCTCTTAGCTGTGTCTATCACCTCTCAATCACCTCATGGTATACTAAGGAACTATTACACTAAAACAAGTGCAACCCCCCCATTCGTTCCCCTACTTGAGTTCTCAACCCAAAACGCTTTTATGCTTTCAACCACCCCTATACTTCCTAGCCAAGCGTTATCCCATGTACCACACCTGGGTAAAATACAACGACTACCTGCCTCGGTCGTCAGTAGAATTGCAGCAGGCGAAGTGGTAGAACGCCCTGCCTCAGTCGTCAAAGAGTTAGTAGAAAATGCGCTAGATGCAGGGGCAACCCGTATTGAAATTCATGCACAACAGGGCGGGCTTTGGTTACGCATTGCGGACAATGGCTCTGGCATTCACCCTGATGACCTACCTTTGGTGTTTGAAAATCATGCCACCAGTAAGCTCACGCATTGCACCCTTGAAGGCATAGGATTTCTTGAAGATATTCAAACCATGGGGTTTCGAGGCGAAGCCGTAGCAAGTATTGCAAGTGTTGCACGAGTGCGGTGCATCACTCGGCACATAGGACAAGAGGATGGCTACCAAGTAGTGTACGACCCCACAAAACACGAAGTACGCTCACCACAGCTTATAGCATGTGAAGTTGGTACCACCTTTGAAATAGAAGACCTTTTTTTTAATATCCCCGCTCGGCGTGCTTTTCTTAAAAAACCTGCCACGGAACTCGCAACCATTGACGAAACACTACAACAGTTGGCACTAGGCTCTCCTCATGTAAAGTTTAAATACTTTCAGCAAGAGGAGCTAAAATGGCAAACACTAGGTACAGGAGACATCCGAGAGGTTTTGGCGGTCTTTCATTGCGGTAAACAACCTGAAGCACAAGAAGCTTTTAAGGCGATGTTCCTCCCTATTGCGTTTGATGCCCCGAAAGATGGCTTAAAACTAACAGGCTGGGCTGCTTCCCCTTCAAGTGCCAAATGGCATAAACATCATAAAAAAGCGTGGCAAAGTTTTGTCAATCAACGCCCCATCAGAAGCCCAGAAATTCTCAAGGCCATTCAAGATGCGTATCATGCCCTCATACCTGATAAAACTTACCCGTTAGTCCATCTTTCTCTCCAATGCCCCGTAGGGTTTGTTGACGTGAACGTTCATCCTGCAAAGCGTGAAGTACGGTTCCGTTCAAATCAAGCCGTGTATCTAACGGTGTATCAAGGACTCAAAGAAGCACTCTCTTATGCCGCTTCTCATCAACTTTTAACAGGAAAAGCACTACCACCTACCACATTAGACCCTCAAGAGGCTTTCGCACATGAGGCTGGATTGACGCATTCAAATACGTTAATCCCCCCAACGTTTCAACCCGATCGTCTTCTATATACCAACGTATCTCCTGACAACACAGACCTTTCAACCCTTCGCATGCACGACGCTGACACAAGAGAAGAGGTGTCAAACCGTTTGACCATAACAGAGTCTTTAAGTACGCCAACGCTCCCAAGCCTCTCTCGGGTTACGTCCCCCATCCAGCTTGCAGGATTACCCCAAAGCTCACCTTCCACTGCCTGCACACCACAAACATCGTTACCGCTCTCAACTGAAACATCAAACCCATGGCGGGTCATTGGGCAAATGGCACAGACTTATATTTTACTGGAGACAGCCCAAGGACTGATGGTTGTAGACCAACACATTGCCAGTGAAAGAGTATGGTATGAAACCTTCATGACCCAATTGCTTGATGCACTTGAGAGCAGACAAGAGAACGCCTCTACCGTGATGCTTCACTCACAACTTTTGGTGGTGCCTCAGTCCTTGGTTTTAAGCCCTTCACAATGGGCCTGTGTGACACAATGGCAGTCTGTGCTTGAAACCTTGGGGTTTGTGATTGAACTTCCTCATTCTCACGCACCTATGACCCACTCAATGCCCGATAGTCATGAAAGCCTCCATGAAGGGTGGTTAAAAGGAGTCCCTGCTCTGTTTTTACAGGAAAATGTGCGGATGCCTCAGCCCTTCACTATGATGATGAGCCTACTAGAAGAACTCATGGCATATACCCATGCCATGAGCGTCCAACATGATGAGGACGCACAGCCTGAAGCCCTTCGGGGGATTATACAACAATGGTCCTCTGACTACATTGCAACCATGGCGTGTCATAGAGCCGTACGAGCGGGAGATACCCTCACGTCTGAAAGCATGGCTGAAGTCGTCAAAGCTTGGCTTGCCTGCAAACTACCTTGGAGTTGCCCTCATGGTCGCCCCATTGCACATACTGTAACCTTGCGAGAACTGAATCACTTTTTTGAACGTCCTTCTTTACCCGTCCATGCCCTTACTTCGGTTCAAAGTGTGGCACCCTCCTCATGACCCTCCCAAGCGATGTAAACGCCCCCTCTGATGAGACACTGCAAGCCGAAGGGGTGTATCACCTTGCGGAAGCATTGGGATTTATGAAAGTTGCTTTTTTACCTGAGGCTCCCCGATTAGTCTTTCCTTCTGAAGAACTTACGACATGGCTGACACAGGGCTATCATGCGTCAATGCACTGGATGACACACCATCAAGACAAACGAGTAGCACCCGCCAAACTTGTCGCAGAAGATGAGACCCTAGACAACCGATTTACAGTAGAGAGTATTTTGGTTGTGACCATGAATTATGCACAAGACCTCAAACGCTCTGACACAACCTCCCCTAAAATTGCACGTTATGCCAGAGGGAGAGATTATCATCGTGTCATTAAAAAAAAGCTTCAAACCCTTCTTAAGCAACTGCAAGGTGCCTACCCCAACCTTCAAGGTCGAGCGTTCACAGACTCAGCCCCCATGCTTGAACGTGCCATGGCAGTCCATGCAGGGCTAGGGTGGCAGGGTAAGCACTGCAACGTGATAAGTCCTCAACATGGGTCATATTTTTTTATTGGTAGCTTATTTTTGAGTTTACCCGTATCCCCTCAGCCTCAACCCATCGTCGGACTTTCAGCCACAAACACCCTTCCTGATTTCTGTGGTACATGTCGCCGATGTATCGACGCTTGCCCAACGGAAGCCCTTTTTGAGTCTCCCAGACAATTGGATGCGAATCGTTGTATTGCATACTGGACGATTGAAGCAACCCATACGCAAGCGATCCCCTCTGACATTGCCTCTCGTGCTGAAGGGTGGATTTTTGGATGTGACATTTGCCAAGAAGTATGTCCCTGGAATATTAAGTTTGCAGTCCCCACGCAGGAAGCTGATTTCTTAACCCCTAAACATCCATGGCAACAGTATCCTGAAGGCACGATGCTGGCTCAGTTTAGTGAAACTTCCTTCAAAGAAGCCATGGCAGGTACCCCTTTAATGCGTGCAGGACTTGAACGTCTGCAACACACTTGGCGACACGTCATAGGAGATGAAAGACCTACAACAGCCCATCTTTCATCAAAAGAGTAAAGCCACCCTGATTGAGTTCTTTAGGTTTGCCCTCTTGGGTTTGTTGTGATGCTCTCGCCCGATGAGAAATGGCTTTATCTAAGCCACCCTCAAGAGGATTGCCATGAAGCATGCTGACAGAAGTACCTTGTTCTGCCTCTTTTTGTAATGAAGAAGCAACTTCCATCAGGGCATTTGAGATGACAGAAACCCAAGGAATAGGTGCAAGCTTAGTGTCTGAAGCATCTTCAACCAGAGAGGCGGAGACGTTGGAATACTGTGGTAATGTCATCATGATAGAACAACAACTTTCATCACTCATCTGCAATTAAACATGGTATATAAAGTCTCACAAACGGCACAATTACAGGGTTCATTCAGGCATACACATCCCGACCCTGCCAGAAGGTGCTATCAAAAAGGGACTAAGCTTATCTTAAATAAAATAGCGAGGTCTTGGAACGCTGAGTCTCAAACCTAAGGCTCAAGTCATTCATCACCCTTTTCGTGTTTCGTCATACTCTCTTAAAAACTTTAACACACGCCAGCTTGAAACCAATATTTAGGGGATTGGCTTACTTCGTCATGATATCCTCTACCAAAAGCAAGTCCTCCACTTACACATAGTGTAAGTGGAGGACTTGGAGCGGGCAAAGGGACTCGAACCCTCGACCCTCAGCTTGGGAAGCTGATGCTCTACCAACTGAGCTATACCCGCAAAAAAGCAATAGAAAAAAATAAACGGAACGATAAGTTGGTTTTATAGTTACGCTATCTAAATTATCTAAAAAAAACAGTCAGAAGTAAACTGGGCAGTTTCGTCGAGAGTGTTATTTATGAATGTTTAATATAGAATAGGGCGTTGGTGCCTCAACATAGTTATGTTATAATAGAGCCATGAATTGCCCGAAATGCCACTGTACCGAGGCGACTAAAAACGGTACCATGAACCAAAAACAACGATAT
>JBJTUH010000022.1:0-16431 GCA_046080605.1 Vampirovibrionales bacterium
TAGATAGATTTGCTCCGTTGAGTTGAGCATGCTTTAACGAGGCATGACTAAGATTCGCCTTTGTAAGGTCAGCTCCTCTTAAATCAGCAGCTTCTAGGTTTGCACGGTTAAAGTTGGTACAATCAGCTGCCGTATTAGATAGATTTGCTCCGTTGAGTTGAGCATGCTTTAACGAGGCATGACTAAGATTTGCCTTTGTAAGGTCAGCTCCTCTTAAATCAGCAGCTTCCAAAATAGCTTTATTTAGGCTTGCGTCTCGTAAATGAGTACCCCGTAGATTACTGTTTCCTAATGTTGCATTGTCTAAGATAACCCCTTGTAGCCTAGCTCCTTGTAATACTTGACTTCCTGGTGCATTAAGTCCTTGAAAGTCTGTGCCAGGCTTTGCATAAATCGTAGTATGTACAGGCATGGATAATTGTTTTTCTGAATGAAGCTTATCCTGATATCGTGCCTTCTGTGCTAATTGTAAGCGCTCTGCTTTTCTTAAAACAGTTTCGGCATCAGGAATAGTTAAGCCAGAAAGAGAGACTCTTTTTATAGGTTGTCCCATACCTGAGGTATAACGAGTGTGTCCTAATTGTAACTTAGCCAGTTGAGCAGTCTTCCTGATAGTACTCTCTGCCTGCTTTAGTAAAGGAGAAAGCTTAAGTTGAAACAAGTGAGTTCCTAATCCCATGATATAACACCCTTTCGTAATTATTGTTGTGACTTGTGAAGATATTTAATAATTAAAATAATAAAAGCAATCAAAAGTGATAAAATGTCACCACGCTCTCTTATCGTTAAGTAGGTAACATGAAATAAGCAATCGGAGTAGGATGCGTGTTTTTAATAATGTATCACGCACCCTTGATGCTCTAATATTTCTCTCACGCCTTTTTTCTCCTCTTAATTTCATCCGCATTATTCACAGAAGAGAGCTACCATGTTATGGGATTAGCCGCTAGTGCTGCACGGCAATATATGCTAACAGCGAGGAACCTTGACCTTCAGTTCCAGCTACAAATGATTGCCCAAGCTAAACAACAACTTTCACAAACCAGTAGCCAAATGTTCAATTTGTCAGACTCTCTGGATCCTGAATTGCCATTTTCACAGCTTTTACAGGAGCGAGTCAGCAACCTTTTCATGATTGATAAGGCACTTGAAATGCAATCTCAGCGTATCCAAACTGCCATGCAGATGGTGCAGGCAGAGCTTGAGAGTGTCAAAAAAATGGTTCAAAACAACATTAAGTCAGCCATGAATTATATGTCATAGTCATCCATCGGCTAAGATGAAACGTTAATTCAACGTGAAAGAAGCGTTCACCACGGCGGTGACTTTTTTGTCAACGGTGCTTTCATCATAAATGCCATAGTCAGAAACCTCTGTTGAGTAGGGTGAGGTAATTTGAAACACCCCCGTACTGGCTTCCACTACGCCCCCTACATGCGTTCCTGTTTGTTTAGCGATGGCTTCTGCACGTTCTTTCGCATTTTTGGTGGCTCGTCCTACCATATCAATTTTGATGGCATCAAGCCCTGTGTATAAATACCTGGGTGCCATGGCGTTGAGCTGTACCCCTTTTTCAATGAGGTCATTGATGGTTTGGGCTCCCTGTTGTACTTTGGGAATCTGAGAAGTTTCCACATTGACGGTTTGGCTAAAGCCGATTGACTCAACTTCTGAGGTCGTACCACCATTACTGGTCTGAACATAATAAATGGTTTTACTGACACTGCCCCAGTGAATATCTGTTTTAGGGTCAAACCCTGCTTTTGTCAGGTAAGCATGAAGGGTTTGACGGTCATGCTTGAGCTTTTGATAGGCTTGAGACTCATTGGATAAACGAGTATTGAGTTCAATGCTCCAAATGGCTCGGTCGCTTTTCACAGTGCTACTTGCACTACCTACCACAGCGATATGGGTAGGCTTAAAGAGTTTGAAACGGTCTCCTAAGCCCCATGCTGCTAGAATAAGCCCTAACGCTAAAATACCATACGCAATGACTTGAGGCGTTTTCCATACTGTGTGAGGGGAGTTATCAGACATCATCAGAAAAATCATTTGCCTCATATCAAATCATACAACACCACACACATAGAGAAATAACTTAGGTGTCCATAAACGCTATTGCCAACAGCATTGGTGCGCTCGGGGCGATTCGAACGCCCGACCAACGGCTTCGGAGACCGCTACTCTATCCAACTGAGCTACGAACGCAACAATGCTGTTTCAGGGAAACGCTTTTAGTAAACTTATCATAGGGCTAGTATAAAAAACTTGCATGATACTAGAGACCTTTTTAAGGGTAACAAAACCTTAAAGGGACTGCAACCCCTCTTCAAGATAAACGTAGGGTCAGCGTCAATCGTAGCGTCACTTTTTTCGTCATGCTCATCCAAGCGGTGTGAATCCTCAACAGGGATACCATGTTCAGGTGTGTGAAGGGGCTTCTTGGGAAAAAGGGGGTATGTCTTATATACTCCATGAGGTAGTATGAGGTGTGTTGCGTGACACAATCGCTTGTGGGTGCCTTGAGATTTTCTATTGTTATAGGAGATTCTATTTTTCGCTCTCTGCGTGTTCTTGCTAGAACTCGTTTGGGTTTAAGTCCCTTTAGGGTTAAGATAGAGAGGCATGTGATGCTTGTTTTCTTCTTTTATCGTTTTTGTCAGAGGTCTTAGCTGTATCATGATGTCCTCTCACCCTTTGCACACTAAACCCTTTGCACATACTCCTATCCTGTTACGCACGACAGAACTTTCCAAAACGCATCTGATACAATCCGTTGCTGATAGTCGTAGCACTTCTTCTGAAAGGACACTACCATTATGGGAGGGTGTCACGATGACGCTTCGTCAAGGTGAACGTGTCGTACTGATGGGGCGGAGTGGGTCTGGTAAAAGTACCTTGCTGAATTGTTTGTATGGGCTTGATACGCCTACCACAGGAGAGGTTTGGGTGTATCCGCCTGACAAGGGCGAGGAAGGTGTTTTATTACATACGCTCTCTGAAGAAGCACAGTGCTTTTTACGCTTGCAGCAGTATGGCTATATTTTTCAAATGTTCCATTTACTACCCACCATGACCGTCTTAGAAAATGTGATGCTACCTCTTGAGCTTCTTTCTGGGCAACCAGTGCTTCGAGTGGAAGCGTGGCGTACGGCAAAAGGAAGGCATCAGGCAGCGTGTGACATCCTCCATCAAGTGGGGTTATCGCATCGAGTCCATCACATGCCCAGTATGCTTTCAGGAGGTGAAATGCAACGGGTGGCGATTGCACGTGCTATGGTACATCAGCCGAGCCTTGTGTTTGCCGATGAGCCGACAGGTAATTTAGATGCCCATGCAGCTGAGACGGTCTTGTCCTTACTTTTGAGTTTGAGTGAAGCCTCTCAGCTTACCCTTTTTATGGTCACACATAGTCAAGAGGTTGCACAAACGATTGCCACGCGTCGTCTTTGCTTACAGCCAGCCTCTGAAACGGGCGTGTGTCGGTTAGTAGAGCAACCCTTGAGGTAGGCTGTGTCGTGTTATCGAGTTGGTTAAGCTGTAGGGTGCCTTTTTTATGAGACAACGCATTCCCTCTTTGAATCTTCAAGTCATGGGTGTGTTATTCACACAATGGATCGTTCGAGATTGGCAACAGAACGTATTACGAACGTCGTTGAGTATCATTGGTATCGCTTTGGGCGTTGCAATAGCTTTTGCCATGAGTGTGTCAAACCAAGCTGCCATTGAACAATTTAGCCAGCAAGTCAATGCCCTCAGTCGTGGTGCCAGCACTACGCTACGTTCACAAACTGCTACGATGTGGGATATCCGACCGATGTTGCCAGAGCTGAATCGTTTATGGCAGACAGGAGGACGCTGGAAAGCACTACGAAAGGTAGAGCTACGCTTACTTTCTGAGACTTCCCCCGTGATGCTTACATGGTTAAGCGTGGATATGCTCAGTGCCAGTACGGTGCCTGATAGTTCACGGGATACAGCCCATGAAGTCTTATCTTCGAAGCATCAACCTTCAGGGTTATGGCAACGGTTAGACTATTACCAACGCCATCCCGAAGAAGGGTTTGTAAGTCCTCCTATACAAGATACGACTCACTCAGCGTGGTCTCCCTTCACTCCAGGAGTGGTGTGGGTGAGTGATACCCTCGCTCAACGGTATCACTGGAAGCAGGGCAGTACCTTTCAAGTGGTGCAAGACAGCCGAACCTTAACGCTTACAGTAGGAGCCATTTATCAAGCACGTGCCTTGCTTGATAGTGGTCTTTCAGAGGAAACCATCATCGGTGATATTGCGGCAAGTGCGATACACCAAGTGCTTCCTTCATCCCAAATAAACATAGCTTCTAAAGTGCTTTCAAAAGAACAACTCCAACAACTTTCCGAAGTCTCTCAAGTGTTGGTGTGGCAAGCCCCTGGTACCGCTACTCCGTGTACCCTGTTTGCTCCTAAGCTTCCTTCAGGGGTGGTGTGCGAGTCTCCTCAAGTAGAAACGCAGCAAACCAGTGCAATGCTTGCGTCGTATCGAGGAAACTTGAAGGCACTTTCCCTTATTGCTCTATTGGTGAGTATGTTACTGATTTATAACACTTATGCCGTAGGTATTTTGCGCCGTCGTAGCACCTTGGGAGTATTGCGTGGATTAAACATTCCTTCAGTCACCCTAACGTATGTGTTGGTGCTTGAGAGTCTTGTACTTGGTCTTATCGGAAGTGTGTTGGGGGTCGTGCTAGGTGTGGGGCTTGCACAGCTGAGCCTGCAAGGTGTGAGCCAAACCATGCAACTCCTCTATACAGGGCAAGCCGTCACACAGTTACAGGTCAGTCTGGGTGAATGGCTATGGTTTATTGGCTTGGGTACGGGAGCGACGTTGCTGGCAACCCTTGTACCTATTCAAGAGGCAAGGCATGTGCCTCCTGCCCATATGGTAGGGGCTGAAAGCGTGGAACCTAGATTAAAGCGTTATACCACATGGCTTACAGCGTTAGGGATATTCCTTGCATTGCTAAGTTATGGGTTGTGCCAGTTGCCTCCTTGGCTTTTTGAAGGGGTGCCCGTTTGGGGATTTTTGGCAGCGAAAAGTGTTAATTTCGCTGGGATTTTACTTATGCCTGCTACGTTATTAGTAGGGCTTCCCATGTTGAAACGAGTGGGTGCATGGGGTATGACCTTGTTTAAGCTAGGGGAAACCCCTGCAACTTGGCATATTGCAGTAGCCCTGACCATGGGACACCTTTCACGTAGTTGGATGGCAGTGAGTAGCTTACTGGTGACGGTAGGCTTGTTGGTGAGTTTGAGTATTATGATTTTTAGCTTTCAACGAAGTGTGCAGGCCTGGATTCAGCAAAGTTTGAGAGCTGACCTTTGGATTCAGTCCATGACCCGAGAAGTCAGTAAACGGAGTGAAGGCTTGATTCCTACCAACGTGCTACAGTACATTCAACATCACCCAGGTGTCGAAGCACTGGATGATTTTTATGAGACACAGTTGCTTATTGAAGGCCGCACCACTCGTTTGGGGGCTGGGCGTAGTGAACATATTCAGCATTACGGAAACTTGCGAATGCTTGAAGGAGCCTCTCATACAGCGACACTGCAACGCTTGCGACATGAGCCTGATACGGCTTTGATTTCAGAAGCATTCTCCCATAAGTTTAACAAGCACCTTGGTGACACACTCTCTCTTGGTACCCCTTTAGGTCAAGCACGCTGGCGTATTATTGGCGTTTATGCTGATTATGCCAGTGACTTAGGTTACGTGATTGTTGATAAAAAAACGTACATTCATTGGTTTAAACGCAACCCTACTAATAGTGTGGCGGTATACTTGAAGCCTCACACTTCAACCACACAGGTGAAAGCCTCGTTATTGAAGAGCCTCCCTAAAGATACTGCCTTAATCATCCAAACCAATCGTGAACTAAAAGCTGAAATTTTGAGGATTTTTAACCGTACCTTTGCCATTACCTATGCGTTACAGGCAATCACATTAGGTATTACGTTACTTACGCTTCTAGGAGCGTTGCTGATGATGACGCTTTTATCTGCGCCGCTCTTTCAGACACTCTATCGTTTGGGGATGTCTCGTCAACGTCTCTATCGGGTGCTTGTCTATCAGAGTTTGCTTTTAGGCGGTTTCGGCGTGGTAGGAGGCAGTATGGTTGGGAGTGCTTTAGCGATTATTTTAGTGGAAGTCATCAACAAACAAGCGTTCGGATGGAGTATTGCTTACGCTATTCCTTGGCATACCTTTATACAGTGGGGGGGCTATGGTATTGCAACACTTCTGCTTTCTGCATGGTTGACGTATCAGTTGACGCTCAAGAAAAAGGCGTTTTTAGCTTCATAGCTCATGAGAAATGCTTAAAAGTCCTTTAGATAGGGGATTCTATGCTTTCTGATGGCATGACGATCGTATCTGTGATGCTACACTCCATGGAGTGGTGCTTGTGGTGTTCGGAAAGATGATGTACCCTGTGACATGCTGAGATGTTTCTATGCCCTATCGTTCTGAGTTATCTTATGCTTCTCGCCTGACAAGTGCTTCTCATGGAGAAAATCTTTACACGGAGAAAGACCTTTCTCCGCCTCGAAAAGGGGAAGGCTTGGTGCATCGTCTAAGTCATTGGCTGACAGATGCTTTCCTCACCTTGCACCAACAGGTGACGGTTCCTAAGCATTATGAGGGAACCCCAACCTATCAAGTAACGGATATGCCTCTCCCGAGTCATTGGCATTTATTGGTACCTAAAGCACCTATGGTTTCAGCCCCTATATTACCCACCTCATTGCATGTTTCAGCTGAAGCAGGACCTACTTGGGAAGAGCTTGCCTTACTGTTGAAAACGCATCAGCTTCCTTCCATTCCTGTTTATTTTCAGCAGGTTCCTACAGATACTACCACTCAAGCGTATACTCAAAAGCGTCAAGACTCTCATAAATTAGTACATTATTGGTTGGAACATGTAGACGCACTGCAGGCAGTCTATTTTCATGAGCCTGGGTCTCAGTACCAACAAGATATGTTGGCATGGCCTTTTTGTTTTGATTGGATCCATGCGATTCATCGTCGGTTCCCACAAGCGACTCAACACCTTACGGTGCATGTAGACCACTTGCTCCATCGTTTGCCTGAATTATTAAAAGCACCGCCATTACAGCTTGATATTTATATTGAAGGGGTTACCCCAAGCCATTACAAAATTCAAACAGGTAAAACTTACCGAGAGGTTCAGAAAACGTTTCAACCTTTATGGATTAAATTAACGCACTTTATGCAACTGTGGCATAAGGCACACCAGCATTACGCCTTGAAATCAGCAGGCACTCGTATTCGTCTGGTTACACCTGTCACACAAGTATCTATCCAACAGTATCAAAGCATTATTCAGCAAGCTGAGACACTGGGCGTTCACGGCTTGGTGTTCCATAACACAGTATACCCACAAGCTGAGATGCGTCAGGTGCATACGTTGCTTAAGCAAGATACGAAAGTAAGAGAGCTATTGGCTCACGTTGAAAAGGCTCAAACCCCTTTACTGATTACGCTGCCCGTACTAGAGTCAACGCATCCTCGTACGGTGCGCCATTGTGAGGCTGTTTGTGTTTCTAGTCAAGCACTTCCATTAGAGGCTTTTATCAATCAGGTTGCGATGGATGTTTCGACAGGGAGCTTATCTCCGTGTGCGATGGGGCGTTTATTTGTGAAGCATCAGGAGGTCAAGTTTTGGCATTCCGAGTGGTATACGCATTATACTTTTCAGTGGCTTGCCTCGATTTATCATCATAAGCCTGAAGCTGAAACTCAAGAGGTTCCGTCTCAGTGTAAAGGATGTCCTTATAATCGTATCACCTAACTTTTAAGGTATCACCCGTCATAAAAAGGGTTTAACATGCCTGTTGCTATTGTGAGTCATCACAATAGCAACAGGCGTTGTTTATTCTAATAGTCTGATGCGTTTTTTACGGGCTATTCTACTCGGAACATAATACGGTAAGCTCTACCATCTGATTCACTTCCTGTGACGACGTTCAACCCTTTTTGACCTGCCATGGTTGAGCCTGAATAGTCACGAATAGCACTTGAGCGGACGTATAGTTCATGTAAACGAGGCGTACCATTCCCTGGGATGAAGCCAGTGCCTACCAAAAAGTGGGCAGAAGAAGGTAGCATGGGTGCAATATTGGCATTGAGTACCGTTCCTCCTGCACCTCGGTCAATGACCATGATGTTACATTGGTTTGCGGCTTGGTCGCATCGTGCAGGGTCATAGTTACTAATAGAACGAAAATCGATAGGTCCTTGGAAGAATAATTTCACCATGGAATAAGGAGGAATGGCAGGCATCCCTGAGGTCCAACTGACATTATTCCGAATGACTTTGGCACCCCCAGTGGCTGTATTCCCATTCAGTGTCACTTGTGTTCCTGGTGTTACATTCGACATATCAATATCATACACAATAGCATTGAGTGGGTCAGAGCTTTTTAAACCAGCATCATAAAAAATGACACGCATCAAACGTGAAGGTGCTAACTTGTAACTATTACTGCTACTTGTCTGCGAGTAAGCTGTGTTGAAGTCAATCCCTTTATCGCTGTTTGAATTTTTGCCGTTTGTCCAGCCAACATTCGGAACAAACCCATACCAGTTGTTGGGAAGTTTGAAAAAGTCATCATTAAAAACGAGCATCCCTTCGGCATAGTCTCGTGCATTAATACTGGTATCACTTTGGTCGAGGTTTACAGCCAGTACAACAATTTTAGATTCAAGGCGAGTATTTGCCATATTACTACATAATGACCCGTGACGGCTCCGAATTTTACTTAGTGTATCAGCTGTCAGTTTCTTAAGCATTGTTTCATTCAAGGCACCTGGCACTACCCGCCCAGAGTTCGCATCTGTACAGTGTAATGAACGAGAGACGATGTAAAAAGGTACCGTTTTGGGGACATAACTGACATTATTTAATAAGTCTTTGTAACTGGTTAAATACCGCTGCATTGTGGTGCCACCATTGTTATCGGCCGTTGCCAGACGGTTCTGTGCAGAGTCTCCCCCTAGTACCATGTAGTGATAGGCTCCTAAAAGCTTTTTTTTGGGATTTTGACCATCTAGGTTGTCATAGACGAATCCTGACTCAGGGAAAAAGGGAAACTGTCCTACAAGTTTTCCATTGTTATAAATTTTCCTTCCACTTCCTTGAGTATTGCCGGGGTTGTTGGTGAACTCTAAAAAGTTTAGTTGGTTAGACCTTGGAAACATTCGAGACGCTAGGGCTTCCTGGACTCCTTGCAGTGCAATGGTTAATGAGAAATCATTGGTTTGTCTGAACGTTGTTTGCATGGCTACTTGTCGTTGAATGCCTGCAACCATTTGTGCTGCAAACATCAAGACGGTCAGTGTTAGCACAAAAATAGCCAAAACTGCTGCTTGTCCTGAGCGTTGATGGCCATGGGAGCGTGTATGCGGTGTACCAAAGCAATTCAGTTGCGTGCGACTTAATAGCGTCATACCATAGCCTTTCAAATCTTCCATAACCCAAACCTCCCAGTGATACCCTACAAATACTTCTCATACATCAACGATGGTAACTTTTAATCGATAAAACCGTGTGTGGTCATTTTTGATTGCTTTGTGGATGCTTATTCAACACACGCCATAAACGCCCTGTCGTTTCTGTGGTAACCCTCAATGATAAACTTTTACGTGATGCCAAGCCTTTTTCTGTAAAGGCTCTAGCTCAAACGCTTGAATAACCTTTGGGTACGATCTATCATTGTTTCGACATACTTCAACAGAAACTTGAGCATTTTTAATGCTATGACGCATTGTACTTGGTTTGGATTGCCTTAATATCGTCCTGAATTTCTTCCTTAATGCTGGGGTCAGTTTCAAGGTTAAGTACTTCTTCTAATAACCTGAGTGCTTCTCCGATACGTCCCATTTTTTCATAGGCATAAGCAAGGTTATTTTTATAAATCAGTTCTTGAGGTGCAAGCTCAATGGCTCGCTTAAAGGTATCGACACAAGCCTCTAAGTTTTCAAGAGCAAACTGAGCAAGTCCAAGCTGATTGAGGGCTTGATGATGGTCAGGATACGCTTCAAGGACTTTATAGTTCAATTCTTCAACTTGATGCCAGTCTTCATACTGTGCAAACAGGAGTGAAAGCTGATAGACTCCTTCAATATGGTTGGGGTTCAAAACCAATAGATCCATGTAGGTAGCAATGGCTTCAGGTAAACGGTCAAGTTGTCTTAATACCGTGGCTTTCATGAAAAGAAGGGTTTGAAACCATTCATCTCGTAAAGGATGACTATCAATATGTTTGAGTAGCTCATCAATGGTTGCTAAGTGTTCATTAATGGTTTCTTCAGATACATTGAGTCGTCCCATGCTTTTGGCTGAATCTAGCTCTAGGACTTTCGTAAAGAGTTCTAAAATGGGACGCATCATATGCTCTTGCGGAAGCATATTACAACATGAGCCAATCATGAGAAGGGTTTCATTCCGTGTTTGTAAATACTTAGGTTGTTCAAGTATCAGGCGTAAATAGAGCATTTCACCGTCGAGGTCTCCTGGAAGTTGTTGTAGGAAGAGCCGAACACAGTGAAGGGCAGAGGGCATGTCTTCAAGGTGCTTGTGTAGCAGGGCTAGGTTATACCAAGCTTCTGTTTGAGTACTATCTATTTTTAGTGCCTCCTGAAAAAGCTTTTTTGCTTCTTCAAGTTGATGTTCTTGTGCGGCTTGAATGCCTTGTTCAAAAATAGCATCACTTTTCGCTACAATGGTGGCATCGGCGTGACGAGCAATTTTAACTGTATGAGCATGTGTTACGCTAGCATGAGGCGAGGGTTCGTTTGTACTTACAGAAGCTGCAGATTCCTGCACATGTTGCCCTATGCTACTGCCCTCAAGGGGTAAAAGGTCGCCAATCAGTAATCGCTTAAAGGTTGCCCAGTGCGTGATAAGTTGTGATTGAAGTGCATGAAGGTCAAAATTCAATGCCATAGAGACTGTCGTTATTCCTCAAACCAGTACCTAAATGTGCTATAAGCAACAGGTCACCCAAATATAGGATGTTTCGGTGATATCAACGATTTTCCTTAGGGCTGTAAGTTGTGAGTCGTATATTGATAGGATGAGAGGGGGTGTGCCTTCTCGTTATGCCTCAGTGAATGCTTCTAAGGTATGCTGACGAGGGGCATTTTGGGGGAGTGCGAAAAAACTGGTTTGTAAGCTTCTAGGTCTCTGATGAGCTTCGTAGCCTGCATGACGTGATGCAAAGGGAGGTGCTATGCCTACATCGTGTAAAATGGCACTAACACTTCGGTTAGGCTGAAGGTGAATGGCCACTTTTTCATCGTAGGCTTCCTCAAAGCGTGGTACTATATGAGACTTTGTTTGTAGTCGTTTATCTCGCCAAGGGGTATTAATCCAAACGTTCATCATATGAGTGGGAGATGTGAGAGGGGCTGTTGAGGAAGGCTTTAAAGGGTAATAGCTCGCCACTTGAAGTGGAGCAAGGTCGTTATGAGGTTTGCTATAAGAAAAATATCCTCTTTAGGGTGGCCTAAACGGTATTGGAAGTGACAAAGCTGTCATAAAATGCCTCAAGTTCTTTAATACGTGTTACCATGAGGCTCATGGGGCGTAAATGTAAAATATAGCTTTGTGGCGTTCCAAACCTCTCGTACTATGTACGTCACGTATTATGGCGAATGAGTGTAAATAGCACCTTGAACCTTGTCTGATGGGTTTCTCTGGTACGTTGGTGTCTTTTGTTTTCTCCCTTCTTAACCTCTTTACCCTTTAGTGATGTCCCTTTTTACCATGAAAAAGGAGTTTGAGGATTTCTGCTTATGATAACCTTGACCACTCTTCCGTCTATGACAAAAACGAGTTTTCATTTACGTCAGACAGGACTTCCTAAGCCCCATACTAAGTTTAGTTGGGATACGCTTCGTAAAGACGGCATTGCAGGTACTGTCACAGGATTGATGGCAATCCCTTTAACGATTGGGATTTGTTTGATGTCGGAATACCCGATTCAAACAGGACTATATACGGTTGTTTTTGCCTGCTTGGTGGGCTTTTTGGTGTCTTTGTTTAAAAAAGGCAACTATACGGGTACACCTGGTATCGCTGCAGGTCTTGCACCTGTACTTGCGTTGGGAATTCATGAGTTTGGGGCAAGTAATATGCCCTTTCTTATTTTTAT
Source organism: Vampirovibrionales bacterium (assembly GCA_046080605.1). Classification (GTDB taxonomy): domain Bacteria; phylum Cyanobacteriota; class Vampirovibrionia; order Vampirovibrionales; family JAJTHC01; genus JBJTUH01. The sequence continues at coordinate 12,220 of JBJTUH010000022.1, forward strand.
GACTAGCTTTTTCCAGTTTTTGGTGTGGCGAGGAGGATGGGAGAAATACATTCTTAAAGCAGTGCCTGCTTACTTGGTTGAGGGTCTATTGGCGGGGGTAGGTGTAAAAATATTTCTTAAGTTTTTACCTTATACGTATACCACACTCCAGCCAGAGTTACATACGCAAGGCGTATGGCTGACTCAAGAACGGCTCTATCTGATAGGCGTATCCGCTTTTTGTGCTTGGCTTTTTTTCTACTTATTCAATAAGTTCAAAAAGACAAGCCCAGGGATTCCTTATATCGTCACTATTTTAGCGAGTGTATTCATTGCACAGTATGTACAGGTGCCGATGCTCCATATTGAGCATTTACCTCTCATGTTGAAGCTTCCTATACCACACATAGATGCACATCACCCAAGTATATTGCTTCATATGCTTGGCTATGCCGTCATGCTCGCAAGTATTGATGTCATTGAGCAAGTCATGAGCAATGTTGCGATTGAAAAACTTGACCCGCTTAAACGTCCGACGAATAGTAATAACAGTTTGCTGGCTATCTGGATTGCGAATATGGGTTCAAGCTTTTTTGGAGGAATGACTAACCTAGATGGACTTGCAAAAAGTACCACCAATACCATGGCGGGTGCTGTGACGAAGGTTTCTAATGTTTTTACGGCGGGTGTGTTGCTATTTTTTGGGACACAGCATTACTTGTTAGAGCATGTGCCAGAGTTTTCTCTTGCGGTCTTAATGCTTTTTTCGGGTTGGAAAATGATTGTTGGGATTCTTCATGTGGCAGAATCAGGCAAATATGCCTTTATGTTGTCAGTGTTCTGTGCTTTGTTTGTGTGGAAGCATGGCATTTTTGAGGGGCTACTCATAGCACTTGCCATTCATGTTGCGATTACCTATGTCATTGATCGTCATCATAAAACGCCCTTACTTGATATGATTAAAAAGTTTACGAATAAGTTTGTGGAACCTGTCATGGAACTTACCTTAGAGCATACTGTGATTGAAACCGATGAACTTACAGGTGGAAAACGTTACCGTAGTATCCGTAAGTTACCCTCGGACCAAAAGAGTTTGACCTTATTCATTCGAGAGTGGGGGCATGCCATTAACAGTCATAATTTATTACAGATTGTCAACCACTATGACTATGATGCCTTGCTTTGGGGTACTTTTGCGATCCATTTAGGGAGCGGACACATTCCTATTAAAACTTACTTTGAGCATCTTTTAGAACTAGAAGCATTGCAAGTGACGTTTCAAGCGTATGAAACTCGGAGTTACGGTGATATTTTTATTCAATCGGGAACGTATGAGTTTAGCCATTTGAAAAAAGGGGTACGGCAGGCTATCCCAGCAAGGTACTCTTTTGTGTGTAAAAAATATAAAAATAGCTGGTGTATCCTAGAGCATCACTCTTCAGAGTTCCCTGCTTAAGATAGTATAAATTTTCTTGTTGCTTTTTGTGTGTTTAGAAAGACGGCTTAACCCATGCAAACCATTAATACAATGCTTGCCACCCTTGAAGTAAGCACCCTTGTGACCATATTGGTTGGATTGTTCATCACATTACGAGGCTGCTATACCGTTCAACAAGGTAAAATTGCTGTGATTACCTCTTTTGGAAAATATCGTCGTATTGCAGGGGCAGGGATTCATTTTAAGAACCCGCTGACTGAAACCATTTTTAAACAGGTGTCAACCCAGCATCAGTCTATTGAAATTGAATTTACGGCAACCACGGCTGACCAAGCCAATGTTGACTTTAAGGCGATGCTTTTATATGCCACATTAGATGAGAGGGCTGAAACCATTCAGAAAGTAGCGTTTAAGTTTGTCGATGAAGCCAGTTTCATGCAGGCACTGATTCGGAGTGTGGAAGGGAATATTCGGTCTTTTGTGGCAGGGAAACGGCAAAATGAGATTTTAGGGGTACGGGAAGAAATCGTTAAAGCGGTCAAACTGAATATGGATACGAGTCTGGCGAGTTGGGGGTATCAGCTGATTGACTTGCAGATTAATGATATTTTGTTTGATGAAGCCGTCATGCGTTCAATGGCACAGGTGGTTGCCAGTGAAAACCTCAAGGCAGCTGCGTTAAATGAAGGAGAAGCAACCCTGATTAAGGAACTTAAAAAGGCTGAAGCACAAAAAATGGCTTCTGTCCTGAAAGGAGAAGGGCTTGCCCAGCAAGAGGTGCTGGTTGCCCAAGCAAGGGTTCAATCAACCCAAGCACTGATGCAATCAGGCTTAACATTCTCAAGCATTTTATTATTACAGTGGATTGATGGCATGAAATATATCGCTGAACATGGTCAAGGAAATAGTATTTTCCTCAACGGAAGTAGTGAAAATTTTGAAAAGCATTTGAAACAACTCCAAATGCTGAGTAGCTCTGAGCATATTACCCGTTAAGAGGTAGCATATACTTCTACTTAACACGATAAGTTTTGTGTATCAGGCTGTGACTTGATGAAGAAAGCGTTTAGTGCATGCTTTTAAGCTTAATACGCTGCTCTAAAAGAGAGGCAACGCTTTGAGGCTCCTCTTTACATGTTTCTTGTCGGTTGCGCTGGTAGTAGGCTTGTAAGTCTACCTCATTACTTAAACACCCATGCACGTGCTGAGAAAGTCTTTGTTCTTTCGTTTGAGGGAGCTTACTACGATGATGTTTTGTCATGTTAGAAGAACGTGTCATAGACGTATTAAACCCTTGAGCTAGTGTGTAGTATGTACGATAGTCATGCTTCAGGCAATGAGCGAAATCTCTTCAATGGTATAAAATAGGGTTTGAACTGTGGGCTTTATCGTGGACTCAAGTAATCATTACTTTCACCACTGTAAGGTATCGACGCAAAGAGGGATAAACTAAAGGTACTATTGAGGACGCAAGACAGATGTTTTTTAAAACTTACGGTATAATTTTTGTCCTTGTTGGTCAGTAATGCTTGCGGTTGTAATGGCTGTTTCAAGGTCATTGACTTGCTTTTCATACATTTTATATCTGAACTTCATGATTTTTTTATGACTTTTCAGATTGATTAAATAATCAATAGACTGTTTTGCCTGTTCTATGGCGTTACCAATCGGGTTCTGGCGTGTCCAGAAGTCTTTTGTGAGATTAATAAAAACCCCAATATCCATGATAGGTTATAACCTTTATCGTTTCCTGCAATGCCGTTATGACATTACGCCCTGACCTGAAAGAAGTGCTTCATGAGATAACGTGTGTAGTAAGTCTTTCGGCATGAGGTTCAATAAAATATAGGGTTGTTTTCAGTGTCTAAGGTATATACTGGTATTTTTTCTGATGTTTTTCCGAAACTTTGTTTTGAGTAGGCTTAAGGTTTGTTACGCTACACGGGGGAGCTTCTAATGCTTTACCTTGCTAAGAGAGGGTGCTGTGTCGAAGCTGTAGAATAATAATTTGTTTTTATTAAGATTTAAAAACAGACCCCTTTTGGAGGTGTTTGGAGCGTGCTTCCTGTGTTATATCATCATAACGCTTGGTCTAGGTTTTTTTTGAATGCCTTGTCCAAAGAGCTTCCTGAACCAGAGTGCGATGATGGCGAGGGTCTAAGGAAGTGTTCGCTTGATGTAGTGAAGCGTTGCTTTGTGGTGCTGGGTTTGATATATATCTTGTTGTTGCCTCACGCATTTTTACCTGTGTGGGCATTACCACAAGGGTATGCTACAGGAGCATTACGTTATACCCATGTGGGGCTTGATGCTCAGGAACAAGACCGTCCTAGGAGTGATAAGTTGATTCGGAGTCTGACTCCTCCAGACTTACAGGAAGCACTTACGGCTCTTGTGCATGACCCTTATAATATTGAAAAGCGTCTTTTGGTAGCGTATCGATACTATCAAGCTCAACGATGGGCGGATGCTCAGCGTGAAGCGTTGAAGGCAAGCTTGGTCTATAAAAGGTTGTATCCAAGTAGACCTATGCACCCAATGATATGCCTCATTTTAGGTGCTGTGCATCGTGAAAGAGGACAATTGAAAGAGTCAGAACTGTATTTGTTGGACGCTATTGACCAGTTTTCGCCTGAAACACCCCAGTATAGCGAGGCACTCTATGAGTTAGGTAAAACCTACACAAGTCTTCATGAACAGGATAAGGCGATGGTGTTACTCAAGAAACATGTGGGGCTTTCCCCTCATCATGCTGAGGGTTGGGAGGCTTTGGCACAAGCCTACCAAGCTCATGG